>CAYTTZ010000191.1:0-5580 GCA_964440945.1 uncultured Woeseiaceae bacterium
TATCAGATAGAGGATGTTATTGCCAGTGGATCGATGGGTACCATCTTCAAAGGATGGGACCCACGTCTTGAGCGGGAAGTCGCGATAAAGACGATAAAAATCGGCAAATCAGAGAGCAATTTCGATAGACATGAACTGGTCGCCAAGCTCGTCACAGAAGCGAAGATTGTCGCGAAAATTATCCATCCAAATATTGTTACCGTATACGATGCGGTGGATGCTCAGGAAATCGCATTTATCGCGATGGAATTTATCGACGGGATTAGTCTGGAGGACTATATGCAACGCTCCACGACTATTCCGCCGCTGCAGGCCGTTGCTTTAGCCACGGCTATATTGCGCGGTCTTGCCGAGGCGCATCGTCGCTCGATCATCCATCGGGACATTAAGGCAAGTAATGTGCTTCTCGGCTACAACGGCAGCATTAAGCTCTCCGATTTCGGTGTCGCGAGCCTTACAAGTAAGAATGTAATGCGCGCTTCCCATGTGATTGGGTCACCCGGACATATTGCCCCGGAAATCATCTACAAAAGTGCCTACAGCGAGATGTCCGACATGTTTGCGGTTGGCGTAGTGCTGTATCGGTGTCTGGTCGGAGACAGTCCATTTAGAGGAGCGTCGATCAAGCAAACGTTTACTCTAACCGCTGCGTACGAGCCGCCACCTCCGTGCGAAATCGACCGCAAAATACCGGAATCTTTGTCCAATGTAGTCATGAGCTTGCTTGCGAAGAATCCCCTCAAGCGACCCAACAATGCGGCAATGGTCGCGGACTCACTTGAGAAAGCACTAGGGGTGCAAAGATGGGAGCCACATTTTTCCGACGACATTCCGAAAATCGGAGAGAATGCTGGATTGATTACCGAAATGTTACCGGACACCGTGGTACGAAAAATGATGCTAGCTAACAATGAATAAAATTATTGCTATGGGGTTACTCGGGGTTTCTGTCCTCGCGCAGACATTTGCGCATGCGGAAACAGCGCCTGACGAAAACCTGCGACCGATCGTTGAATCCTATGTGGTCAGAGAGGGAGAAACACTGGCGATCCTGGCGCGTAGGAATTTGGGGCCTGACGCATTATGGAATACGAACGTCGCGGTCAACCCGGATCTGCCCGACCCCGATATTATCAAGCCGGGCCAAGTCATCAACATTATCACCGGTTACGAGCAGCCTGCGCCGGTCGTTGTTGTGGAAGAGGTGGAGGTGTACCAGGCGGTAATTGAGAAGATTTTCAATGTCGTTGAGAAAAACGTGAAACGAAGCGACTGGAAAGGCGCGATAGAGGGCGATCGCTTGTTTCCATTTGATGCCGTGCGAACTCTCGAGAACTCGTCCGCTATTCTCCAGTTCGACGGCGCCACGACTGTTTTGGTTACGGAATATTCGCAAATATTCTTGCGGGCGCTTGAACCGCAAGATTCTGGCGTAAGTCGAAGCGAGATAGAAATCAGGAGCGGTGAAACTGAACTGCGCTTGGAGCAAATCAATGCGCCGCAACAGCAAATTGAAATCAATGTAGCGGGAACCATAACGCGGCCGGCGCGCGGGGCAGGTGGTAACAATTCAACCCGCGCACGCAAGGTCGGCAACGATAGGTCGCAAGTGATGGTCTACGAAGGTTCCTCTGCCGTAGAGTCGGCGGGCGTCAGCGTGGCTGTAGAGACTGGAATGGGTACGACGGCAGTAACGGGGCAGGCGCCCGCTGAACCCGAACGTCTACTGCCAGCCCCCAAAATACATGCGCTGGACGATGAACTGTTTGCTGGAAATATTGAGTTCAGCTGGGAGCCGTTGGACGGCGCTGCCGCCTACCGCCTGGACGTTTGCAAGGACCGACGTTGCGCGCAACCGATACTCAATCAGCGCGGAATTTCGGAGTCCACGCTAGCCGTGCTGTCTCTTCCCGTAGGAATCAGCTACTGGAGAGTGACTGCAGTCAGCGGATCCGGCCTTGATGGATTTACAAGTTCGCCCGGCGAGTTGAAAATTGTCGCTGTCCCTGAAGAGACCAAAACAAACTATCTCCTTTGGATGCTAATTGCTGTGACCATTTTGTTCTTGGCCATATTATTACGTTACTTTTCAAGAAAACCTGCGGTGGCGGAAGCGCCCAAAACGATTCGAATTTAGCGCTCTAAAAAAAGAAAACTGGAGGAGCAGTTGCTACGCTACAGCAAGTTCGACACCGCGGTGATGGTGGAATTCGGTGCGTAGAAGTCACTGTGCCAATTCTATGCCGCAACTAACCAGATAGCTCAGGTCTTACGCGTCGTTTACTGGCGATATTGACGGTTTCGAACGCGTAAGTTGTTGATCGCAAAACGTCCGGTCGACCATCGGCACGACTGAGAATCCGCCCGGAATCAACGTATATTGGATGCGCTCCGCCGGACAAGTGACATGAGGATCGACATCCCTGGGCCATAGAATGTAGCTAAGAATGTTAATAATTGTGCCAGCTGACTTCTGCGCTTCGCTTAGGCGTCCATTGCGGCTAAACTGTCCGACCGACATTCGAATGGTCCGAAAGAAGCCGTACCAGAAACAATAAGAAAGGAGCACCGATGAGCAACTCAGTACTCAAGTACTTCGATCGCGCCATGAACCAGCTACGCGATTTAGGCCTTGTGCCGGAGCAATCGGACGAGGCACCCATCGTCGCACTGCTTAACCGTCTGACCGAACTCGACGAGGCAAAAGTCACGGCCATTGCTCGTACAATGAGCCAAGCCTCGCTTTTCAACGAAGTTGTCCGTGAACAGGTCGGCTCCATGATGCTCGGCGAGCGTTACGAAAAAATTACGGCGTCGTTCAATTCCATTCGCGATGATGCCAAATCCATGGTGGAGCAGGTTGAGGACGGAAAAATCGATACCCTGGAGCGAATCAGCAACGTCTGGATGAAGGTGACACGCGGGGACATCGCGTCGCGATTTCAGGAAATCAAAGAGACCTACCTGGAGGTGGCAGAGGATTCCAGCGATCAGATTGAGCGCGAGCATCTCATTCTCAATGCGTATCAGGACTTCCGTGGTGCGCTGAAGGAATCGGAAATACTCGCGTTGGACGTGTTGAAAACGGCCGAATCTCGCTGGGAAGTTGCGAAGTCGAACGTCACTAAAGCCGCAGATACCGTAGAGGCTTTCGAGGGCGATGACCTTGTAGCCCGTGCCAAGCTCGAGCTTGCACGTGATGAAAAGGTTCGCGAGTTGCAGGACGATGAGGACCGCTATCAAATCGCCAAGGATTTGTCCGACAACCTCACCGTTAGCTACAACACGTCCGAATTCGTCATGTCCCGATTGCTGCAGACAACGAGTGCGAAGGAGCGCGTCTACAAGCAATCGATCATGTTCTTTGGCACCAACGAGACGGTGCTGACCGCGCTCAGCGCGTCATTCACCGGACTGTTTGGCCTTCACGAGAGCACTCAGGCGCTCGAGTCCATGAAAGAAGGCATGTCGAAGAGTCTCGAAGATCTCGCCGACATCGGCGGCAAAGTTCAGGAAGCAGCGGTGCGCGCAGGCTACGGCCCTACGATCCGGGCGGACGCCGTGAAAAAACTGGTCGATTCCGTTGTCAACTTCCAGGCGCGCTCCAGAGACATAATCGAAGAGATGCGCGTGCTGGCAACAAAGAACGCCGAAGAAATTAGGGAGTCTGTGGAAGACGGCAAGCAGCGACTCGCCCGGCTGATTCAGCAAGGTGGCACATTGCCACCACCCACTGGCGGTTAAGTCACGATGACCGCAGTTAGTCGGTCTGGCGTCGACAAGGCGCCGCTTGAAGATCTGATGGTGGCGATGGATGTCGTCGACACTGTACGCCATCGTGACCTCATCATCGACCGCGAGCTGGATTCTGGCGGCCGACGCCAGCGCCTCCTTGCACGGCTGCGGAAAATCTACGAGGCACAAGGCATAGAGGTAAGCGATGCGGCGCTTGCTGCCGGCGTTCATGCACTTGAAGAGGACCGTTTCCAGTACGTGCCCACGGCCAAAAGCTTTTCCGCAAAGTTGGCGCGAATCTACGTGCGGCGAAGTCGCTGGCTGAAACCCGTCCTCGGTGTTCTGGCCCTGGGCCTCGTTATATGGGTCGTGTGGTATGCAACCGTCGGTCTCCCAGAGGCGCGCCTGCTCGAATTACTGCCTACGAAGATCGCGTCGACACATACGCGTATAAACGCTGTGTCCAATAGCGATGAAGCAACGCAACGAGCGAACGGTCTTTTAGGTCAGGCAAGGCAAGCCATTGCCGAAAAGGAAATTCAGGACGCCGAAAACTTGCATGGACAGATGCGATCATTGCTCCGTGACCTGGAAACAAGCTACGAGGTTCGAATCGTGTCCCGTCCCAACGAGATATCGGGCGTATGGCGTGTGCCCGACGTTAATGCTGGTGCCAGGAATTTTTATTTGATTGTCGAAGCGGTGACGCCGGCGGGGAAAATCATTCCCGTCAGTATTAAGAACGAGGAAGACGGGCGTATCCGGAGCAAGTCATTGTGGGGCTTACGCGTCGGTGAAGAAGTTTTCGAAGCCGTCGTAGCGGACAAACGGGACGACGGAATCATCCAGGACAATATTGTTGGCACCAAGCAGGTAGGCGAGCTCGATCCCGAATATCGTGTGCCGACGACCGGCGCCACGATAACGAACTGGTAGCTATGTTAACCGGACGCAAAACGCTCGATCATCTCAGCGCGACGTTACGAACGGCGCGCAATGAGTTAGAACGCCTGGACCGGGAGCTGCAGGTAACTTCAAATTCGGTCGCGATGAATCGACGACACCAGGGGCAAGCGCTAAAGCGTCTGGCCGCGATGCGACTTGACGCCATCCAGCAGGGTGACGTCGTCAAACGAATCGACTCTACGGACCTCGAAGTGCAGAAGATCCTTGACCGTCGACAAAACGCGATAGCAGAGTTGAGTGAGCGCGTCTCCGCGGCCAGCAGTGCGTTGCTCAGTCTCGAAGATCGGCGGGAAAGGCTGCATGATGAAGTCGATTCCGACGCACAAATTCTTGCCGAGCGCGAAGGAAAGGTCCAGACGGCACTCGAATCGAATGCCGAATTTCAATCTCAGATTGATCGCACCCACGAGGCTGACGCTATCGCTGTCAGCGCTGCAGAGAAGGCCCAGGTCGCACTTGACGATCGTCATATTAAGGGACAACCGTACAAGGGCGACGAACTATTCATGTATTTGTGGAACCGGGGCTACGGTACATCCGAGTACAGCGCCAATCCGCTCGCCCGACTGCTTGATGCCTGGGTTGCTCGCTTGTGCAAGTATCAAGACGCGCGACCCAACCACTGGATGCTACTGGAGATTCCGAAACGTCTGCGGGAGCACGCGGATCGTCGACGCACCGATGCCGATAGTGAGCTCGATATTCTACAGTCACTCGAGGAGGCTGCAGCCAAAGAAGGTGGCGTACACACGGCAAAGGCCGCACTGGCTGAACTCGAGCAACGTCAGGATGAACTCGATGAGTCAATCGCGCAGTCGGAATCCGTATTGCATACCTTGCAGACTGAACAGAGTCAGTACGCGGCCGGCGACGATAACG
>CAYTTZ010000192.1:0-5548 GCA_964440945.1 uncultured Woeseiaceae bacterium
TATGGATACCCAGTTCGCACTTCAGGCGGAGGCGATGGGTATCGATCTCAGTGGTCTGCACGCGGCGCCTGCTGAAGAGACGGCCGAACACGCGCTTGAAGAAGGCGCTGATGCGGCGGAAGGCGCCGTGTCTCCTGGCACGGACGAGGAGCTCGACGAGGCAGCGGCATTCGCAGGCGAGAACATTACATCCGGATTACAGCTGGCCGATGAAACCGGTGCAGGGCTGGAAAAGGCGGATATCGAAGACGCCGAAGAAACCGGCGAAGTTCCAAAGCTCGAACTTGCGGATGAAACGGGCGAGGTTGTGCAGATCGAGGACGATCCGCAAGAGCAGCCCGACCCGTCAATGGAGTTGGATGCGGAGGGCGCTACGCAGCAGGACACCGGGCCCGAAAGCGGCGCCGTAGATGACGATGGGCACGGTGAAACGCCGCTTGAATTTGGGGCAGTAGAAAAAGCGATGGCCGAACTCGAGGAGCAGTCGGACGTATTCGACAAGCGCTTCTTTGCAGGCGCTGCCGATGTCGAAGCGCAAGTCGACGATGAACTGGAGGGCGAAGAATTCGCTCTCGAGGACGAGTCCGAGCTTGACGATTTCGCTCTCGAAGACGAGCCTGACGGTGACGATCTCTTTCAGGAGAATGCACTCGAAGATGACGATCTTGCCCTCGACGAGGAACCACATGCCGACGAACCCGACCGAGATACCACTGCAGGCACGCCGCACGAAGTACCACCGCAAAGCGAAGAAGAGCAAACGCTCAACCTGCTGATTGACCAGGAGCTTCTCAGCATGGCCGTCGAGGATAAAGACGGCTTCGCCTCGACGATTGTTTTTGGCGACAAAGACGCTGAGCAGGCCTCGGCCGAACGTAACGAGCACCCCGCGAGCGAAGACACGGGAACCGGGTTTGAGTCGATCATCATGGAGGGCGAATTCGTTCGCACCGCGCTGGACCAGGAGAAGCGCAAGGCGGATATCGCCGAAGCTGCCGCGCTCGCAGAAAAGGCGAATCTGGCCCGGGAAGCCGAGGCCAGGAAGGCACAGAAAGGCAGCCGGCGCGGCATGGCGGCGGCAGCCGTATTGTTGGTCGTCGTGCTCATTGTGCAGGTACTGCATCAGTCCCGCGAGGCGCTCGCGACGATCCCAGCCTTTAATGAGACTGTCGGCCCCCTGTACCGCGCCATCGGGATGCCGCTGTCACCGACCTGGGATGTAACGGGCTGGCGATTCGAGGCGCGGCGGGACATCCTCGACGAAGAGGCCGACACGCTGACCGTCATCTCCCGCATTGGCAATACGTCGGCCAAGCCACTGCCCTACCCGCTCGTCACTATCTCGCTCACCGACCGTTTCGAAGAAACCATTGGCACCAAGACGCTGGACCCGGGGGACTACCTGACGGATGACCTCGATCCCAGTAAGATGGTGCGGCCCGGCAACAACTTCACGGCCGTTATGACCATCAAATCTCCCTCCGAAAACGCGACCGGATACAAACTGCAGGCCTGTTACCGGCAGCCGGACGCTCGCCTGCGCTGCCATATACCCAACTTCAAATGAAAGCGCTGAAGATTGGCCCGTACGAGCTGTCCAGCCCGTTCGTGCTGGCGCCTATGGCCGGCGTGACCGATGCGCCGTTTCGCCGCCTTTGCCGCCGCTATGGCGCAGGCATGACCACTTCCGAGATGACCACCGCAGACATCAGTCTGTGGACAACACCCAAATCGCGACGGCGACTTGATCTCGACCTCGATGCGGAACCGGTGGCGGTGCAGATTGCCGGCTCCGAGCCGGAGCAGCTGGCAACAGCGGCTAAAGCCTGCGTCGAGCGCGGCGCGCAGATCATCGACATCAATATGGGATGCCCCGCCAAGAAAGTGTGCCGAAAACTCGCCGGCTCGGCGCTGCTGAAAGACGAAAGGCTTGTCGCCACCATTCTCGACGCCGTCGTAAAGGCCGTCGACGTTCCGGTAACGCTGAAATACCGAACCGGCTGGGATACAGAGCACCGTAACGCGATTGAAGTCGCACGTATTGCCGAAGACAGCGGTGTCAAGGCATTGGCGGTCCATGGTCGCACTCGCGCATGCCGTTACAACGGTGAGGCCGAATACGAGACCATTGCGGCGGTTAAGGAAGCGGTGTCGATACCGGTCATAGCTAACGGAGATATAACAAGTTTGCAGAAGTCGCTGGAGGTATTGCGCGTAACCAATGCCGACGGCCTGATGATCGGTCGCGGCGCCCAGGGGCGCCCCTGGATCTTCCGTGAACTGACTGCGCTATTGAATTCGGCTGCGGAAAATACCGAGCTAGAAAAAAATGAATTGCGTGATATTATGATCGGCCACTTGAATGATCTACACCGGTTTTATGGGGATACGACCGGTGTTCGAGTGGCTCGCAAACATCTCACCTGGTACTGCAACAGCCTGCATGACGCCGACGAGTTTCGTCATCAGGTTGTGCGCGTCGACCGCGCTTCAGAGCAGATCAGATTGACAAGGGAATTCTTCGGGAACTGACAGACGTGGCGCAAACTAAGAATAAGACGACGGAACTAACGTCGAGAAAAAGCAAAAAACCGCTTTGCAAACACACAGAAGACGCACTCGATCAATATTTTACGACGTTGAACGGCGATCGCCCGGGTGAGCTGTACGATCTCGTGATCGGCGAAGTCGAGCGACCCCTGTTCAAGGCCGTGATGGACTACACGCAAGGCAATCAAAGCCAGGCAGCCGGCATATTGGGTATTAATCGCGGCACCTTGCGAAAGAAACTCAGGACTTATTTGCTTATCAAGTAGGTGCCGCATCGGCACCTTTCTCTCCAACCAGGTGTATCCATGTTGAATGTACGACGCGCGCTCGTCAGTGTCTCTGACAAGCGTGGACTGATTCCTTTTGTAAGCGGACTGGCCGAACTCGGTATTGAGGTACTTTCAACGGGCGGCACCTGTCGCCAGCTTCGCGAAGCGGGGCTCGATGTCATCGAGGTGTCGGAGAAAACGGGCTTTCCGGAGATCATGGATGGTCGCGTCAAGACGCTGCATCCGGTCATCCACGGCGGACTGCTCGGGCGGCGCGGGACCGATGAGGCCGTTATGGAAGAGCACGGCATCGAGCCGATCGATCTTCTCGTCGTCAACCTGTACCCGTTCGAACAGACCATCGCCCGCGACGACGCGACTATCGACGATGCCATCGAGAACATCGATATCGGTGGACCGGCCATGATTCGCGCGGCATCGAAAAATCATGATGGTGTTGCCGTCATCGTCAGCCCGGATGACTACGAGTCCGTGCTCGAAAGCCTGAAAGACAACGCGCTGTCGCTGGAGCAGCGACGTCGGCTGGCGGCCAAAGCCTACGCACACACGGCAAGCTACGACACGGCAATTACGAAATACCTTTCGGCGTCGCTCGACGATGACCTGCTTGGCGAACGCTTTCTGTATTCGGGCTCACTGTCGGAGCGACTTCGCTACGGCGAGAACCCGCATCAGGGCGCGGCTTTCTATATTGACCAGCGCCTGCCTGCCGGATCACTGGCGTCTGCGAAACAGCTGCACGGCAAGGCCTTGTCCTACAACAATATCGCCGACAGCGATGCGGCACTGGAGTGCGTCAAGCAGTTTGAGCGGCCGGCCTGCGTAATCGTCAAGCATGCCAATCCCTGCGGCGTTGCCGTCGCAGACGACATTCTCGAAGCCTACAACAAGGCATTCAAGACCGATCCAACCTCGGCGTTTGGCGGCATCATTGCCTTCAACCGTCCACTCGACGCTGCAACCGCGGCAGCGATTGTGGATCAGCAGTTTGTCGAGGTGATCGTCGCGCCCTCAGTGCCAAGCGATGCGCTTGAAGCCATTAGCACCAAGAAGAACGTCCGCGTGCTGGAGACGGGCGCCTGGGCGGATACCGCAATCGCCGGTTTCGATTTCAAGAAGGTGTCCGGCGGGCTGCTGGTGCAAAACACGGATCTCGGCGTGATTACGGCAGAAGATCTCAAGGTCGTCACAGAAAAGGCGCCTGAACCTGGGCAGATCCAGGACATGCTGTTTGCATGGACGGTCGTCAAATACGTTAAGTCCAATGCAATCATCTTCTGCAAGGACAATATGACGGTTGGCGTCGGCGCGGGCCAGATGAGCCGGGTTTACAGCACCAAAATCGCAGCGATCAAGGCTGCCGACGAGGACCTGGAAGTCAGAGGTTCGGTCATGGCATCTGACGCCTTCTTCCCGTTTCGCGACGGTATCGACGCTGCTGCCGAATACGGCATTTCGGCAATCATCCAGCCCGGCGGTTCAATGCGCGACGACGAAGTCATCCAGGCGGCGAACGAACACGGCCTGGCTATGGTCTTCACCGGTATGCGCCACTTCCGCCATTAGACTATTCTGGCGACGCGTCTTCTGTGTAATAACGCCCAGGGGGCCACTGTTGACGGTCGGAGCACGCAAGGCATGAAAGTACTCATAATCGGCTCGGGCGGACGCGAACATGCGCTGGCCTGGAAGTGCGCTCAGTCCGCGGACGTTGTCGAGGTACTGGTCGCGCCAGGCAATGCCGGTACCGCGCGCGAACCCAAAGTCCGCAACGTTGCCGTTTCTTCCGATGATATCGATGCGCTGGCCGCACTGGCCGAACGCGAACAGGTAGGCCTGACCATTGTCGGCCCCGAGGCGCCACTCGTCGCCGGTGTCGTTGATCGATTCAATGAGCTCAGCCTGCCTTGCTTCGGGCCGACGGCAGCGGCCGCGCAGCTGGAGGGCTCTAAAGCCTTCACGAAGGACTTCTTGAAGCGGCACGATATTCCCACGGCCGCCTACCAGAACTTCTCCGAACTGGCACCGGCCCTTGACTACATTCGCGAGCAAGGCGCGCCGATCGTCATCAAGGCCGATGGCCTTGCCGCTGGCAAAGGCGTTGTAGTTGCGATGACGCTGGCAGAAGCCGAACAGGCCGCAACCGACATGCTCGCGGGCGGCAGCTTCGGCGAAGCTGGCGCACGTATCGTCGTCGAGCAATACCTGGACGGCGAAGAAGCGAGCTTTATCGTGATCACGAACGGCGACAGCATCCTGCCGCTGGCAACGTCACAGGACCACAAGGCTCGTGATGAAGGTGATGTCGGCCCCAATACAGGTGGCATGGGCGCCTACTCGCCGGCGCCGGTAGTGACCGCTGCGATCGAACAACAGATCATGGACCGCGTAATCCGCCCGACGCTCGCGGGCATGAAAGCGGACGGCCATCCCTACCTTGGCTTCCTTTACGCCGGGCTCATGATCATGCCGGACGGCGAACCGCAGGTCATCGAATTCAATTGCCGCCTTGGCGACCCGGAAACTCAGCCCATACTCATGCGCCTCAGATCAGACCTCGTCGCAATCTGTTCGGCAACACTGGCGGACTCGCTGGACCAGCAAAGTGCCCAGTGGGATTCCAGGGCGGCGCTTGGGGTCGTTATGGCCGCCGGCGGATATCCGGCGAGCTACGCGAAGGGCGTGACTATCTCCGGCCTTGACGCTGC
>CAYTTZ010000193.1:0-5509 GCA_964440945.1 uncultured Woeseiaceae bacterium
GTTTTGGTAACGGGTCGGCCTGATATCCGCGTCAAACAAGTACGGATTCCCGCGCAAGATTCTTTCCGACTCGTCGACCTGTCGGACCGAATAGGTGTCGCCGCTCCTGAACAGCAGCTGTTTCTGTAAGACCTTATCCTGGGAAACGATATGCAGACGGTTGGCAAGGCGATACAGCCAGTTATTTTCTTCGGGATTCGACAGGTCGAATACATTGGATTTTTCCAGCCGTATCTCGCCGATAACCGCGTTCTCTTGTTCCAGGGCAGCGCCTGCTGGCAGCTCATCTGCAATGGTGGCAGACGTCAGCAGTGTGGTGAGCGCAAGAACGAAAGAACGCATTTCCGGTTTCCAGCTAAAACAGTCCCAATGCTATCGGCTTTTGCTGGAACGTGTGGGGGAAATCTCGGACCAGGGACCCCCTAAGGTTTGCTAGTCGTCGGCCGATACGCACTGATGACTACAGTTGAGCGATAATCCATGCTGAATCAAGCCACACACCTCTCTCTGGCGCCACGGCTACTACCGGGCGCCGAAATAGTTACAGATGAGTCGCGGGAGCTGGACAGGAACTTCCGGCGGTTCTATATCGAGCGAACGTTATCCATCACTCGGGCCGCGCTCGGTCTGTGGATAGCGCTGATGATCTCGGTCTCCGTACTGGACGCGTTCCTGATGCCGTCCAGGTTTGTCGAACAGACGGCCTGGCTGCGCATCCTGGCCATGTTGATGCCTGTGTCAGTAGCGCTGGGCGCGACTTTCCTTGTTAAACAACGACTCTTGCTGCCCTACGTGACGGCCTCTGCCGCGTTTCTTGCCGGCGTTGCGGCGTTGGCCGTTTCTGCGAGTGCGATGCAGATTGGCGCAACGGACACTTACTGGTCGTTTCTATTCGCGACATTCAGCATCTACCTGGTTTTGGGGCTGACATTGCGGCAGAGCATAAGCGCTGCGTGGCCATTGTTTATTGGCTACCTGGCGATTAGCAGTGTGCCCGGCGTGCCGGCCGAGCAAAGTATTTACGGCGCCGTCTTTCTCGGTGTGCTGAATCTCATCGGCACGTTCACAAGCTACCGCCTGGAACGCAGCGCACGGGAAACCTACGACAACAAGCTTGAGATCCTGCGGCTCGAGCGAACCGACGGCCTGACGGGTCTTTTTAGTCGCCGTGCTTTCGATCAGCACGTCAGGCAAATCTGGAAACAGGCGCGGCGCGACGAAAAAAGTGTCGCCATCGTGGTCGCGGATATTGATCACTTCAAGCTTTACAACGACTGCTACGGTCATCGCATGGGCGACGGCTGCATACGCGCTGTGGCGGATGTCGTAGCTGACAGCCCCAATCGGCCACTCGACATGGTCGCGCGCTACGGCGGTGAGGAGTTTGTGATCGTATTGTACGATCCAACGGCGGGTTTCCTTGAGACCTTCACGCGCGGAATATGCCAGAAAGTCATCGACCTGAATATCGAGCACAAGGCGTCCGAGACAGCGCCAGCCGTGTCGCTGAGTATAGGCGCAGCGATCACGGAGGCGGCGGGCCACGTCAACCCGGATCACCTGATACGACAGGCCGACGACGCCTTGTACGAAGCCAAGAATCAGGGTCGCAACCAGGCCATCGTCTATCGCACCGAGTGGGGACAGCAAACGACGGCTAGCTTGGCAGCAGTGCTGACTTAGCTGGGTCTTACGACATTCGCGATAGCCACGTTTTGTGTGCAAACTCGGGGGATGACGAATGAGACACTCCACAAGTGGTCCAGTAACAGGCTTCTGTTCCTTTGCGTGCTCGTTGTCTTGGTTTCGAGCTTCTTCGTCTCGCAAATCCAGCGCTCTTTTGGCGACGTCCAGGTTCGCGATGTAAAGATCCCGACGCAGAACGGCCAGTGGGTCGCAGGCGATCTGTTCAAACCGAACTCGGCTACGGCCGAGAACCCAGCGCCGTTTATCGTCGTAGTACCCGGTTTTCAACGCTCCAAAGAGTCTCTGTCAAATATAGCTATCGAACTCGCACGTCGAGGGTTTGTGGCGCTTAGTATCGATCCCTATGCGCAGGGTGGTTCCAGCGCCTCGTTAAGTCGCATCGCCGCGACAACCGAGGGCTACGGCATGTTTGCGGTTGTTGACTATGCCGCGAGCTCAGAGAACCTCAACTACATCGACAAAAAGCGAATCGGGGCCACCGGGCACTCGGCGGGTGGCAATGCGGCCATTCGCGGGGCTAATTACTTCGGCCGGGAAGCGCAGCGAAAGGGCCTGCCGAGCAAACTGCACTCGGTTTTTGTCTCTGGCTACGTATTGACGCTGCGCGATGAAGTCCTGCAGGACGTGCGTTCGAATGTTGGCGCGAGCTACGCGCTGTTCGATGAAGGCGCCTACCGAAACGAACTGAAGAACGGTGATATGCGCATCGCGCCCGAGGCGCTGCGGCTCATCAATATCGGGCGGGAGCCGGGCAGGGCGGCCGTCGACGAGGTCGAAATTGGCAAGTACTACGGCGACAAGGAGCGGCGCACGCTGCGCGTCATGCACAACGAGCGTGTGCTGCACCCGTTTCAGCCCTACAACAAGGAGGCAACCGCCAACCAGATCGAGTACTTCGAGCACGTATTCGATTTCAAATCAGAGCTTCAGAGCGATCAGCAAATCTGGCCGTGGAAAGAACTGCTGAGCATGATTTCGCTGGCCGCGGCGCTCATCGCTATAATTCCCTTCGGCCGCCTGTTGCTCGACACACCGTGGTTTCAACCACTCGTTCAGCCACTGCCACCGGCTTTGGCGAAACCCCGGGGCAGAGGGCGCGCGTTGTTCTGGTCGACCTTCGTCGTCGGTGCACTGATCGCCTGTTTCACCTACATACCCATGGCCGAGTTATCGCAGCAACTGTTCGTTGCTGCTTCCAGCCGCGAGTTAACCTGGTTCTTTCCGCAACGCATGAACAACGCCGTCATGCTGTGGGCGGTTCTCAATGGCACAGTCGGTTATCTCATGTTCTGGCTGAGCTATCGCTATTTCGGCCGTAAGAACGGTGTGACGCCGCAGCTGTGGGGCGTCAGGACGACGCCCACGCTACTGTTCCGGACCTTTTTGCTGGCCTGCACACTGTTCGTCGCTTACTTCCTTTTTCTATTCACCGTGTATTATTTCTTCCACGTGGACTACCGCTTCCTGTTCATGGGCGTTCGCGTTTTTCAGCCTGCCCTGCTGATCCTGCTTTTTATGTATTTGCCTTTCTTCTTCATCTTCTTCCTGTCCAATTCTTTGCGCATCAATGGCGCGATGCGTTTCGAGGGGCAGCCGGAATGGCGCAGCATGTTACTGGGAGGAGTGGCGAATTCGCTCGGTCTGTTGCTGATCGTTGTAGTGCAGTACACGACGTTTGCTGTCACCGGCACGGTTTACTGGACCGATGGATGGCTTTACGTAAACCTGTTGTTTGCGGTTGTGCCAATGATGTTTGTCCTGCCGTTCTTCAATCGTTACTTCTTCCGCATGAGCGGCACAATCTATCTCGGCCCGATGATCACCTGCATGATCTTCGTCATGATCCTGATTACGAATACGGTCATTTATCTGCCGCTTGAGTAGCGGGTCATGGCGTAACTTCGTTCCCATAAAAAAGGGCGCCCGAGTGGGCGCCCAGTGTGTCGATAGCGACAGGGGGAATGAATCTAGGGTCTTGTTCCTCCAGCAGCAGGATCGCCTGACCAGCCGAGTGCTGCCCAGTCGATCTGGGTGGCGAGATGGCAGTCGCCGCAGGCACCGTCCATGCCATAGGCCTGCTCTTTTGGTGCAACCTCGTGGTTGACTGAGAGGTACATCTCGGTATCGACAAATTCAAACGCACCGGTGTAGGTCTGCCCGGCTGCGGCCGCGCCATCGACCAGCGCGAGGTTCCAGTCGAACACACCCCAATACGGATTCGGGCCGCCGGCCATGCCGAACAGGTGCGGCACCAGGATCGTCTGGTTGCCGGCATCCGCGGGCTGATTGCCGATCATCTTCTTGAACGGATAGATCATGGCATTCGGATCTGTGTAGTCGCCAACAGGCTCTGCAAGCACTGCTGGCAAGCTGGTGTATTGATCGTTTTCGCCGATCAGGAACTTGGTGTATTTACCGTTAAAGAAGCGCAGCGTTGGCCGGACATCGTTCGCCCAGACAAACGTGCCTTTCTTCTTATCGTAGGTCGGGCGGCCTGTAGCCGGATCAACCGGTATCGGGTCGATATTCTGACCGGCAGTTTCCCAGTACCACTCGACTTTCGTCGATGTGTTTCGAGCAAACGTCGGAATATGGCAGACCTGGCACGCGAGCGTGTCATGGATGCCGACAATCGTCTCGACCGTGGTACCGACGTGGATATTGAAGCGATCGCCGTGACAGTCGTCACACTGCTTCATCGCGCCTTCGTCGACGGAGTGATACGGCATGCCGCCGATTCCATGTGATAGCAGGTTGCCATCGGTATCACGTTTGACCTGGTGGCATGCGACACACTCAAGGTCGCCACCATCGGTGCCCATGTGTACGTCGAAATCACGTGTCGTATCGGCCATCGACATACTCAGGTCGCCATGTTTGACGTTGTCACCGCCGCCGGCTTTCGCATGGCAGTCGATGCAGTTGTCGATCGTCGGAATGCCGCCATTTTCGGCAACACTCTGTGCAACGAGGGTGAGGTCGACCGTCGGAACCGGCAAGCCGGCCGTGGTGGGCGCTTTGGCATAGGTGCCGGTCTGGTCATGGCATACGAGGCAGTCCACGTTGTCAGGGTTCGAGAAATCGTAGGCGGCATCTTTGTAGTCATAGCCGATATGACATTGCGTACAACGGCCTTCGTTGGTTGGAATAGCGATGCAGAAGTTATTAAGAATGTCATTCTTGCCATGGATGCCACCCTCGAAGCCCTCGATGTTTTCAGAAACGCCGTCCCACTTGAAGTGACCGGTCGTTATGACGTCATCGCCGATCTTGCCATGGCAGTTCATGCAGGATTGGGTGCCTTCGTAGGCATTTTCGGTGAAGTAGCCTTTGTGTAGCTGTGCCGGCTCGTAGGCACCGCTGGCGAAAGCATTGCAATCCAATGCGTCGACGGCGCCGTCACCGTTGAGATCCTCGTCGGGAAGGTCGCCAATACCATTTTGGTTCAGGTCCCAGCAACTGAGGCCATCGGCACCATTTGTGCCGTCAACACCGGTGGCACCGGCGGCACCATTAGCGCCTGCCGCTCCGTCGTCACCATCGCAGCCCGATAGTCCGAAACTCGCTATCAAAGCGAGCATGATTACGGCTGGTGGGGAATAGCCTTGCCAAAAGAGTTTCATGTCGTTGTCTCCCAACGAGAGTGGTAAAAAAGGGAGTCGGGAAGATCCAGGAAGAGGACCTCCCCGGGGGTAACCGGTGCTGATACTTGTCTAGTGTGCCCGCGGATTACTGCTGAGCGGTTCATTTTCCTGCGCTAAAAGACGGTCAGTGTGTTTTAAAGAAGTTCCAACATTAGGAA
>CAYTTZ010000194.1:0-5483 GCA_964440945.1 uncultured Woeseiaceae bacterium
ATTTAACTATATATCAATAAAATGTTAAATAAAACGTGACTTTGTTCACGATCCACAGATCCCTATAGTACTGCCCACTTGTAACAACATTCCGTGAACCAGTCGGCGGCTCGGCATGAGACTCGTTATTGCAGCATTCAGCAAAGCACGTCTATCATCGGCCGCCAACCATCAACAGGCACCACCCTTGTCTCCAAAATGCCATATTTCCCGCACCTGCCGAGCATGACGTTACCTTTTAATAGGGTCGGCCTGCGCCTGGAAAAACCGGGACATACAGCGGAAAACGCCAGCTAATATGCTTAAACCACGGAAAACAAACAAGAATCTACGTCACATTCAGCGACGCCGGCTGTTTCGCGCGATCGTATTGCTGCTTGGCCTGGGCCTGTCAGCGACGATCGGCGGGGTCGCAGCCGTTATCGGCGCCTACTATTTCGTTGCGCCAGGCCTGCCCAAGGCAGAGACTATTCGGGATATTCCGCTGCAAATCCCGCTGCGCGTTTTCAGTCGCGACGGCCACCTGATTTCCGAGATTGGGGAGCGGCGGCGCATCCTCGTGACCTTCGACGACCTGCCACCACATGTTGTGGCCGCGTTCGTGGCCGCCGAAGATCAGCGCTTTTTCGCACACCCGGGTATCGATTACCGAGGAATCCTGCGCGCCGTCGTGGAACTCGTTACGACAGGCGATCCGACCGGTGGCTCGACGTTGACCCAGCAGCTGGCGCGCGACTACTTCCTGACGCGCGAGCGTCGGATCACCCGAAAAATCCGCGAAGCTTTTCTCGCGTACAAGATCGAGCAGGAGTTCACGAAGGAACAGATCATGGCGCTGTTCCTTAACAAAATGTTTTTTGGCCAACGCGCCTACGGCGTTGCCGCGGCGGCCCAGGTGTATTTCGACAAGTCGCTCCAGGACATCAACGCGGCCGAGGCCGCCACGCTGGCCGGCGTTCTGCCGGCGCCCTCGCGATACAACCCGGTGTACAGCGCCGCAAACGCCACCAACCGACGCGGCTATGTGCTCCGCAGGATGCGCGAGCTCGGCTACATCGACGAAGCCGAGCTCCAGGAATCGATCGCTTTCCCGATGGAATCGCAACTGCATGGCGCCGCCGTCGAATTAAACGCGCCTTACATCGCCGAGATGGTGCGTAGTGAAATGCTGCGACGCTACGGCGAAGACACCTATACAGCGGGTTTCCAGGTTGTGACCAGTCTCGACTCGAGCCTGCAAACTGCAGCCAATTACGCATTGAGGAACGGGCTGCTCGAGTTTACCCGGCGGCGCGGCTATCGCGGCCCGATCACGACCACGGAGCTCGACGCCGCGTTGCTCGACGCTCCGCTCGAGGAATGGCCGATAGAGATTCGCGAGTCGCTTGATCAGTATGCGCCGGGTGGCCTTTCGGTAGCGTTGGTTAAAGCGGTTTCCGACAACAACTCTGCGCAAATAGTTTTCAGCGGCGGCGTGGAGGCGACACTGCCCTGGGCCGGCATCAACTGGGCAAAGCCATTTATTGATCGGGCGACCACCGGACCCGCACCGGAGAAAGCTGGGGACGTCCTGTCGGTTGGCGATCTGATTTACGTCATGCCAACCACCAGCGGCAGCTGGGCGCTCGCCCAGGTTCCCGAAGCCCAGGGCGCCGTTGTTTCCATCGACCCCTATGACGGTGCCGTTGGCGCACTCACCGGCGGTTTCGACTTCACGCTGAGCAAGTTTAACCGGGCACGACAGGCCTACCGGCAGCCCGGCTCGTCGTTCAAACCGTTCATTTACTCTGCGGCGCTCGAGCAAGGCAATACGCCAGCGACCATTATACTCGATGCGCCCGTCGTCATAAATTCGTCGGAGCTCGAGGCTGTCTGGCGCCCGATCAACTACAGCGGCAGGTTCTATGGCCCGACGCGCATGCGCGAGGCGCTGGTTCGCTCAATGAACCTGGTCTCGGTGCGATTGCTGCTATTCGAAACGGGCGTCGGTAACGCCGTACGCCACATCGCGAAGTTCGGCTTTGGGGACGCCGCGCTACCGCGCAACGGTTCGCTTGCTTTGGGCGGCGGCGCTGCATCGCCGCTGGATATGGCGCAGGGCTATGCAACGATTGCGAACGGCGGGCACGCTATCAAGCCTTACGTGATCGACGCGATATACGGGCCAGAGGGCGAGACGCTTTACCGGTCCGAGCCGGCCGTAGTCTGTGACTCGTGTCTCGCGAAGGAAACGAAGGGCTATTTTGCGCGGGCCATGGCGCTCGAGGAGATGGCGGATGTCGCGCTTGACTACAGGCCAGACGCTGCCGTCGCTCCGGAACTGTTCGAGGGCATCAATGTTGCGCCGCAGGCGGTCAGCCCGCAAAACGTTTTTCTGGTGCAGGACATGATGCGTGACGTTATCCGCAGAGGCACTGGCCGACGCGCCATGGCGCTGGGTCGACGCGACCTCTCCGGCAAGACAGGGACCTCCAATGATCGACGCGATGCCTGGTTCGGAGGTTTCAACGGCGACCTCGCCAGTATCGTCTGGGTGGGTTACGACGACGACCTGCCTCTCGGCCCCGGCGAAGAGGGATCGCGGACGGCACTACCGATCTGGGTAGAGTTTTCTCGCCTGGCGCTGGCCGGCGTGCCCGAAAACCAGATGCCAATGCCCGAGGGAATCGTCTCCGTAAGAATCGATCGTGAAACGGGCTGCCCCGCCCGTGCGGGACAGGGTAACGCCGTATTCGAGGTGTTCCGCGAGGGTAACGTGCCCACCTGTGAGTTCGGCAATGAGGCGCCCGACATATTCAACGATGCGTCCGGCATCGATGCCCCGCCCGAGGACGAGTCTGAGGACGAGGAAGAAGAGCCGCTCTTCTAATAAACCTCTAACGGGTTGATTCGCTTTGGCGAATCGGCCCAGGAGCCGTGGTTTACAAACGAATGGATTGCGCTCCCATTGAGCCGACACGGCGTTGCGACTCCTGGCAAGGGCATTGGGCATTGTCTTCGAGCCGCGCCTTGTCGCGGCCCAACTGGACACACAACGCAGCCGTGAAATAGCTGATCAGAGGTTCCCGAATGGCCCGGCAAAAAAACAACGAGACCGAACGAGCCCGGAAGCTCGTCGCCCAGGAGGCTGCCCGGATTATTGTCGATCACGGCGTGCGCGACTATCGGCTGGCGAAGCAGAAAGCGGCAGACCGGCTGGGAGTCGTTGGTCGCGGCGCACTACCCGGCAACGCAGAAGTTGAAACCGCTGTCGCCGAGCATCTCGAGATCTTTGGCAGCGAAGCTCACGCCAATCACCTGCGTCTCATGCGGGTGGCCGCGCTGTCAGCAATGGAGCTGCTGGTTTCATTTACACCCCGGCTCGTCGGCCCCGTCCTGGTTGGCACTGCTGACGAGAATTCGGCGGTCAATCTGCATGTCTTCGCCGACAGTCCCGAGGCCATCGCCATGGAACTTTCACATATAGGCATCAGTTTCCGTCCTTTCGAGCGCCGCTTGAAGAGCCGGCGAAACCGCGTCGAGACGTATGCCGGCTTCGAATTTCATCACAGCAACAGTGCGATCCAGGCAACCGTGTTTCCAGTTGATGGTATTCGCCAGGCACCGATGAGCCCTATCGATGGTAAGCCGATGAAACGAGCTGGATCGGACGTCGTTCAGCAACTCCTCGAACACGTCTGACGTAGTCCCCGAATGGGGGCCGGGCTACGGGGCTGGCCTGAAACACGACGTCGGGCCGTAGTTGGTTTAGTAGCCGGCCCGAAGAGCCACGCGATCGGCATCTTTTCTTTCTGGCGAGGCTGCCAAAGCGAGAAGAGCTCCGTATTCGGAGCTCTTCGCTCGGGTTTGTGAGCGTGAACGGTGTTAGCGTTTTTCGATTGGCGTGTAGTCGCGTGCCGGGGCGCCAGTGTACAGCTGACGCGGACGCGCAATCTTGCCTGCCGAATCGGAGATCATTTCACGCCAGTGCGCCGCCCAACCGACTGATCGGCCAAGCGCAAACATCACTGTAAACATCGACGTGGGAATCCCAAGTGCCCGGTAAATAATGCCGGAGTAGAAGTCGACGTTGGGGTAGAGGTTCTTCTCTACGAAATAATCGTCCTTGAGCGCAACCTGCTCGAGCTCCTGCGCAAGATCGAACAATGGTGTGTCTTTGCGATCGAGTTTCTGCAAGACCTTGTAACACATCTCCCGGATAATGGTCGCTCGCGGGTCGAAGTTCTTGTAAACGCGGTGGCCAAAGCCCATCAGACGGAATGGATCCGACTTGTCCTTTGCTTTTGCAACGTATTTTGAAATCTGACTCGGGTCACCGATCTCCTCGAGCATTTCGAGCACGGCCTCGTTGGCGCCGCCGTGTGCCGGACCCCAGAGGGCCGATACGCCTGCCGCAATCGCGGCGTAAGGATTTGCGCCGGAACTCGCCGCCATTCTCACCGTTGATGTCGAGCAGTTTTGTTCATGGTCTGCATGCAGAATAAACAGCAGGTCGAGCGCTTCGGCGGCAACCTCATCCACCTCGTAGGGCTCGGCCGGAACCGCGAACAACATGTGCAACAGGTTCTGCGCGTAGTTCAGGTCATTACGTGGATAGATGAACGGCTGACCGCTATTGTGTTTGTAGGCCGCAGCAGCAATCGTCGGCAACTTGGCCAGAATCCGGTGCGCGAAAATTTCACGGTGCGCGGGATTCGAGGCATCCATTTCATTGTGATAATAAGCCGACATGGAGCCTACAACGGAAGACAGCATGGCCATTGGATGCGCGTCGTAACGAAAGCCCTTGAAGAAATTCAGCATGCCTTCATTGAGCATCGTATGGGTGCGAATGGTGTTGTCGAACTTCTCCAGTTCGCCCACCGTTGGGAGCTCGCCCCTCAATAACAGGTAGGCCACCTCAATAAAGCTGGAGTTAGCTGCCAGCTGTTCGACCGGGTAGCCCCGGTACATGAGGATGCCCTTCTCCCCATCGATGAACGTGATGTCGGACTCGCAGCTACCGGTCGACACGAAACCGGGGTCATAAGTGAATACGCCCTGTTCCTTGTACAACTTCGCGATATCGATGACATCCGGTCCAGTTGTTCCTGTGCGTACCGGTAGGTTTGATTCGGTGCCGCTCGGGCTGATCAGGCGAAATCCATCGTCGCTCATCGTTACTCCTTATAGGGTTGACTCCAAAAAAACAGTACGAGCATAGCAGAGCATCACGACTCTGGAAGTCGTGGAAGTACGCAGGTGTAACCCGGGTGCTGCCGAAGCAGCGGCTGGGCCTGGCTTACTTGCTGTCCGCGGCGCTGTCCGCGGCGGAACCCATTCCGTATTTCTTGCGGAATTTGTCGACCCGGCCGCCGGTGTCAACGATCTTCTGTTTGCCGGTGTAAAACGGGTGGCAGGAGGAGCAAACCTCTATAAGAAGGTCCTCACCAAGCGTGGAGCGCGTCGTAGTTGCCGAACTTGATCGGGACCTTCTCTTCGAG
>CAYTTZ010000195.1:0-5469 GCA_964440945.1 uncultured Woeseiaceae bacterium
TGCCCCCAAGCCGACGTATCAGCTAAATGACCGGTCTGCCGCAGCTGCTCAAAGAATTACGTCGTCGCCGCGTATTTCGCGTGGCCGGCATTTACATCGTCGCCGCCTGGGTCGCGGTGCAGGTGTTCAGTGAGGCTTTTCCTGCGCTCGATATTCCCGCGGAAGCTATTCGCTTCGTCTGGGCCGGCGCCATATTCGCTTTTCCTCTGGCGCTGATGTTCGGTTGGTTCTACGACGTCACACCGGCGGGCATCGTTCGCACACTGCCCGCCGAACACGATAGCGAACACGATCCAGGGCTCCGGCCGAGCGACTATGCGATTCTTGCCGCACTGCTTGTCGTTGCGATTGGGATTGCCTATCAGCAGAGCATTCAGATTCGTGCCGTAGATACGATTGTGGAATATCAAGCCGTTACCGATACGGACCCGATGTCGATCGCTGTCCTGCCGCTTGAGAACTTGTCCGATGACCCGGCGCAGGCGTATTTCGTTAATGGCATGCACGATGCGCTAATCACAGAGTTATCTCGCATCAGCGGTCTGCGCGTGACGTCCCGAACTTCGACTCTGGGTTTCGCGACCACGAATTTGCGTGTGCCGGATATCGGACGCGAGCTGGGCGTGGAGAAGATCATCGAGGGCAGTGTCTATCGGGTCGACGATACGGTGCGCATTGTCGTGCAGCTCATAGATGCGGCGGCCGACAAACACATGTGGTCCGAGTCCTTCGAGCGCGACATAACGGATGTCTTGCGTCTGCAGAGCGATATCACGCGGGAAATTGCCGAGCAGGTACAGGTGGTGCTGACGGCGGAAGAGTCACGCCTGCTTACTCGGGCGGGACCCGTAAATCCGGGATCATACGAGGCCTACCTTCGCGGCATGTTCCACGTCGAGTTATTCACGCCGGAGGATATGCAACTCGCCGTCCGACATTTTGAATCGGCGGTCGAACTTGATCCGCAAAACGCACTTGCTTATTGGGGCCTCAATCGCGTGTGCCGATTCCAGCTCCAGGCCGGTCTGGTGCGACCGCGAGACGGCGAGCCCAGATGCAGTGCGCCCCTACTCAAGGCTTTGGCAATCGACAACTCGCAGGCCGAAGTTCATCTCGGGCTGGCGCTTGGATTCTGGCTCTATGATTACGATTGGGAGGCGGCCGAGAACGCATTCAGTCGCGCGCTCGAGCTCAATCCGAATTACGCCGAAGCACGCATGTTCTACTCACATTTCCTGACCAACCTTAATCGCGGTGAGGAGGGCGCCGAGCAGATGCGCATTGCGCGTGAACTCGATCCGCTCAACACATTCACACAGGCACTGCATGGCGGGCAATTGGTGCTGACTGGATTCTATGAGGAAGGTATCGCCGAGATCAACGCCGCGCTCACAACGACGCCCGCACTAGGTTTTGGCTACGACTTGTTGTGGGGTGCTAACGCCAGAGTTGGCAGGTTCGATGAGTCGCTGGATGCCGCCAGGAAACATTTCGGCATCACCATGGGAAATCAGGCGGCGGTTGATGCTCTTAATCGGGGTTACGAGGAGGGCGGCTTCGAGGGAGCAATGCTGGCAGCGGCGGAGGTCCTCGCCGAGCTTAGCAAGACGACCTACATTCCGGCGGTGGAAATATCGGGGCTCTACCAAATGGGTGGCGAAGTCGATACAGCGGTCAACTGGCTGGAGATCGCCTACGATCAGCATGACCCCACACTGCCCTACATCGGCGCCGCCCCTTTTTTTGGAGGCACAGCCCCTGGCTATCACGATCTACTGCGACGGATGAATCTGGCCCAGTGGATCGAGGAGTAGGAGGCGCTACTCTTCGACCAATCCAATGAAAAGGCCTGATCAATTGTCGTACTTCCGGAATTGGATGTGCCCATTTTGGTGTCCAAACCATTATCACGTACCGTTACTCAAGAGCATCCAACGGGCCGCAAATCTGACGCATTACGTGCTCTTGGGTGATCTCAGGTTACGTAGGATAGCGAAATCTGTTCACTGAACATCCGCGTGTCGGTGGTTCGAGTGACTCGGATCGGCTTTGGCCGATCCTCACCCTGCGGGTTTATGCCCTATGGATGCAGCTGCGCTGTCCTGATTCGCTTCACCCCAAGGGCGCTTCCTCGCTCAGCCTTCGGCTGAGCTCACGGCGTGCGAATCGGTCCGCCCCTGGCCACCACATTCAAAGAACGCCCTGTGAAGGGGGGGGGTAAGTTTGAAAACGACCTGGAGCGGAATTAGCGCGCCTCCCGGCGCCGCCATTGTCACTCGTATGGGATGTGCGAACTCCGTGGAAAAAGCGTGGGCAATCAATGCATCGTGCGTTTTTTTTCCGCGGGAGTCGGTGCGGCGACCTGGTCCACTATAGCTTCCTCCACGGAAAGTTCGGCCGTTGTGACGTCGGGCACGGACGAGTCTTCTGATAGTTCGGAAGGAGTTGCCGTTTCGACATCCGGTTCCACCTGCAGCGCCTCGTTCTCTTCCGCCGCCACGTAATCTTTAATCACTTCCGGCGGACTCTCTCGCTGACCGTCGCTCGCCATTATCGCTGGCGCATTGCCAGCGGCAAAGCCGAGTAAGGTGTCAGACTGAGCGGGGTCACACAGAGCATCCGCGCCTTGCGCCATGTGCTTGTACAGCGACTGGTATTGTTGCCCTAGCGCTTGGAAATGCTGTGCCGTTTCACCAAAATGTTCAGTGACGTGTCGCCGATAGTTATCCAGCTCATTTCGGACATCGTTGGCCCGGGTTGCTTCGCGCTTGTGTTGATTATGCGCGAACCAATAGCCGAGGCCCAAGCCAAGACCAAGCAACAAAGTGCCTGCACCGACGAGAATGATCGGACTCATTGAAATACTCCCAAGTTCTGATAATTGCCCAAGCGGGGGCACAGCCAATGGTAAGTGATTTTCCCCAAATGATCTCTGTTTAGTTCGTGACCCCAATCGCTAAATCGACGGTTGCTAACAAAATCAGGCCCGCATCGTTGTCGGTAGTGACGGTGCTTGCCGTTGCAAGACGTATTTCGCTTCTTTTGGTCTGGAATATCTCGCAGTCGCTGATCCTACGATGATGCGTTAGATTTGCTATCGAAGCTGAGACAACGCAGTTGTTAACTGCATGACGCTGAGATTCGTAGCCTCGAAAACTTTCTGTGTGCCCACTTTAGTGCCCAAACCAGGGTCGCCTACTGTCACCCAAGAGCATCCACCGGGTCGCGATTCTGACGCATTACGTGCTATTGGGTTACCTTGGGTTATGCTGGTTCATGAAATTTATTCACTGAAAGTCCGCGTGTCGGTGGTTCGATAAACGCGCGGGCAACCTGGATTACCGGCACACGCCTTGAGGCAGTCGTGTATTTTCAAGCACTCGAAAGCCTGGTTAGATTTTTTCACCAAAATGAACGAGCTCAATATGAAAATTCAGCCGTATCTCTTGATTGCGTTGTCGGTATTACCTGTCCAACTGATGGCTGATGAACTTCAATTAACAAACGGCGATTCGCTCAATGGCGAATTGGTCCGAACGGAAAGCGAGCAATTAGTGTGGAAGTCTCCTGTTCTCGGCACGCTAAAAGTACTCAAGAAGCACATTGCTGGTTTGAACGGTAAGCCTTTACCGCCCGCTCCGGAACCATCCTCGGCTCGTCATGAATTCAAGGGCAGAATCGGTTTCGGATTTGAGCTGGACAAAGGCTCTTCAGACAACGAAGAATACGAACTGGATATGAAGACATCCATTAAGTCGGGACGCTATACGCACAGCCTGACAGCGGAATACGAACTCGAGGAGCGGCGAGGCGAAACGAGAGAAGAAGATCATGAGCTGAAATACCAGGTGGATCGATCATTCAAAGCCGAAGGGGACGGTTGGTACCTTTACGGTCTTACCGAGTGGAACAAAGACAGGTTTCGTGAACCGGAGGAGTGGACGGCCATCGGTGCGGGTGCCGGCTATCTGTGGCGTCCTGCCACAGGAACTGAGATCAAAATGCAACTCGGCGTAGACGGTTGGAAGTTATCCGAGCTGTCGGGCAACGAGCAGACGCTGAACGGTGGCCGCTGGGTCCTGGACATAAAACACAAATTCAGGTGGCCTGCCGACATCTCGGTGTTTCACAATTTGCAGGTTCTTTGGAATACGAGCAACAGCAGCGATCGAATTCTCGAATCGACCACCGGCCTGCGCGTGCCCTTAACCAAGCGCTTGTCCGTCGCAGCCTCGGTTGATCACGATCGCTTCAATTCGCGAAATATTTCGGAATTCCAGGACGATGAAACGGAATGGAACTTGAAACTGGGATTTTCCTGGTGATAGCGGCCGTTTCAAAGACGATCTTTCCCTTCTCAATCCCGGCTCGTGTCAACGGGTGAAAATACGGGCAAAATAGCTTTCGGCACGTATTTCATTGCGACGATCACGGTAAGAACCATGAATCAGCCAGGCATCCTCCTCTATTGTGCGGCAGTTGGCATGTTGCTAGGCGCATGTGTTGGCAACCGTGCGTCTGGCACGGCCGGCGAACTGGACAGTTATAGAATCAATGTGGGCGAGCGTGAACGCTCCTACCTTCTTTACACGCCAGAGATGAAGCTGGGTAGCTCAGGGAAACGACCACTCATCCTTGTCTTTCACGGTGGCGGCGGCACCGCCAAGGGAATTGCTCGGGAGGTCGGAAGGTCATTGCATGCGATCGCCGATCGTGAAGGCGTTTTCGTCGCCTACCCGGATGCTGTGGATAAGATGTGGGACTTTGGGGCCGGCAAAATCTCGGACTCGCTAGACATTCGCGTCGACGACCGGTCCTTTTTCGGAGCGTTGCTGGTCGAACTGGTTCGCGGGAAGCCAATCGATGAGAATCGCATCTTCGCCACGGGCATTTCTCGTGGCGGTCAGGCATCGTATTTCGTTGCTTGCCAATTTGCAGATCGTGTTCGTGCTATCGCGCCGGTAGCAATGCCGATGCCGACATACATGAAAGCGTTGTGCGCCGATGGGCAGCGCATGGGTGTCGCCATTTTGAATGGCACCGACGATCCGTTGGTGCCCTATGACGGAGGCGCGATAACGGTAGGTCGTCGCGAACGCGACGAGGTCATGTCAACGGATGACACCGTTGAATTCTGGCGATCCAGAAATGCGTGTTCACCTGAGGCCACTGATCATCAGATGATAGATACAGTGAACGATCGCATGCAGGTACTTAAAACAACCTGGGCCAATTGCGAACACGATCCCGTGCTCCTTTACCGTATCGAAGGTGGTGGTCACACCTGGCCCGGAGGGCGCCAGTACCTGCCGCGATTTGTGGTCGGACCTGTTAATCGGGACATCGATGCAGCCGACGAGGTCTGGGCGTTTTTCAGCCGATTTTAGTCAGTGGGGTCAGGGCGATAACCGGGGTCGAACCGAGGTTTCGTTGGCATCATCCATGTGCCCACTTTGGTGCCCAAACCAG
>CAYTTZ010000196.1:0-5451 GCA_964440945.1 uncultured Woeseiaceae bacterium
ATAACTGCAACGCAGGAGTTGGTGGTACCCAGGTCGATACCAATCACTTTGCCCATTTCTATAACTCCAAATTCGGTGAGAATTGCCTAAACTGGCTCTGAGGTGGGGCCAGCAGACCCTGTTTCAAGCGCTTTTTGCCACTTTTTCCCGGTACGGACCTCAGCCCTCCGCCACGACTACCATCGCAGGCCTGAGCAGCCGCCCGTTCAGCACATAACCCTTTTGCATTACGGCGACTACAGTGCCGGGCTCGGCCGTGTCGGACGGTTGCACGCTGATCGCCTCATGCAACTCCGGATCAAAAGGCTCACCCTCCGGATCAATGGCGGAAATCCCGAAGCGCTCCATCGTCGAGCCAAGCAATTTCAAAGTCGCGTTGCTGCCCTCCAGCAGGCTCTCAATAGTCGCGTTCTCAGAGGCCGCGAGCGCCATCTCCAGCCCGTCCGTAACCGCGAGCAGCTCCCTGCCAAATCGCTCCAGTGCGAACTTGTGCGCATTCTCGACCTCACGAGCCGCGCGCTTGCGCACATTCTCGGTTTCGGCGACAGCCCTGACATAGCGCTCCCAGTTTTCATCCGCCTTTGCCTGAAGCTCAGCCAGTGGATCCGTGATGTCTTCCGAGGATGCCTGTTCGGCCTCCGAAACAGCTGCTTCTTCTTCGATTGCCTCGTCCGGGCGTTCAACACTCATCTATGAGCTCCAGTTCTGTGCACACACGCCGCCACGAGGGTCGGCGCACCGATATCGGCAGAAGTGTGGGGGCCGAGCCGAAAATATCAAGAGCGGAGCGGTTTTTTTTTGCCAGCTGACTCAGCTGTTTTGGCTAAGGGCGGACTCAAGCAGCCGGGCCGTGACATCGACAATCGGCACGACGCGATCGTAAGCCATGCGTGTCGGGCCGATGACGCCAAGCACCCCGATCGTATCGTCATCGACATGATACGGCGCAGTTATGACGCTGCAGCCGTCAAAGATGCTGACCCCTGACTCCTCGCCGATGAAGATCTGGACACCGTCCGCGTTGATGCTCCGATCCAGCAGATCCAGTATCAACCGCTTGCGTGAAAACGCATCGAACAGGCGACGCAGCGTGTCGATGTCCGACAGCTCGGCGAATTCCATCAGATTGGTCTCGCCAGCCAGCGCGTAATTGTCATCCGGATGCGCGGCACTGCCCATCGCCGAATGCGCCACCGCAATGATGTCGTGCATCGCCTGGTTCATCGAATCCCGCGTTTCGTCGAGATCAGTCAGCAGCCGTGCACGAACCGTATCCAGGTCCGCGCCACTATAATGTTCATTGATGAAGTTCTGCGCCTGCTGCAGTTCGGATGCGTCGTAGCTACGGTCGGTGTGGAGAATCCGATTCTGAACTTCGCGGTCGTTTGTCACGAGAATCACGAGGATCCTGTTATCCGACAGCGGCAGGAATTCGATCTGGCGTAGCTTTACCTGCGCCGGTCTTGGTGCGGAAACAACGCCAGCCATTCGCGTGACCTCGGACAGCAGGCCGGACACGGCGGTCACCAGAGCATCGGGATTATCAGAATCACCTTTGATCTTGCGCTGTATTTTCTTTATCTCGCTGTCGACAGGCTGGCGATAGCGCACCAGCGTATCGACAAAAAGCCGATAGCCAAGCGACGTCGGAATGCGGCCCGCCGAGGTGTGTGGCGCGGACACCAGCCCCATCTGCTCGAGATCAGACATCACGTTGCGGATTGTGGCGGGACTCAGGTCAAGACCGGAGTCCTTGGAGAGGGTTCGGGAGCCGACAGGCTGCCCGTCGCTTATGTAGCGCTGGATGAGCACGCGCAACAGGTGCTGTCCGCGATCGCTCGGTAACTGTTTAGTCGCTTCTGCTGACATGCACTAGAAACAAGGGAAATTCCCAATCATTTAGCTGTGTTAGATTAGCCCCCAACACGCTAACAACGGCTTGGCGGCCGGTCAAGGGTTTGCAACAATCACACTATGAATAGCCAATTCCCCCACATCGCCCTGCTGGGTCGTCACGAAGATATTCGAGTCGCCGATCCGATGCGCGCAATCGCCGAGCATCTGACCAAGGCGGGCATCACGGTGCTTGCGTCCGACCGGGTCAAACTCGATCTTAAAGCCACACGCATGCCGGAATCCCAACTCTGTGCGAAGGCGGACCTGGTGATTGCGATAGGCGGGGACGGCACGATGCTGCACGCCAGTCGCCTCGCGCGCGAATCAGGCACGCCGATTCTCGGTATCAATCGAGGCCGGCTCGGGTTTCTTGCGGATGTTACGCCGGACGAGATGATAGACAGCGTGAACAAGGTGCTGCGCGGCGAGTACACGCGCGACACACGGATGCTCCTCGAAGCCCGTTTGAGTAAAGAAAACGGCGAAGAGAAAACCGCCTTTGCGCTCAACGACGTCGTCCTGAAGCGTCGCGAGACAGGACGGATGGTCGACTTTTCGACACAGGTCGATGGCACTTTCGTTAACACGCACTCGGGCGACGGTCTCATCGTTGCAACGCCAACGGGTTCAACGGCGTACGCGTTAAGCTGCGGCGGGCCGATCATCTCGCCGCAACTCGACGCCGTGGTGGTGGTACCGGTCTGCCCCCACACGCTCACCGATCGACCCCTGGTTATCCCGGCGGACCGGTCGATAGAAGTCATTCTGCTCGAACGTCATGAATCGACGGCGTCCATTTCTATAGACGGCCGTTCGCTGGGTCGTATAAAGCCGGCAGACAGGCTGATCATTTCTGCCGCTGACCATCGCATCACGCTGATACACCCTCCAAACTACGATTTCTACGGCATACTCCGTTCCAAGCTTTTTTGGGGACGCGACAACCGCAAGCGCGGTTAGGCATACGTCGGAACGCATGACATGTTGATGAACCTGCAGGTGCGCGACTTCGCCATCGTTGACCGAATCGAGATTGAATTCGACGAGGGCATGACGGTGCTTACTGGCGAAACCGGTGCCGGCAAATCGATCCTGGTCGATGCGCTGGGACTGGTCCTCGGCGAGCGCGGCAGCGCGCAGCTGGTGCGCGATGGCGCGAAACGGGCAGAATTCGCGGCCGATTTCGATATCGCCGAGCTCGACGCCGCCCGGGCCTGGCTCGCCGAGCACGCACTGGAGCAGGACGACGAGTGCCTCCTGCGGCGCGTGATCAGTGCCGAGGGACGCTCGCGTGCCTTTATCAACGGTAACCCCGTGCCGCTGGCGCAGCTGAAGACACTTGGCGAGAAGCTCCTCGATATTCATGGTCAGCATTTTCACCAGTCACTCGGACATCGTTCGATACAGCGAGACCTGCTCGATCACTTCGCGGGTCTGCAGAAACGACGCCGCGCGACGGAAGCAAGTTATAGCGACTGGCATGCGCTTGCCGGCCATCTTCAGCAGTTGCGGGAGGCCGAGACGGATCGCGCGTCGCGGCTCGATCTGCTCCGCTTTCAGATCCAGGAACTCGATACGCTGGGACTGGCACCCGGCGAAGCCGACGAACTGTCAGTCGAACGGCAAAAATTGCAGCACAGCGACCGCCTCGCAGAGGGCGTTGGCAACGCGCTGCTACGGCTTTTTGACGACGAGGCCCGTAACGCCAATGGCCTCGTTGCCGAATCCGTGCGCTCCATCGAGTCGCTGGTGGATTTTGATCCGAATCTCGAACCGGTGCTGGAATTGCTGAACAGCGCCAGCATCCAGGTCGCAGAAGCCGCGGATTCTCTGCGGCGCTACAGGGATACGGTTGACATGGATCCGCAACGTCGCGACTGGGTCGAAGAACGACTCGATGCCATACAGACGGCTGCGCGCAAGCACCGTGTGACGGCAAACGGTCTGCCCGGGCTACTCGAAAAACTGCGGCACGAATTCGACGAACTCGACCACGCTGAGGAACGCGGCCGGGAACTCGAGGGACGCGTCGCAGCGGCTAAGGACGAATTTCTTACACTCGCGCAGGCCCTGTCGAAGTCCCGCAGGAAAGCGGCCAAGTCCTTTGCGCAAAAAGTCACCGAAGCCATGAAGAGCCTGGGCATGCCGGGCGGCGTGTTCGAGATCAAACTCACAACGCTGAACCCCGAGGCCGCACGTCCGTGGGGTATTGATGCAATCGACTTCCTGATCAGCGCGAACCCCGGTCAGGCTCCACAGCCTCTCGCCAAGATTGCGTCTGGCGGCGAGCTATCGCGCATGAGCCTCGCGATACAGGTCATAGCCAGCGACGGCAGCACGATCCCGACAATGGTCTTCGACGAAGTTGACAGCGGTGTTGGTGGCGGCGTTGCCGAAATGGTCGGCAGGCGACTACAGGAGCTCGGCATCAGCCGCCAGGTCTTGTGTGTCACGCACCTGCCGCAAGTCGCGAGCCTGGCGAATCAACATCTACGGGTCAGCAAGGTATCCGACGGCAAGTTCACCCGCACCAACGTGCAGGTTCTCAGTAAGGATGAGCGCGTCGAAGAGTTGGCCCGAATGCTGGGTGGCGTTGAAATTACGCGCAAGACACTGGCGCATGCAGCCGAGATGTTGGCAGGGGCACCGAAGAAACGGGCCTGATTCGAGCGGCGCCTAGTCCGAGTCCGGATCGACGTCCTTTTGCTTAACGTAAAGAACGAGGCTGTGATCAAGCAGTTCAAAGCCGTACTCTTCGGCGATCGCGTGCTGTAGGCGCTCGATTTCTTCGTTAACAAACTCGACGACGTCGCCCGTCTCCACGCACACCATGTGATCGTGGTGATCGCCATCATCCAGTTCGAAGACGGAATGGCCACCTTCAAAATTGTGTCGAGTGACGAGTCCCGCCGCCTCAAACTGGGTCAGCACACGGTAGACCGTGGCGAGGCCGATGTCCTCACCGGCCTTCAGCAACTCCTTGTAAATGTCCTCCGCGCTGAGGTGACGCTGCTTCGCCTCCTCGAGAATCTCGAGGATCTTCAGACGAGGCAGAGTTACCTTGAGGCCGGCTTTGCGAAGTTCCTGTCGTTGCTGCATGAACAAACTCTTTCAAGGTATGATGCGCGCCTATTATGACCCAGTTGGCAGTCAGGCTCTATGGCAATCCGTAAATCGTTACCAATCTTGTTCTTGTGTTTCGCGCTCGCCGCGTCCGCCGGCTGTGTTTACCGGGCGAACATTGCACAAGGCAATCTGATCAAGCAGGAAGATCTCGACCAGGCCGAAGTCGGTATGACGCGCAACCAGATTCGCTTCCTTCTTGGCACGCCGATGATTGACGATCCTTTCCACAGGGACCGTTGGGACTACATTTATTACCTCAAACTTGGCCGGGCCGATGCCGCGTACAAGCGCTGGGTATCGGTCTTCTTCACGGAAGACAAGGTCAGCGAAATCCGCAAGGACCAGGAGCTTGACCCGGGCCTCTAGTGTCCTGATTGCTGAGTTCGCTTACTTTCAGCGCTATTGGCAGCCCGCCCTGCGAGGCGCAGG
>CAYTTZ010000197.1:0-5362 GCA_964440945.1 uncultured Woeseiaceae bacterium
ACCAACGGCTATCTTTGGACCAACGGCTACCTCTGGACCAATTACAAGGAAGGTCAGGCCGGGATTAATACCTGGGTGCAGCCCGAATAACGGGCCAGGCGCCCTGGCTGCTCGCGAAACCGAATTCCCGGGGCCATGAGTCCATTGCGTTGAAGGCCCCGCTTCGGTCTCAAGATTCAGACCCCAGTGCCGATAAATCCTCTACGGACTCATAGAATGCCAATTCATAGCGGACACGGATGACGACATTTCCGGAAATACGGCGGCAACTGGCATCAGCAGTAATTCTGCTGGTGCTGTTGTCGTTTCTGAGCCTGGCGCATGCTGGCGGTTTCGAATCGAATTCGATGCGCTTCGATCGGATAACCGTTGCCGATGGTCTCGTGCAGGGCGCCGTATTGGCTATCGAGCAGGACAGCTCGGGCTTCCTGTGGTTCGCCACCGAAGGCGGGCTCGACCGCTATGACGGCTTTACCTTCAAACATTATCGCCATGAGCGTGGCAACCCAAACGCACTAGCCAGCGACTTCGTTCGGGATCTTGACGTTGCGAAGGACGGCTCACTCTGGATCGCGACCGATGGCGGCGGAGTCTCGCGCTGGGATCCGGAAACCGACACGATTTCGACGTACAGGTACGTGGAGGCCGACACCAGCTCACTTTCGACCGACAGAGTTCGCACAATTCTTGCCGACAACGATGGGTTCATCTGGATTGGCACCTACGACTCAGGGCTGGATCGACTGAATATTGCGACCAGTGAGGTCACGCATTTTGGGGACCAGGATGGCGCTGCAACCTCACTGAACAGTAACGAGATCTTTGCCCTGGAGCTGGACGGCAAAGGTTCGCTGTGGATAGGAGGCAACGGCGGTCTCAGTCGACTTGATCTTGCCACCGGCGAGGTGTCGCATGTAGTGCTGGATGTTGACGATGCCGAGCAGCTGGTCGTGCGCAGTCTCAGGCTCACGCACGACGGCACACTGTGGGTGGGTACTTACAGTGCCGGGCTGTTCGCGATTGACCCGGACGATGGAACGGTAGAGACGTATTCTCATGACGCCGATGATCCGGCGAGCCTCAGCAGCAACGAGGTCGTTTCGATTTTTGAGGACGATCGTCGCCGTCTGTGGGTCGGCACCAGTAATGGCCTGAATCTGATTGACCGCTTTGACGGTGAGCTCACGGTCTATCGGCATGACCCGGCGGATTCTGCAAGCATCAGCGCGGATAGTGTTTTTTCGATATTCCAGGACAAGGGTGGACTGATGTGGTTTGGCACCCTGACCGGTGCCTTGAACAAATGGAATCCACGCTCCTGGTCGTTCGGCCACTACAAGCCCGAAAATAGTGGGCTGCGCAGTTTTAGTAATTCCAATATCAGCGCCTTCACGGAAGATCTCGACGGCAATACCTGGGTTGGAACGTTTGGTGGTGGCATCAACGTTATCGACCGTGACAGCGGCGTTGTGCGCCAGTTTCGTCACGATCCGCTGGACGCCGATGCCGGTATCGGTGGCGATCGCGTTATGGCGATGATCACGGACCGGCAGGGGAATATCTGGGCGGGCACGATGCGGGGCGGACTGAGCCGGATTGACCCGCTTACCGGTCGCGTCCGCACATTCCGCAACGACCCGTCGGATGCCAATAGTCTTGCCGCGAACGGCGTCATGTCGCTGATGCAGGATCGCGCCGGCTCTATCTGGGTAGGAACGTTTGGCGGTGGTGTCAGCCGCCTGGACCCCAGAAACGACCAATTCGAGAACTTTGCGCATGATCCCGAAGACACGACGACGCTTTCGAGCCCGAGAGCTACTGCCCTTGCGCAGGACAAAGACGGAGTTATCTGGGTCGGCACCGATGGCGGTGGACTCAACTACCTGAATCAGCGAAGCGGACAGTGGCAGCATCTCCTACACGATGCCGACAATCCGGCGAGCCTTAGCGCGAATACTGTGTATGCGCTGCATGTCGACCCGGTCGGCCGTCTCTGGGTCGGAACCCGCCAGGGACTGGATCGGGTTGCCACGCAGCGGCGAACGGGCGAGGTCAGTATTGCAACAGTCGGTGGAATCAGCGGCACGACCGTGTTCGGAGTCCAGTCGGATATCGATGGCAATATCTGGGTGTCTTCGACCCAGGGGCTCGCGAGGTTCGTGCCGAACACAGACCTGGTCAGGGAGTTCCATGAAAGCCAGGGCCTGCAGGGTGAAGAGTTCAATTTCGGCGCAAGCTACGCCGGCTCGGATGGCACTCTCTATTTCGGTGGGGCCAATGGCTTCAACCGTTTCAATCCTGCCGATCTCGAACTGAATATGACACCGCCACCGGTCTCGCTTACGGCGCTATCAATAATTAACGAGCCGGTCGATTCGGCGCAGCCGTACGAACTAATTCGTAGCCTTGAGCTGGGTTATCGGGACTATGTTGTCACTTTCGTCGTTTCGGCACTGGACTTTACTGCGCCGGAAAAGAACCAGTATTCCTATATGCTCGAGGGCTTCGATGAAACCTGGGTCGAGGCGGGCAACGAACGTCGAATTACCTACACGAACCTCGATGGTGGTGAGTATGCGCTCAAAGTGCGCGCCGCAAACAGTGATGGCGTGTGGAACTACTCGGCTATCGATATACCGTTGACAGTTGCCTACGCGCCGTGGAAAACGTGGTGGGCATATATTTTGTATGCAACCGCCGCCTTGTTCTCCATCCTTGCTTTCTTGCGACGTCAGCAAAAGAAATTGCAGCACGAGTTCGAATACAGCCGACGACTCGAAGCCGAAGTCGCGGAGCGCACGGATGAGCTGAATAACCGTAATCGTGACCTGAAGGTCGCGAACTCGAAGTTGCAGGAGGCCAGTACAACCGATGCGTTGACAGGCCTGCGAAACCGGCGGTTCCTGTTTCAACAAATAGGCAAAGACGTCGATCTCGTGCTGCGGCACTTTCGCGACGGCACAGAGACGATGCGGCCTGACGGAAATAACGATCTCTTGTTCCTGATGGTCGATCTGGATAACTTCAAACCGGTCAATGACAATAGCGGCCACGAGGCAGGCGATCGTCTCTTGCTGCAAATTCGCGATGTGCTGCTGGAAGCGTGTCGGAAGTCCGATGACGTCATCCGCTGGGGCGGCGATGAATTCCTGATTGTCGCCCGGGAGACCAATCGAGAGTATGCGGCTACGCTCGCAGAGCGCGTCCGGCAAAGCCTCGCTGAACGCGTCTTTCCGATTGGCGACGGCCAGGTTGCCAGGATTAGTGCGTCTATTGGCTATGCGGCCTATCCCTTCCTGAAAGATCGTCCCGATTTGCTGACGTGGGAAGAGGTGCTCGGTGTTGCCGATGCGGCCATGTACGAAGCGAAGAACAAGCGGAATTCGTGGGTAGGTATGGAGGGCATTGCCTGGCAAGGCAGCGGCGATGAGCTCTATCGCGCTATCAAATCGGACCCAGGCACGCTGGCGGAAGAGGGCTCTATTCGGGCCATAGAATCTATCGAAGACGCTGCCAAGGGCTACGCATAGGCGCGAAAAGTGTGCGCTGCATCCAATTTCTCCGGCATCTGCCGAGAATCCCGGTGTTTGCGTGATCTGCATCACAGTAGAATTTTCCGCCCGCCAGCACTATCGAACTCGGTATAGCGAAAAAAAGAGCATCAAATCATGTGGTTGCCAGATCCCGTCTACAAGTCACTGCCGACATTCTACGCCGCTATGGGGGCGTGTTTTATCCTTGGCGTGTTCTACCTCGGCCTCGACGCACCCATGAGCCCCGTCTACCTGGCTATGGGCCTGGTCTCGATTCTCGCCTCAATCACCGTCGCCATCTGGCGATCGAAGAGCGGCGGCAAGATGCACCGCGCTGACGGCAACGACGAACAGGCCGACTAAGCCTCCGTTCCTCAGGCTGCTACCTCCAGCAACCAAATTTCCGCCAGTTCGCGTCGGCACATAGTCCGACGGTTCCCACGATGTTCCGCTCGCCCGTTTACAACGGGAAACGATCAGAAGCTATAAATTATGCCCGCGCCCAGCGTGCGTTCGGCACCATAGAGCTTGCTCCCAATTGCGATGTCCGAATCCCCGGCCCGGTTCATACCGGCAAGGTGTTCCTGGTACGTTGCGTCCAACAGGTTGTCAACGCGTGCCTCTACCCGTATCGATGACGATGGCATCCATGCGATTGCCGCGTTCACAATCTCATAGCCGGCGGTGGGCTGCTCATCGTTGAATGCGGCGACCTTCTTCTGGCTGCCATAAGCGACTACCTGCGTGTTGAAATTCCAGGTCTCGTTCGAGTACGTCAGACCGATGCGAGCGTTGAGCGGCACGAGTCGGTATAGATTATCCGGTACGTCAGTACGGCGGCCGCGTGTATACGTCGCGACACCGTCAACAGACAGGCGCTTGGACATCCGCAGTGACCATGCCATGTCGAATCCCCAGATTTCAGCGTCGGTGTTCGAGAACTGCAGCGCTGGCTGGCTGCCCATCATCATGGCGACCATATTCGCGTCGCTATTGTCTGACGGTGCACCCTGAATAAAGCCATCGACATTCTTGTAGAACACTTGTGGCGAAAGATTGAGGCGACCGTAACTGGATGAGAAGCCGACGCTCAGCTCGTTGGAGCGCTCCGAATCGAGATTCAGGTCGCCAATATAGGTCCGGCCATCGGCCAGGCCTCCGGTAGACTGCATCGGTAACCACAGGTAGAGCTCCTGGTAGGACGGCGCTCGGGATTTCCTCGCGACCTCGATAGACCATTCCAGGTCGCTGCTCGTCCGATAGCGATACTTTGCGACGGCGTCGACGTCGTCGAAGGACAGTCCGCGATCGGTGCTGTTGAAAGCGCCCGACAGTCTCGCAACGGCAGGACTCATCATGCCCATCGCACCGATTTCCCCGGCATTCGTGGTCACGTGTTTCAGGCTGACGCCGAGCTCCAGCGCGCGCGAATCGCGTTCGACCAGCCATTCACCGAACACACTGGTGAGGTCGCGCTCGACGCCGGAAAAATTGAGAACGCGAAACGCACTGTTGTTCGGGTTCGTAATGACCGCATCGTGATCCGCGAGCGTATGTTCAACGCCGATACGCAGGGTGGACGCTTCGAGGTCCAGCTTGCCAGCGAGAGCAACTGTCTGACCCTCGCCGGTGGCGAGCGTCTGGCGCTGCATCATTGCTGGTGGAGGGCTGCGGAGCCCGAAGTTGTCCATAACATGTTCCACATCGCTTGCTGAAACGCGTCCTTCGAGCAAGAACGTCGGTGTCAGGGCATATAGGAAATGACTGCCGACCAGGTTGGTGTCAATGAGTCGGATATCCATCGGGAGAGCCGGTGTGCCGGAGTCATC
>CAYTTZ010000198.1:0-5350 GCA_964440945.1 uncultured Woeseiaceae bacterium
GGACAAGCTCTGGGGTTCGATGGTCAAGCAGGCATTGAAGCGGGTCAACCCCAGCTTCAACGAGGGCTATTTCGGCTTCGAGTCGTTCAGCAAGTTGCTTGAAGAAGCACAGACGCGAGGCCAGCTCGACCTGGAACTCGACGAGCGCTCCGGCGGATACATCATCCGCGGAGTTGTCAGCTAACCTGGCTTGCTTACCGCGTACGACTCATGCCCCGGGCTGAGTCATGCGTAGTGCGGATAGACGGGCTGGTACATGTTTTCGTGTATATCAGCCAGTATGTCCTCCGGTTCCTCACGGTCAGTGAATCCATTGTCGTAGGCCATCTTCGCAACATCGCGGGCGATCAGTCCTGAAACCTGGCGTATTAGCGAGAGTGCAGGGTAAACGCGACCTCGCTCGAGGTCTTCGTCAGTTACCTGGCTGGCCAGACAGAACGCGGCCGCCAGGAACATCTCGTCCGTCACGACGCGTGAGCGGCTGACAATGATGCCCAGTCCGACGCCCGGGAAAATATAAGCGTTGTTACCCTGTCCGGACACAAACGTCTGGTTGCCGAGTTTGACTGGATCGAACGGGCTACCACTTGCGAATATCGCTCGCCCGTCACTCCAGGTATAGGCCTGTTCAGCGGTGCACTCTGCCTTGGACGTAGGGTTGGACAGCGCGAATATAATGGGACGCTCATTCAGCTTTGCCATGGCTTCGACGACGTCCTTGGTAAACGTGGCCGGCTGACCGGACAGACCAAGAATGGCCGTCGGCTGCAGCGCCTTGACTGCACCTAGCAGGTCCGGGATGTACTCATGCTCGTGAGCATAGGGTACCTTGTGCGGTGCCATGTTATCGCGACCCTCGACAAGGAGGCCCTTGCTGTCCACGAACCAGCAGTGTTTGCGAGCTTCTGTCTCCGAAACTCCTTCTTCCTTGAGGGCTGCAACGAAGACGTCGGCAATGCCGATGCCCGCTTCGCCGGCACCGAGGAAGAGGATCTTCTGCTCCGCGAGCTTGCCACCGGTAATCCGCATCGCCGCAATAATGCCTGCCACGGCTACGGCTCCGGTGCCCTGGATATCGTCGTCGAACAAGCAGGTATTGGAGCGATATTGTTCCAGCAGCCGGAACGCATTGGTGTTGCCAAAGTCTTCAATCTGAATAAGAACGCCCGGGAAGACTTCTTTTGCCGCCTCGACAAATTCGGCAAATAACGCATCGTACTCGTCGCCGCGCACCCGGCGCCGCTCGACGCCGTTGTAGAGCGGATCGTTGAGCAGCTTCTCATTATTGGTCCCGACATCCATCATGACGGGCAGACACTGTGTGGGATGGATACCGGCACAGGCCGTGTACAGCGAAAGCTTGCCGATCGGGATACCCATGCCATCAGCACCGAGGTCCCCCAAGCCGAGTATGCGCTCACCGTCGGTCACCACGATGATGCGGGCGTCCTTGTGCGGCCAGTTCTGCAGCAGCTCCTTGATACGTCCTTTGTCCTGCAAAGAAACGTAAAACCCCCGCGGCTTCCTGTAGATGTGCTGGAATTCCTGGCAGGCCTTGCCCACGGTTGGCGTGTAGATGATTGGCATCATCTCTTCGATGTGATTCATGACTACCCGATAGAAGAGGTTTTCATTGCGGTCCTGCAACGCGATCAGGTACAGATACCGTTCGAGGTCGGTAGGCTTCGCACGAATGTTGCCGAGCACCCGAAGTTCCTGTTCAGCCATCGAGTGCACGCGGGGCGGCAGTAGTCCGCGTAGCTTTAGTGCATCCCGTTCCGCCTCGGTGAACGCGGTGCCTTTGTTCCGTATCGGGTCATGGAGAATCTTGACGCCCAGGTTAAGATCAGGAGGGGGTTGATTGATCACGGCAGTTCCTCAAAAAAGGGGGCCACCAGCGCGGCTCCATCGGCTAACGGCAAGTGAGAATCTACTCTCTTCCTTGCCCTTTGGTATGCCGGATTTCACGTAGAAAATCGCGCTACGTACAAGTTCTTATCGGCCGTCGTGCTGCGTTCGCGTAACATCGAATCCCGCGTTACACAAAGGTCGGAGATTGCCATGAGCCGAAAGGTAGTGATCATGGGAGCCGCGGGCCGTGACTTCCACGTTTTCAATTGCTGTTATCGGGACAACGCCGATGTTGATGTCGTCGCCTTCACGGCGACGCAGATTCCGCACATCGACGACCGTCGGTATCCGGCCGAACTCGCGGGCCAGGGATACCCGGATGGCATCCGAATCCTTCCCGAAGATGATCTTGTTGAGCTACTAAAGTCTGAACCGATCGACGAGGTCGTGTTTGCCTATTCGGATGTCAATCTCGCCTACATCGACCAGCGCAGAAGGCTGGTTGAGTCCTGTGGAGCCAAGTTTTCAACATTCGATGTGGATGCGTCGATGCTGCCGTCGAAGAAGCCCGTAATTGCGGTAACGGCGGTCCGCACAGGCTGCGGCAAGAGCCAGGTATCGCGTCGAATCACGGATATCCTGAAGCAGTTGGGAAAGAAGACCGTCGCTATTCGCCATCCAATGCCCTATGGCGACCTGGCGAAGCAGTCGGTGCAGCGCTTCGCAACCTACGACGATCTCGAGCGGCAAGAATGCACGATCGAGGAGCGCGAGGAGTACGAGCCGCACATCAATAACGGTGTCGTCGTTTATGCCGGCGTGGATTATGCCGCCATTCTCGCCGAGGCCGAGAAAGAAGCCGATGTCATCGTCTGGGACGGTGGCAACAACGACACACCATTTTTTCGGCCGGACCTCTGGATAACAGTCACGGACCCGCACCGAGCGGGCCACGAGCTCGAGTACTTTCCCGGTACAGCCAATTTCGAGCGAGCGGATGTCATAATCATCAGCAAGGTTGGGTACGCCGACGAGGAACAAATACGAGCCATCGAGGCGAACGCGAAGAAGCTGAATGCCGACGCGCTGGTACTTCGGCGCAAGTCACCGTTGCACGTTCCGGATCCTGACCTGATCACCGACAAGCGCGTGCTGGTCATAGAAGACGGACCAACGACAACGCACGGCGGTATGCCGTTCGGGGCTGGCGTCCTGGCAGCCACCGAGCACCACGCGGCAGAGCTCGTCGATCCGCGACCGTTCGCCGTTGGCGAAATCGCCGAGACATTCAGGAAGTATCCAGACGTTGGTGATCTCCTGCCGGCCATGGGCTATGGAGATGCGCAGATTCGCGACCTTGAGGTAACGGTTAACGCGGTCGACTGCGACCTGGTGCTGATCGCGACGCCGATCGACCTGACGCGCCTCATTGACATCGAGAAACCCAGTATGCGCATCGGTTACAGCATGCCGGCTGAGGACGGCGCGTTAACGGAGGCCGTGACACACGTAGTTTGCTGATGTGGCCTAACTTGCGGTGCTTAGATCAGAAAAGTAAGCCCGCACCCTTGCGCGGAGCTTGTCCTCTTCTTCCTCCCAGGCCCGCATCGCTGATTGCACGCCGGGGTCGGCAACGACCCCCTCGAATTGTGCCTGCGCAAAGTCCTGTCGCCATTCCAGGTTGACCGTTACCGGCTGGTTCAGAACCTCCGCCATAGCAATCTCAATGGCCTTGGCGATGTCGCCCCGTAACGCCAGCACATTCAGATACGTTCTCGGTGACTTCGCCAGCTCGAAGCCCAGCGACTCGCCAAATGCCAGCAGCGTTTCGAGGCGCCTCAACACTTCCTCGCGGGGTAATGACACATACCAGGCGTCGAATGCCACGCCCTGAGCCGCCCGAAACTTCCCTGGAATTAGTGGCGCATCGACATCCAGGATGCCCGGTGCGCGCTCGTCCAGCCACGCGCTCAAGGCTTCTACGGCCCCGTCGTTTGCCGCTGATCTCATAAGGAATTGCACCGCGCCGCCGTAGGCGAAACGACGATCCTCGACGTCGTCTTGCACTGCCCGACGTGCGCTGGCTTCGGCCGCTGCCTGGTCCCCGATGCTGATCGCTCGCAGCAGCTCGATACGGTATGCGACCTCGCTGGTAGGGGCCAGCGCCAGCACACGGGACCGGAAGTCGTCTGCCTCGTCAACCAGACCCAGCTGGTACAGGAAGCCCGCGAGCATGCCCGGAAGTTCATGATCTCTCGGGTCGACGTGTATGGCATTGATGAGCTGCTTGACGTAATCCAGCCCATCGCCTGCCTGCAGGCTGATTGTGCCGAGGTTCGTGTAGGCATTCGGCTGCCCGGGCTCTATTTCCAGGGACTTTTCCAGCGCCGCTTTTGCCTCATCCCATCTATCGAGCTTCATGTAGGCGGTGCCGAGTTCATAATGCAGTGCCGGGTTATACGGGTCTTGCTTCAGGGCGTCCTCGAGTACCAGTGTCGCCTTGTCGAATTGCTTCACCGCCTGGTAGGCGCGAACCAGCAAAATGTGTGTCTGAAGTTCAGCGGGAGCTTCGGCAGCGAGCATCTCAAGGTCGCCTACCAGCGCGGTCAGGACACTCATATCACCGTCTGCAGCGCCGAGTGCCGCTGTTGCGAATGTTGAGGCCGCCCGGGCCATAACATCGTCGGGTCGTATTTCGAGTACCTGATCGGTGATGGCGACGATTTCGGCATAGGCGTCCTCGTCCTTCATTAGCCCCGTTTCGACCTGTTGGAAGTAACTCATTGCCAGCTCGGTCTTCGCGTCGACAAAGTCCGGATCGATCAACAGAGCACCTTTAAGCAGCTCTTCAGCGGCTGTAAGCCCGCCATAGGAGTACGTCACTCGTTCCCGACGCGCCTGCATGTACAGGTCGTAGGCATCGGGATTCGTAGTTGCCAGGCCGGCTACCTGATGCTGGCCGGTGCCGCGGAGCAGGGACTCCGATAGTGCGTAGCCGACTTTCTCGGCTATTTCGTCCTGAATTGCGAAAATGTCATCCAGCTTACGATCGAAATTTTCAGACCAGACGTGAAAACCGTCGCTGGCGCGAATCAGCTGCGCCGTAATACGAACGTTGTCGCCGGCACGTTGCACGCTACCTTCCAGGACATGGGCGACCTGCAGAGCCGTCGCGATTTCGCGAATACTGAGGTTCTGGCCTTTGAAGGCGAAACTTGATGTGCGCGCCGCAACCTTCAGATCCGGTATTTGCGCGAGCATGTGCAACAGCGTTTCAGTCAGGCCGTCCGAGAAATACTCATTGTCAGCGTCATTGGACATGTTGACGAAGGGCAATACCGCAACCGACGCGTTGCTCGGCAAACTGTCTGGCGAACCTGCCTCGTCAGAAATTTGCTGCGCGCCGAAGAAGCCCACGAGGATTATCAGGGCGATGGCAGCGGCAACAACAACGAGGTCGATTTTCTTTCGGCGGCTGGCATTCGCCGGATTGTCATGA
>CAYTTZ010000199.1:0-5321 GCA_964440945.1 uncultured Woeseiaceae bacterium
TTCAAAACCTCTTTGCAGAAAGCAGCCTGTCAGGATAACAGGGGCGTCGCCATTGGCGTGTACTTGCCTGGCGAGATATCTATCAGGGCAATAGACCATTGGTTGTCAGATTACCCTGAAGCGCGGGCCTTGGGAAGTGCCTGCCGGCCGCGCAGCGAATTCGGCAGCGCCTCGGTAATCACTACGTCAACGAATTCGCCGATGCAGGACGGATCGGCATCGAAATTGACCCAGCGATTGTTCTCGGTTCGACCGGCAACCTGGGTCGCGCTCTTCTTGGAGAGTTTCTCCACAAGGACCCGCTGCATCGTGCCTACCATGCGTTCACTGATCTGCATGGCCTGCTGGTTGATGCGCGCCTGCAAGATCTGCAAACGCTGTTTCTTCACCTCCATCGGCGTATCGTCGGCGAGGCTCGCCGCCGGCGTGCCGGGGCGTGCGCTGTAAATAAAGCTGAACGACTGGTCGAAACCAACTTCGGCAATCAGGTTCATCAACGTTTCAAAATCCCTGTCCGTCTCGCCAGGAAAACCGACGATGAAGTCCGACGACAAGGAAATATCCGGTCGGGCCTCGCGCAGTTTGCGAATCTTCTGCTTGTATTCAAGCACCGTGTGTCCGCGTTTCATCGCCGACAGAATCCGGTCCGATCCGTGCTGCACCGGCAGATGCAGGTAACTCGCAAGCTTTGGCACCTCGGCATACGCCTGCACGAGACTGTCGGTGAACTCGACCGGGTGCGAGGTCGTAAAGCGTATGCGCTCGATGCCATCGATAACGGCGACGTAGTAGATCAGCGTTGCGAGATCGGCGATGCTGCCATCGTGCATCGGTCCGCGGTAGGCGTTGACGTTCTGCCCGAGCATGTTCACCTCGCGCACACCCTGTTCCGCAAGACTGGCTACCTCGGCGATCACGTCGTCGAACGGACGACTGATTTCTTCGCCACGCGTATACGGCACAACGCAGAAGCTGCAGTACTTGCTGCAGCCCTCCATGATGGACACGAATGCCGTAGGACCCTCGGCACGCGGCTCCGGCAGCCGGTCAAATTTCTCGATTTCCGGGAACGAAATGTCGACGACGGAAGCGCCGGTCGCCGCCACGCCGTCGAGCATCTCTGGCAGTCGATGCAGCGTCTGCGGACCAAATACCATGTCGACAAAAGGCGCTCGTTCGGTGATGCCGGTTCCTTCCTGGCTGGCTACGCAGCCGCCGACGCCGATCCTGACACCGGGGTTCTTCTCCTTCAGCGCACGCCAGCGACCGAGCTCCGAGAACACTTTCTCCTGCGCTTTCTCGCGAATAGAGCAGGTGTTCACGAGCAAAAGGTCGGCGTCTTCCGGCGTATCGGTCAGCTCGTAGCCGTGCGACACGCGTAGAACGTCAGCCATTTTGTCCGAGTCGTACTCGTTCATCTGACAGCCCATGGTCCTGATGTACAGCTTTTTGCTCATAGCCTTGATTTTACCCCGTAGCGCCCGCGCATTGGCCTATTGAGACGATGCGGGCGCGTAGCGAACTTCAGCATCACTTTATGAATCCCATGCCTTCGAGCTTGACGAGAATACGGTGTGCCGCCAGGTCCGGCGAGATACCGACCGTGTCAATCACCATCTCGGCATTCTCCGGCGTCTCGTAGGGGTCACTGATGCCGGTGAACTCCTTGATTTTGCCGGCGCGCGCCAGCGCATACAGCCCCTTGCGGTCACGCTCTTCGCAGACCTCGAGCGGTGTCGCCACGTGAATCTCGATAAAGCCGCCAAACGGCGCGATGGCCTCGCGAACCTGGCGCCGTGTCGATGCGTAGGGTGCGATTGGCGCACAGATCGCGATACCGCCGTTCCTGGTGATCTCGCTCGCGACGTAGCCAATGCGGCGAATGTTGAGGTCGCGGTGTTCTTTCGAGAAGCCCAGCTCGCTCGAGAGATTCTTGCGCACGATATCGCCATCCAGCAGGCTGATCGGCCGACCGCCCATCTCCATGAGCTTCGACATCAGCGCATTAGCAATGGTCGACTTGCCCGAGCCCGACAGGCCCGTGAAGAACACCGTGAAACCCTGCCTGTGGCGCGGCGGGTGCGTCCTGCGCAGTTCGGCAACGACGTCCGGGAAAGAGAACCACTCAGGGATCTCGAGTCCCTCCTGCAATCGCCGTCTGAACTCCGTGCCCGAGATGTTCAGGACCTTGTCGTCATCGGTCGCCTCGTCGATGGCGATGTACTCCGCGCGATTCTCGGCATAGACCATCATCTGGAACGGCACCATCGAGATATCGAGCTCTTCTGCGTGCGCTTTAAGCAAGTGCTGTGCGTCGTAGGGCCCGTAGAAATCCTTGCCCTGGGAGTCCTGGCCGGGTCCCGCGTGATCACGGCCAATGATGATATGCGTGCAACCGTAGTTCTTGCGAATGATGGCGTGCCAGAGCGCCTCACGTGGCCCGCCCATGCGCATCGCAAGCGGCAGCAGTGAGAGCATCGAGGTCTGCTCGGGATACTGCGTGAGAATGTGTTCATAGCAGCGCACGCGCGTGTAGTGGTCCACATCGCCAGGCTTGGTCATGCCAACCACGGGATGGACCAGCAGGTTGGCCTCGACGTCCCTGGCGGCGCGCAGCGTAATTTCCTGGTGCGCGCGGTGCATCGGGTTGCGTGTCTGGAACGCCACGACTTTGCGCCAGCCGAGTTTCTTGAAGCGAGCCCGCAGTTCGGCAGGGCTGTCGCGCAGGTGTTTGAAATCGTAGTGCGTAGGCGTTTCGAGGCCACTGAGCTTGCCACCCACGTAGACCGGATGCGCGATGTTGTTCAGGTAGTGTACGGCCGGGTGCTTGTCGTCAGTCGTGCCGTAGGTGCCTTGTGCCTCGACGTTCTTGTCGGGTGCCCAGATGTCGCCGATATCGAGCGTGGCGATAAGCACGCCCTCGAGGTCGCGCAGCGCGACCTTGTCGCCGGTCTTGATGCCGGCAGCAAACTCCTCGCTGACATCGAGCGTGATCGGCATGGGCCAGAGTACGCCGTTCTTGAGGCGCATGCCGCTGACAACGGCGTCATAGTCATCCCTGTTCAGGAATCCCTCGAGCGGCGAGAACGCGCCGTTCATTACTAACTCGATGTCACAGAGCTGGCGTTCCGTAAGGTCCCAGGAGACGCAATCGCGCGCCGCCTGCTGCTCTGCCTCGGCCGCTTTCGCATCGAGGTAGAGATCCTTCAGTTCACCGCCGTGAGGCTCCTTGAACGCGCCCATAATGAAAATCCGCTATCGCTTAAGTGCGAAAGCCGCGCAGGCAGACTATGCGCCGCGCGGCTTCGAAATACTGTTGCGCCGTAAACTCGTCTAGAACGGTATGTCGTCGTCGAAATCGTCCGGACCCGGCTGCGGAGGCGCGTTGCCACCATCCTGGCTGGGCTGACTGGGCTTGCTGCCGCCCCGGCTACCGCCGAAGTTGCCGCCGCCGCTACCACCTTCACCGCGGCCGCCGAGCATCTGCATCTCGTCGGCGATGATCTCCGTGGTGTAACGATCGTTGCCATCCTGACCCTGCCACTTGCGCGTACGCAGTTTGCCCTCGATGTAGACCTGCGAACCCTTGCGCAGGTATTCGGCCGCTATCTCGGCAAGTCGGTTGAACATCGCCACACGGTGCCATTCCGTGCGGTCCTTTTGCTCACCGGTCTTCTTGTCCTTCCAGGACTCGTTGGTGGCCACTGTGAAATTGGTAACCGCTGCGCCGCTTGGCATGTAGCGCGTCTCGGGATCCTGCCCGAGGTTACCAACGATAATGACTTTGTTTACTCCACGGGCCATATCGGTCCCCTAATTAAAGTGTCTTGTTGTTGTGTGGCCCGCCGCGAAGGCAGCGAGGGGGGCCTATTGTAGAGCCTGACGGACCAAAAGCCAGCCCGATTTCTGGATCTGACGCCCTATTTATGCGGTTGGTCGCCGCAAGCTGCTGAAGCCCTGTAGGGCGAGCCAGATAGCCGCCAGAAGCGCGCAGACGAAGAACACGTCGGATGGCCGACCAGCATGCAGGAAGCGGCCACCAATCAGCCCCCCTGAAAATGCGCCCAGGAACTGCGCACTCGAAAAAACGCCGAGCGACGCGCCCCGCAGCTCGTCGTCCGCCAGCACCGACAGTCGTGCCGGCAGGCCGGCCTCGAGGAAGTTGAAGCCGGCGAAGTACAGGACAAGCGCTATGAACACCGGCACGACCGAGAAACCAAGGAACGTCAGCGCCAGTTGCGCGGCGAAGATCAGAACCACGGCGATACCTATCAGCTTGCCTCGACCCCGGTGCTCGTCCTTGATAATCATCGGCACTGTAATCAGCAGCGACAAAAGCAGCGCGCCAATGTACATCTCCCAGTGATCAGTCAGCGCCATTTCGAGACTGACGCTGAGCAGGAACGGCAATGCCACGAACGTGGCCGTCATTATTGTGTGCAAGAGGAAAACATAGAAGTCGAGGCGCAACAGATCTCCGCGGAATGCCGGAATCAGACTCCAACTCGCTCGCTGCTTCGGTTTCGGAATCTTCGGTAGCAGGCCGAGCAACAGCCCGGAGAGAACAGCAAGCGCGGCCGCGATCCAGAACAGCGACTGAACGCCGAAATGTGCCGCGATCAGCGGTCCTGCGACCATCGCGATCATGAAAGAAAAGCCAATGCCTATACCAAAAATCGCCATGGAACGAGTTCTGACTTCCTCGCGGGTTGCGTCGGCGATAAGCGCGGTTAAGGTCGCCGATATCGCGCCGCTGCCTTGCAGCAGGCGGCCCGCGATAACTCCGTAGATGGAATCACTTAGCGCGGCGAGCACACTGCCCGCCACAAACAACGCGAGGCCGAAAAGGATGACAGGGATACGCCCGATGCGATCCGACAACGCGCCCAACGGTATTTGCAATCCTGCCTGGGTAAGGCCATAGGCACCCACAGCAAGTCCGACCAGGAGCGGCGTCGCGTGCTCCAGTTCGGCCGCATACAGCGACAGCACCGGCAGCAGCGCGAACAACCCGAACATGCGAATCACAGCTATCAGCGCAACGACCGTCACGGAACGTCGCTCAGTCGCCTGCATCACAACACTGGTTGCGGGGTTTGCTGTATCCACTTGCACGGTTCCTTTGCGCCGAAGATGCGCGGCGGCGTATATTAGCAGGTTGTTTCGCAATCCCTTAATCCCCCATTATGAAGACGATTGATATCCGCGGCGCCAGGACCCACAACCTGCGCAACATCGACCTCATCCTGCCGAGAGAGAAGCTCATCGTGATCACCGGTCTGTCGGGGTCCGGGAAATCCTCGCTGGCATTCGACACCATC
>CAYTTZ010000200.1:0-5318 GCA_964440945.1 uncultured Woeseiaceae bacterium
TCTTCGCATGGGAAATCAGTCAGTTGGAAACGATGTGGTCCTTGAGGCCAGCAAGCTTAGCAAGCAGGTTAGCAGTCCCGAAGGGACTCTGACCATATTATCGGACGTCAGTTTCCAAATCTTTGCGGGCGAATCCGTAGCCGTCGTCGGCCCGTCCGGGGCCGGAAAATCCACGCTGCTGGCGTTGTTGGCCGGTCTTGACCTGCCGAGCAGCGGCCACGTTTTACTTAATGGCAGCAACCTGTCGAACCTGGATGAAGACGGACGCGCCGGCGTGCGGGCGGAAAGCGTGGGTTTTGTGTTCCAGTCCTTCCACCTGGTGCCCTCGCTGAATGCGCTGGAAAACGTCATGTTGCCGCTGGAACTCGCCGGCCATCGTGATGCGCGCGCGCCGGCACGCCAGATCATCGACCAGGTCGGCCTCAAGGATCGCTGGAGCCACTATCCGTCCCAGCTGTCGGGCGGTGAGAAGCAGCGTGTCGCCATCGCGCGCGGTTTCGCCACGGAACCCGCCGTGCTGTTCGCCGATGAGCCGACGGGCAACCTCGATAGCCGCACCGGCGCCAACATCATGGAGCTCATGTTCGAGCTCAACCACAGTTCCTCGACGACGCTCGTGCTGGTCACGCACGACAATCAGCTCGCGCAACGCTGCGATCGCATTCTCGCGCTGGATTCCGGCCGCCTGGTGAGCGACCGAAAGGCTGCTGCATGAGGGCAGTCGCCTTTGCGCTGCGAACCTTCGGTCGCGAGTTGCGTTCCGGCGAAGTGCTGGTGTTGCTTGCCGCTGTCGGGCTCGCCGTAGCGGCCCTGACGGCTGTCGGTTTCCTGACGGACCGCATTGGCAAAGCGATCGCGCGCCAGGCCAACGAGGTACTCGCGGCAGACTTAAGGCTGCGCTCGCAGGAGCCGGTACCGGCCGAATGGAGCGAGCTTGCCTTTGAGTACGGTTTGCAGACCGCGCGCACAATGTCATTCCCGTCCGTGGTTTTCGCCGGCGAGGAGAGCGCACTTGCCACGATCAAGGTGGTCAGCGACGCGTATCCTCTGCGCGGCGCAGTGCGCGTATCGGATCAGCTGTTCGGCGAGCAGCGCGAAGTAGACGGCGTACCCGAGCCGGGCGAGGTCTGGGCGGATGGCGCGCTGCTTGCTCGTGTTGCCGCTGACGTCGGCGACCTCCTGTCTGTTGGAGAGCTCGATCTGCGCGTGTCGGCCGTGCTCACCTACCGGCCGGACCAGTCGATCGGCTTTGCCTCGCTTGCGCCATCGCTATTGATGAACGAGCAGGACATCGAGCGCAGCGGACTGATTGGCGAAGGCAGCCGCGTCAGTTATGCGCTGCTGGTTGCCGGCGATGAAACCGCGGTCTCCGAATTCAACACCGCGATCGAGGATGACCTGCCCGACTCCGTGCGCATCCGGAGCCAGGAGGAAAGCAGCGAGCGCGCTTACACGGCGGCAGACCGCGCACAGCGTTTTCTGTCGCTGACGGCGGTTATCAGTTTGTTGCTCAGTGCCGTTGCGGTCGCCATGTCGGCGCGGCGCTTCGCACACCGACGCATGGATACCGTTGCGCTGATGAAGAGTCTCGGCGCCACGCAGGGGTTCGTCATCGCGGTTGCCCTCATCCAGCTGTTTCTGCTCGGGCTCCTGGGTGTCGTCATTGGCAGCGTGCTCGGCTTTGTGGCGGAGGAGCTGCTGTCGTGGATTTTGGCCGACCTCATTGCCAGTGACCTGCCAAACCCTGGTCTGCGGCCGATTATTCTCGCGAGCGGCAGCGCCCTGGTTTTATTGCTCGGCTTTGCGCTGCCGGCCCTGATTCAGCTTCGTAACACGCCGCCGCTGCGTGTATTGCGTCATGACGCGATGCCGCCGGCACCGTCCAGGCTGCTGGTTGCCGGCCTGTCGCTCGCGGCCGTTGCTGCGCTGCTGTACCGCTCGGTTGGCGATCCACGGATGCTGGTGATTATGATTGGTGGGATCCTGGTCATCGCCGCTGCGCTTTACCTGGTCGGCAGGGGACTGGTAGCCGTAATTGGCCGGTTTCGTTCCGGCGTAGGGGTCGCCTGGCGTTACGGTCTCGCCAACGTTGCCCGGAGGGGCCGCGACAGCGCCATCCAGGTCGTCGCTTTCGGACTCGGCCTGACCGTGCTGTTGCTGCTGACCCTGGTACGGACCGACCTGCTGGAGGGCTGGCGTCAGACTCTCGACGAGGATGCACCGAACCACTTCCTGATCAACATTCAGCCGCATGAGGTGGATCCGCTTGCTGAGCTCTTCACGGACAGCGGCCTCGAGCGGCCGGTATTTACGCCGCTGGTGCGTGCTCGCATGACCACGATCAATGGCGAATCCGTCAAGGAACGGCAATACCCCAGCCGGGACGGGCAATGGTTGACTAACCGCGAGGCCAATCTGTCCTGGACAGCCGAGATGAGCGATAGCAACGAGCTGGTGGCCGGCGAGTGGTGGCCGCTCGACTATGACGGACCACCGCTGGTGTCTATCGAAGAAGATGCTGCGGCCGACACGGGGCTGGCTATCGGCGATCGCCTGAACTTCTTTGTGGCCGGACAGAACGTCGAGGCCGAGTTAGCCAGCATTCGAAAAGTGAACTGGGATTCGTTCCAGCCCAACTTCTTCATCGTGCTGTCGCCTGGCGCGCTCGACGGTATGCCGACGACCTATATCTCGAGCATGCGCATCGATGAGTCGCAGCAGCCCATACTGATTAAGCTGGTGCGTGCATACCCGAGTGTTTCTGTCATCAATCTCGACGCCATTCTGCAGCAGGTCAGGGGCATCATTGAGAAGGCCAGTCTTGCCGTGCAGGCTGTGTTTGTTTTCACGCTCGCGGCAGGGATTGCGGTGTTGTTTGCGGCGGTGCAATCGACGATCGATGAGCGGCGTTTCGAGAGCGCCATGCTGCGGGCGCTCGGTGCGCGCCGGCGCACGGTGTTTCTTGGCGTCATGGCCGAGTTCGCGGCGCTGGGTCTTGCGGCCGGCGTGCTCGCGTCGGCGGGTGCTTCGGCTCTCGCGGCTATTATTGCGGTGCAGCTGTTTCAATTGCCGTATGAATTCAATCCATTGCTGTGGGTGGTTGGCGTAACCGCCGGCGTGTTCCTCGTCTGCATCAGCGGTTTCTTCGCTGCACGCGGCGCCATTAACTCAGCGCCCGTGGACGTGCTGCGGTGGGCGCCGTGATTCAGACCAAGCATTCCTGCGGCGTCGTCATGGCACGCCGGACGGACGAGGGCTGGGCGACGTTGTTGTTGCGCGCCTTTCATCACTGGGACTTTCCCAAGGGCGTGAAGGAACACGGCGAGGAGCCGCTGCAGGCCGCGCTGCGCGAGGTGCAGGAAGAGACCGGCATCGACGACCTGGAATTCGACTGGGGTGATCGCTTTTTCGAGACCGGGCCTTACAGCCGGGGGAAGGTCGCGCGCTACTACGTCGCCAGTACCAAACAGGCTGATGTCATTATGGGCATTTCACCGGAAACCGGGGTCCCGGAACACCACGAGTGGCGCTGGGTAAGTTTCGATGAGGCGTACGACCTCGGTTCGCCACGCGTGCGCCAGATCGTGCAATGGGCGCGACAGATTATCGGTACCTGATCAAACCACCCGGTTTCGTTTTCCACCCTCGATAAACGCCGCGACGTTGGCGGCGAGTTCGTCGATAGCCGCCTGGCGGGCCTCATTGGTTGCCCATGCGATGTGAGGGGTGACGAGCAGGTTGTCGCCGTCGTAGTCGAGCAGCGGGTCGCCGTGCACGGGTGGCTCCTTGGGCAGAACGTCCACCGCAGCGGCTCCGATATCACCTTGACGCAATGCTTCGGCCAGTGCCGTGGAATCGATCAGGCCGCCTCGCGCGGTGTTGATCAGGATGGCGTCGTTCTTCATCTTGTCGAACTCGTCGGCTCCGAACAGGTTCCTGGTGTTGTCATTGAGCGGACAGTGCAGGGAAATGACGTCGGCGCGCGCCAGCAACTCCTCGAACGACACTCTTCCGTCGCCGGTCTCTGCGCTACCCGGACGAACGGCAATAATGACTTCCATACCGAATGAGGCACCGACTTTGGCAACGGCCTTGCCGAGCTCCCCGTAACCCACAATGCCGAGCGTCATTGCTGAGAGCTCGCGTACCGGGTGGGTCAACAGGCAAAAGTTGTCGGACTGCTGCCACTTGCCCGCGCGCACATCCGTGGCGTAGCGGCCAAGGCTGTGGGTCAGGTTGAGCAGGCAGCCGAAAACGTGTTCGGCAACCGACTGACTGCAATACGCACGAATGTTGCAGACGGCAACGCCGTGCCGTTTGGCGGCCTCCAGGTCGACATTGTCGGTGCCGGTTGCCGTCAGGCCAATGAACCTGAGCCGGGGACAGCGCTCCAGCAGCGTGTCCGTCAGCCGGATCTTGTTGGCCATTACAAACCCGGCCTCTTCGATTCTTTCGGCAACCTCGCTATCGGCGGTTACGTCAAAGATCTCGAGTTCCGGCAGCAGGGAACGAAGCGAGCTGGTATCGAGGCCGGGGCCCATGGTGGCCCAATCGAGAAACACCGCTTTCATATGGAGATTCCATATTTTGTCGTCCAACAAGGTGATATTGGACTACAAATGTCGCAAAGTACGGCACGATGACCGATCAATTCTGGAAACGCAAATCCCTCGCACAGATGAGTGCCACGGAGTGGGAGTCGCTTTGCGATGGCTGCGCCCTGTGCTGTATGCACAAGCTGGAAGATGAAGATTCGGGCGATATCTACTACACGGATGTCGCGTGTCGTCTGCTGGATATCGACAGCTGCCGCTGCACCGACTACACGGCGCGGGCGAAGCGGGTATCCGAATGTCTCGTGCTGTCTGTCGACAATCCGGAGGCGTTTCAATGGCTGCCTGGAAGCTGTGCGTATCGACGCCTGGCCGACGGCAAGGACTTGCCCGAATGGCATCCGCTCGTGTCCGGCAGCGCGGCGTCCGTGCACGAGGCAGGAATCTCAATGCGCGGCCGAGCTGTATCGGAGAACGACACCAGTGAATGGAGCGTGCTGCAGAAACTCGGCGAGACCGATCAATAGTTCGCCGGCCGTGGCGGCAACCAGGGAGAGAACAACATGAGCACTTACCCGACGAGTCCACTGTCCCGGTATCGGGAGTATTCGCTCGAGGAAATGCGGCAGCGAATTAATGATTTCTACGTCGACATCGACCGCCGGCGCTCGGTGCGCGATTTTTCGGACCGACCCGTGCCGATAGACATTATCGAGACGGCGCTCAAAGTGGCTAACACCGCGCCGAGCGGCGCGAACCTGCAGC
>CAYTTZ010000201.1:0-5307 GCA_964440945.1 uncultured Woeseiaceae bacterium
GATTGCCACGAGGTCGACCTCGCTCAGTTTGAGCGCACCGTTCACAGCTCGACCGAATGCCTTGCCTGTCACGTCGGCGCCGACTCGCGACGGCACAAACGTGGGCTCGATCCGGTGGACTGTGGGGAGTGTCATGCCGAGGTGCTCGCCGAGCACGCCGTGAGCGCGCATGGTCAGCACGACCTTCAAAACTCCGCTGGCAAGGAGCTGCCCTCCTGCGCGAGTTGCCATGGTGAAACGCATACCATGATGTTGTCGAGTGACCCGTCCTCTCCTGTTCACGCCAGCCGGCAAGGCGAGACCTGCGGGATTTGCCACGGCAGCGGGCAACCGGCACCGCCGGGTGTCCGCACGATCCGTCCAATCGAGGCCTATACCGCGAGCGTGCACGCGGCTGGGGTACGCAACGGCAATCATGGCGCGAGTTGCAGCGATTGCCACTCCGCTCACTCTACTTTGCCGGCAGCGAACCCTGCCTCGTCGATTCATCGTCTCAACGTGCCCGCGACATGCGGTTCCTGTCACTCTGAAATCACTTCTCAATTCGAGCTAAGTATCCATGGCCTGGCTGCAGCCGACGGAATCGATGGCTCACCGGTTTGCACAGATTGTCATGGTGAGCACCGCATTCTGGGTGTGGCCGCCGAAGGCTCGCCGATATCGGCAACTAATATTCCAATCCGGGTTTGCGGGCCCTGTCACTCCGACCTGCGGTTGGGCGAGAAGTACGGCCTGGACCCAAACCAGGTGCCCTCCTACGAAGACAGTTTTCATGGGCTCGCAGCCCGCGGCGGCGTGCAAAAGGTCGCGAATTGTGCGAGTTGCCACGGCGTGCATTTCATTCTGCCTTCCAGCGACCCCCAGTCACACATCCATCCGGACAACCTGGCTGACACCTGCGGCAAATGCCACGTAGGTGCAGGAAGCAACTTCACGATCGGCCCTGTGCACATGTTGGCCGATGAAACCCCGAACATCGTGGCGCACTGGATAAGGGCCATCTACATTCCGCTGATCTGGGTCACAGTCATCGGCATGCTGCTCCATAATCTGCTCGATCTGGTCAAGAAAACGCGATATTCGACCCCTCGTCTGCGCAGACCCCCCGAGCACCTTGCCGTCAAAGAGCGCATGTCGGTGCCGTTTCGGATTGCGCACGGTCTGGCCGCTGCAAGCTTCTTCGTGCTGGTGGTCACGGGGTTTGCACTGAAATACCCAGACAGTTGGTGGGCCGGCATGCTGCAGTTCGCCGACGGCGAACTCCGCGGCGACTTTCACCGTATTGCGGCCGTAGGTTTGATCGGGGCCTGTTTCTTCCACTTCGCTCATATTGCCGTTAGTTCCCGCGCCCGACGTCAGATCGCCGCGTTTCTGCCGGCAATCGCTGACTTCAAGGAGTTCGTTCACCGGATCAGTTACAACGTTGGTCGCCGCTCTGATCCACCGGCCCCGGTACGCGTCGGCTACGTGGAAAAGGTCGAATACTGGGCCGCATTGTGGGGTACCGCCGTCACGGCGATTACGGGATTAGTCTTGTGGTTCGAGAACTTTACGCTGACCTGGCTCCCAGGCTGGGTACCCGAGGCCGCCACCGTCCTGCATTTCCTCGAGGCAATTCTGGCGGCGCTGGCAATTGCCATCTGGCATTTCTACTTTGTCATCTTCGATCCGGCGGTGTATCCGATGGACATGACATGGCTGACAGGTAAGCCACCTTTCTCGCGGGCCGAGGAACGCGGCGAGGTCATCGATGGCGACTCGTCAGAGCAACCGGGCAGCTAGAGAATTTGCTGCCCGGATTTGCCCGCGCAATCTCACCGGCATGCGCATTATGAATCGCCACGCCCAGTGAGAAGATCTCTTTGCCTGCCGAATTTGCCTGCGGCACGGCACCAGTTGCGAAGCAGAAAAACACAGGCAGCGCCAGCATCATAAGAGACACCGCGGGTTTCTTGATTGATAACCCAACCCACCTCCTTTCGAACAGCCTTTCAGAGTGTCGGCGGCCAAGCGATCGTGAGGTCCGTCTTGGCATCGCAGAAGGTGTCGCGGAGGAAGTGAGGACCCGTGGCTTTGCGTCACTGGCTTTGGCCAGATCTGCCCTTTCGCCACGTCATCATGCACGAAATTATAGGAGTGTCATGCCTGAAATACGCCTGTCGGCGCGGGCTTCCGACTTGACCCAGCGCAGGCAGGGCCTGTCAGCGCCTGCCCGCTGAAGGGCAAGCACTGAACAATCCGGCGCTATCGCGAAGCCTCGATATCAACGATAGCCGAACAGCATCGTGTAGATAATCAGGCCAAGCAGGATCAACCCGAAGCCAAGCGCCACGAATCCGAATATCCTCACGGTCCGCTCCTTGGACGCTGGATAGGCGTTCACGAGACGTTCCTCCAACTCGCCGGATTCCAGCATCGCTTCGTACTCGCCGGGCTTATCGTACTTCAGCTCTTCCAGGGGTATTCGCCCAGTGAAGATCACGGGATCCATGGGGAACTTGTCGGGCCGGAAGTGCGTGTTAAAGAAGTGGATGGTAAATATGAACCCAACCGCGAGCAGCGCCTCGTCGCTATGGACGATCGTAGCCACGTTGACGGCCCAGCCTGGGACAAGGCGCGTGAAAATTTCCGGGAACCACAGAATCAGGCCAGTGCTGCCGATAATGATCACACCCCAGCCCACCGCGAAGTAATCGAATTTCTCCCAGTAAGTATAGCGGCCGTAATTGGGGCGGGGACCCCTGCCGAAGAACCACTTGACGGACTGGATGAACTCCTTGAGGTCGCGACCGTTGAATATGATCGAGTCCGGTCCCGTAACGACCTGGAGCCAGGTCTGCGCCGCGGCTTTCTTGCGACGAAGCACATCCCGCAGGTGCACGGCGAAGACGGTAAACAGCACGACTGCACCGATGCGATGCAGGAATCCCATGCTATCGAACCCACCCAGAATCTGGGATGTCACCTGTGCCCAGGACATATAAGAGAATTTCAACGCCATGCCCGTCAGCGCCAGCGTGAAAAAGCTGATCATCATCACGATATGCATGGTGCGCTGGAGGCGGCTAAAGCGGCGGTAGAATTTCTGGTCCTTGCTCCGGGCCATAGCCTTGTGTGCCTGCCACTCTTCGCGGTTCAGCAGCAATCGAACCACCCAGGCGAACGTATGCAGCAGGGCGAAACTCAATGTGCCCACCAACAGTGCGGTCATGCCCCAGAACGCCCAGAAGAGATAGGGGTAGCGATCGCGGTCATGGTGCGTTGCATGCGTCAGGTAGCCGGCGAACTGCCGATGCGACGAGTCGTGACACTGGCCACAGGTCTCGACCACATTGTCCCGACTGAGCATCGAGTCGGGCTCAGTCGGCGGAAGAATATCGTGGGTGCCGTGGCAGTCATAACACTTGGCGACCGTCTCTCCACCCAGGCGCGAGACTTTGCCGTGGAATGTGTCAAAGAAAGTCTCTGCCTGATCTTCGTGACACCGACCGCACTGCTCCATCATCAAAGTCCGGAATCCCGGCTGTTCGGTGCGCGATATGGTGTGCGAGGCATGACAATCCTCGCATGTCGGATACTCTTTGTCGGAGTCCGGATTATCCGACCAGTGGATGCTGGTGCGAAACTTTTCCTCAATCCCGTGGTGGCAGGTACCGCAGGTGCCCGCGATGTGCTCCGGACCAACAGTCGATCGTGGATCGTCCGGCGGAAGCTCAGAGTGTGCACCGTGGCAGTCGGCGCAGGTCGCCGACACGATCAAACCACCCTCTACCAGGGCCCGACCATGCACGCTGTCTTCGTAGCTGCCCACGATGTCATCCACCTTGGCATCGATCCGAGCGGCCGCTTTCTCGCCGATGCGGTGGCACTCCCCGCATAGCGTGGGAACGTTGCGAGGATAGGTCGGCGACGCCGGCATATCTGCGCCCAGCACGGCGTGCTTGGCATGACAGTCCTGGCATGTCGGCGCATCCGAATCGCCATCGGCATTCAGGGTTCCGTGAGTGCTGCTTTGATACTCGGTGACCTGCTCGGCATGGCAGATACTGCAATCCACCGGTGACTGCACCGTTGCACAGGCGCGTTCCTGGGCGACAGACACATCCGTGTGGCATTGGGCGCATGAGGTGTCCGCATGCTCCGAATTTTCGTAGGCCAGCTCATCGACGTACAGGCTGACGGTCTCACCGTCGCGCATCATCGTCAGATCCGGCTGGCTGTGGCAGGTGAGGCAATCTTTGTCGGCCAAGCCGTCAGGGTAGAAAACGCTGCGAATCTTGTGCGGGGCATGACAGTCGACACAGGTCGGGATCTTGCCCGGATCATCGCTCCACAAACGGCCCTCGATAACCTTGCGATGCACGCGTTCAATCTGCCCGTGGCAGGCGGTACACGTCGTAGCGATTTTGTCCGCATGAATACTCGAGCGCGCATCGGTGTGCGGGAGGATGTCATGTGCCGTGTGACACGAGGTGCAGACGGCCGTGACGGTCAGGCCCTGAACAAACAAACCCTCCCCATGAATGCTCATCGAGTAGTTCTCAAGAATGTTTTCCTGCGAGATCTCGTGAGTTCGCGCTACGGGAGCACCCTCGCGGTGACAGCTACCGCAGAGCAGCGGCACGTTCATCACTGCGGTCGGCGCGTCCGCTTCCGAGGCTGACAGGACGTCGTGCTTACCGTGACAGTCGGCACAAGTCGGGGCAAGTGGATCCCCTTGTTTTGCGGCTGCGCCGTGCAGGCTGCCGCCATGCGCTTTAGCCTGGGACTTGTGGCAATCGCCGCACACGACAAGCTCCAGATCCTCGGCGTGCCGCCGACGTTTGGACCCGGCAAGGTCCTTGTGACATTCCACACAGGCGATATCGGCGTGTTCGGATGCGGCGCCAACCCCAGCGGCGACGAAGACCGAAATCTCCTCATCACCGCGATAGCCAGTGAGCTCCGGGTCGTCATGACACTTGAGGCATCTGCTATCCTCCTGGGCCAGTGCGGGCATTCCCGCGAACCAGAGAATCGCGGTCGCCGCGACGAACCAAAAGGTTCGACGACTACTTTTAAGGAGCCGGGCGTTGGGCGAGTGACCGCGCGAAAGACGCGCGAGGAGAGCAACCTTTGTCATCTTCTTGTTTTTCCCTGATGCCAGCGCCCTTTGTTAAGGCAATAAGACACTGTTTGCTATCAGGGTTTTCCGAGAGTGCCCTCTCATTTCGATCAGAAAACCTACGCCGTATACAGCGGACCGATGTCAATATAGATCTTATAATTCGAAATCAAGTCGCCGTCATACTCGAAGACATCAGTAAA
>CAYTTZ010000202.1:0-5299 GCA_964440945.1 uncultured Woeseiaceae bacterium
CCCTGCCGTATCGACGATCAAGACGTCCGCAAAAGAACGGCGTGCCGCGTCAAGGGCACGCGCGACGATAGCCGTCGGTTTTTCGGTCGCCTCGCTGGGACAATGAAGCGCACTGACTTCTCCAGCCAGCGTCTGCAGCTGCAGTATTGCCGCCGGCCGGTGCACGTCCACACTGACGAGCATTACCTTTTTCTTGTCGGTATCGATCAGTCGCTTGGCGAGCTTTGCCGCCGTCGTGGTCTTACCGGCACCCTGCAGGCCGGCAAGCAATATGACGACAGGCGGTTGAGCCTTCAGGTCCAGTGGCACGGACTGGCTGCCGAGGATGCTTACCAGCTCGGCATGAATGATCTTCACGAGTGCCTGGCCCGGGGTCAGGCTTTTGCCGACCTCCTCGCCGAGCGCACGCTCGCGAATTCGCTCAACGAATCCCTTGACGACCGGCAACGCGACATCGGCCTCGAGCAAAGCCAGGCGGACCTGGCGCAAGGTATCCTTGATATTGGTTTCGGTAAGTCGCCCTTTGCCGGACAGCTGGCGTGCTGCGTCGGAAAGTCGGCCAGTCAGATTCTCAAACATGCACGCATTCTAGCCGAGATAATCATGCAAATGGGAGATAGACGCCGGCTCGACAATAATTGTAAGCGATGACGGCCAGAGGTGCCGCTAGACGGTAAGCACGGTTCCGCGCGACAACATTTTGATGTTCTTCCCGGGCGCTGCCTTTCTCACCTGTGCGTAGATTCTGTCTTCTTCGCCAGGCTTCATGCCGGTCAACCAGATTTCCGGCTCATGACGCAGCCGCTGCAAATCGTCGGTCAGCGTTTGCGGTGTGTAATGGCCGGAGTCCGCAGCCAGGCTCTGCATTTCGTCAGGGAATGACACCTCGATAACCAGGACACGGAGATCATCGCAGGCATTGAGAACCGGCCACAGCGTCTCGTTGGTCTTCGTGTCCCCACTAACGGCGAACACACCACCGGAATTCTGGACCGTGAAGCCCAACGACGGCACCGAGTGCATAACGTCAACCGCGTAGAAGTCCCGATGATCGATGCTGATCGTGTCACCAGGGCTGCACACGTGGTAGCGCAGCATTGGGTTATGTGGCGACGGCAACTTCGCGAAGTCCGGCCATATGACACCGTTGAAAAGATGATCCTGGATCGCACGCAATGTCTCTTCACGCGCGTACACGGTTAAAGGCACCTCGAAGTTTTCATCGAAAACGCGATCGGCAAGCATGGGAAGTCCGGCGACGTGATCAAGATGCGCATGCGTAAGGAAGACGTGCCGAATCGAGTCCAGGTCCTGAAGATCGAGGTCACCGATTCCAGTGCCCGCGTCGATAAGGACATCATTGTCGATCAACATCGCGGAGGTTCGTGCGCCAGCGCCGATCCCCCCACTGCAACCAAGCACGCGAATTCGCATAACGAGGGTTCTCTTGGACTACGCCATATGGGATGATCTGACGTTAGGTGAATGCCTATAGGGTTTCTGTGTCTCAAATCACAATTTTTTCGCTCTATTTGCTGGCGGCCGCAGCTTTCACGCTCAGCCGTCTCCCTCGCTTTCAATCCCAGTCCCGACCGTACTTTCTGATTGCGTACGTTTTCGTTTTGATCGGCGTGGTTTTGCATGAGCAGCACCTGTTCGCACTGATCCTGCCCGGCGACGGCTTCCATCTTTCGATCGGCAGCGCCGCGTCACTGATCGGTCTGGAGCTTGCGGTCATTGCGATCGTCGCAGCCGTCCAGCCGACTTTGCGCGGTTTGAGCGCAGGTATGCTGATCCTATCGGCGGCAACAGCAATGTTGATGAGCGCATCGGTCGATGCATCGGCCGGGGTCGCGATGGCCTGGCAGGTCAGAGCACACATCCTGATCGCGCTGCTGTCTTACGGTCTTCTTACTGTCGGCGCAATCGTTGCCGTATTTGCATTGATTCAGGAACGCCGCCTGCATTCGGCGCGCATTACGCCGACGAACAGCCTTTTTGCGCCGCTCGAGACAACAGAAAAATTGCTGATCGGAGTCGCAGCAACGGGCTTCGCCGGACTGACCTTGTCCATCGGATCCGGCTTGTCATTCGTCAACGATCTGCTGGAACAGAACCTTGCTCACAAGTTCGCGTTCTCACTGATCGCATGGGTCATCTTCGGCATCCTGCTTGCCGGTCGTTTTTTTGCCGGCTGGCGCGGCAAACGTGCCGTGAAGCTCTACCTTTGGGGGTTCGCTACCTTGTGCCTGGCCTATTTCGGCAGCCGCGTAATCCTGCAGGAAATTTTCGACAAGAGCTGGGGCTGAGACAGCCGTTCTTGACAGCCTGCCAACGGCCTGTTGAACTGTTTTTCTATGGCTGACTTGGAGGTGCCCTTCTTTTGGGCGACGACGTTCCGCTAGCAGGCCTGATTGGGCTGCTCATTGTCCTGCTCATGCTTTCCGCCTTTTTCTCGGGCTCGGAAACGGCTCTTATGAGCCTCAACCGTTACCAGCTTCGCCACAAAGCGCGCGAGGGGCACCGTGGTGCCCGTGTCGCCGAGCGACTTCTGAAACGGCCCGACCGACTGATCGGGCTGATATTGCTTGGCAACAACCTGGTTAATTTCTTTGCTGCTTCTATGGTCGGCGTCACTGCATTCAAGATGGGCGGGGAGCCAGCCGCTGCGCTAGGCGCCGTGGCACTGACGCTGGTTGTGCTGATATTCGCCGAGGCCGCGCCGAAAACGCTCGCCGCCATGCATCCCGAACGGCTCGCGTTCCCGGCGGCGATGATCTATTCCCCTTTACTGAAGATCACGTACCCGATCGTCTGGCTGACAAACGCGGCATCCAACGGTGTCCTGTACCTGCTAGGCGTGCGCGAGAGTGACAGCGGCCTGCAATCACTGACGCGCGAAGAATTGAGAACTGTCGTCCACGAAGCCGGCGCCCGGATTTCAACGCGTTATCGAAAAATGCTGCTCAGCATTCTCGATCTCGAGCAGGTCACCGTCGACGATGTCATGGTGCCGCACAACGAAATTATCGGCATTGATCTCGATATCGAACGCCAGGAAATTGAGGCCATAATCAGCGCCAGCCAACATACGCGATTGCCGGTTTATCGTGACACGATCGACCAGGTAGTCGGCATATTGCACCTCCGGCGACTCGCTAATCTCGCGCAACAGGAACTTACGACTGCGAACCTCCTGGACCTTCTGGACGAGCCGTATTTTGTTCCGGAAGGCACCCCTTTGAGCACACAGCTGGTGCAGTTCCAGCGGCGCCGCGAAAGAACGGCGCTGGTCGTCGATGAGTACGGCGATATCCAGGGTATCGTGACGCTCGAAGACATCCTCGAGGAAATCGTCGGTAAGTTCACTACGGACCCCGCTGATGACGAGGTGGATGTAATCGACGAGGGCTCCGACACCTTTCTTGTCGATGCCGCGGCGAACATTCGTGAGCTCAATCGATCGCAGGACTGGGATCTGCCAACCGATGGCCCGAAGACGATCAACGGCCTGATCATCGAGAAGCTGGAGACAATTCCGACGCCCGGGACCTGTCTGAAGATCAACGGTTATCCCATCGAAATCGTGGAGACGGATGACAACCGGATTCGCTCAGTGCGCGTAGGCCAACAGATTCAAGCGTCTGCTCCCGCCTCCTCCTGAATCCATCTACCAAGCGGCCTCCAGCACCTCGCTCAAGCGCCGCACGCCCGTAACCTCAATCCCCTTTGGCAGTTTTTTTGGCACGTTGCCGGCGGGAACGATAGCCTGCGTAAAACCCTGCTTCGCAGCCGCAGCGATGCGTTCGGTACCATAGCGGACCGGCCTGATTTCGCCAGCGAGACCGAGTTCGCCAAAACAGACTAGCCGCTCCGTACAGGCTCGGTCGCGCAGGCTCGAGACTATGGCAAGTACGGTGGGCAGATCGACAGCAGTTTCGGCAATTCGCAGGCCGCCGACGACATTGACGAACACGTCTTCATCGATCATCGCAAGGCCGCCATGTCGCTGCAGCACAGCGAGCAACAGGGCCAGCCGGTTCTGATCGACACCTTGTGCCAGCCGCTTCGCATAATTGCTGTTGCCATCTGCAACCAGCGCCTGAATCTCAACCAGTAGCGGCCGGCTCCCCTCCCAGGCAACGGACACGACACTGCCCGGTTCATTGACGGAGTCGCGAGACAAGAAAATCGCCGACGGATTACGGACCTCACGAAAGCCTGTCTCGGTCATTGCAAACACGCCCATTTCGCCGCTGGCGCCAAACCGATTCTTGACGGATCGAATCATCGTATAGCGGCTGGCGGGATCGTTCTCAAAGTACAAGACCGTATCGACCATGTGCTCCACAACACGCGGGCCCGCGATGGCGCCCTCCTTGGTGACGTGACCGATCAAAAACACAGACACTTCGTTTTGCTTCGCAAACTGCACGAGGCGACCGACGCTTTCCCGAAGCTGTGCCACCGAACCTGGCGCCGACGGCAGATGCTCCGACGTCATGGTCTGTATCGAATCAATAACCAGGACCTTCGCGTTGCAGCGCATCGACTGTTCGAGCACGTTTTCAATGGATGTATCGGCCAACAGGTTCATTGCCGACGCGTCGAGTCCCAGGCGCATTGACCGTTGCCCGATCTGCCGTAGCGACTCCTCGCCCGTTGCGTAGCAGACCGACAATTCTGACATCAGGCAGGCGGAAACCTGCTGCAGCAGCGTCGACTTGCCGACGCCAGGGTCGCCGCCCAGAAGGGTGACGGCTCCGGGCACCAGCCCTCCGCCGAGGACACGGTCAAACTCGCTGAAGCCGGTTCCGAAGCGTTGCTCGATATCGCCCGATAGTTCATCGAGCCGCTGAGCACTGGCACCGGCCCGCGGCCGCACCGCGGCCGCTGCAAACGACTGCTCAGCGAGCGTGTTCCATACCAGGCATTCCGGGCACTGACCGGCCCACTTGACACTGTGTGCCCCGCATTCGCCACAAACATAGGCCTTTTTTGCCTTCGCCACGACGCATTTCCCCTGCTGTGCCGCCTTCAAGCATGGTTGCGCATATCAGTCCGCCGACACCCATGCCCCGTGCCACGTAACACGTTGTTATATATAAAATAAGTACCCAAGCGCGCATACTTCACGCGACGCACGACTCGATTATTGTTAAATTCACGAAATTCTCTGGATGCCAATGATAGCACCGCCTTCGGCGACGTTATTACATAAAAAGTGCCAACCCTATCTCATTACGCTGAGCCTTTTATTTTTTCATGAAGGGATTTGAACAATAACGTTGTTTGTATA
>CAYTTZ010000203.1:0-5278 GCA_964440945.1 uncultured Woeseiaceae bacterium
AAGCGCTCGAGGATCTGGGGGCCAAATCTTCTTGCACCTACCCGACCTCGAAAAGTGTTTTCTATCCTGTTGGGACAGTTCAAGAGCGCTGTTGTGGCCTTGCTGCTGGGTGCCGGCGTGTTGGCACTGGCATTCTCAGAGATAGTGGAAGGGCTCGCGATTTTCAGCGTGATCCTGATCAATGCGACGATCGGGTTCCTGACCGAATGGCGGGCGATTCGCTCCATGGAAGCACTGCGGCAGTTCGCGCGCGCCGACTGCGTCGTCGTTCGCGACGGCAGGATTGCGAGGGTGTCGGCGGACATCCTGGTGCCCGGCGATATTGTCCTGTTTGAAGCAGGGGATCTTGTTCCAGCCGATCTGCGTCTAATCGAGGCAGCGAAACTCGCCGCGGATGAGTCGACGTTGACGGGCGAATCGTTACCCGTGAAGAAGCGGGATTCGGTACTCGACGAGGAAACGCCGGTACTTGACCGGATGAATATGGTTTTCAAAGGTACCTGTATTACCCGCGGATCAGGAAAGGGCGTTGTCGTTGGTACCGGAACCAACACCGAGTTTGGCAAGATATTCGAGCAGGTCGTCGTGGCGAAGGAAAACCAGACGCCGCTCGAAGAGCGACTGAATGCGCTCGGTGCCGGTCTCGCCTGGTTGATTATCGGCATCGCGGTAATCATCGGTGTCGCTGGAATCGTCGCAGGACGCGAGCTGTTTCTGGCGATCGAAGTTGCCATTGCATTGTCCGTCGCCGCCATCCCCGAGGGACTCGTTATCGTGGCGACGATTGCCCTCGCGCGCGGCATGTGGCGCCTGGCGAAACAGAACGCATTGGTCACAAGGCTGTCGGCCGTTGAAACGCTCGGTGCGACGAGCGTCATACTCACCGACAAGACCGGGACGCTGACCGAGAACCGCATGACCGTATCAGCCGTGCTTTTGAACGGTTTCGATGTCGACGTTGACACGAAACGCAAAGCGGATATCGCGGAGTTTCGCGTCGCTGGCAAAGCGCCTGATCCTGGTCAGGTCGCCATGCTGCGTGACCTGCTGCAATGCGGCGCTCTGTGTAACAACGCGTCCTTGGAGAAAGACGCCGAAACGGAGGCCAAAGGCGTTGGCGATCCCACCGAGTTGGCGCTGTTGGTTGCCGCAGGGGTGGGCAGCGTGTGGCGCAAGGAACTGCTCAAACTGGAACCGGAGGTTCACGAAGACCCGTTCGATCCGGAATCGAAACGGATGGCGACGGTCCACCAGCAAGCGAGTGGGTTTCGCGTGGCCGTCAAGGGTGCGCCCGAGAGCATTCTGCCGAGTTGTACTACCGTGCGCGGGCCCGATAACAGCGATGTAGTGCTCACGCCTGCAGATCGTCAGCGCTGGCTGCAGCGCGCGGAATCGCTGGGCGACCAGGGTCTGCGCACGATCGCGATTGCGGAGAAGGTCAGCGGTGCTGAGGTCGACGATTATTACGCTAGTCTCGTATTGGTCGGAATCGTTGGCATGAAAGACCCGGCACGTGCGGGCGTTGAGCTGGCGATCCGGCGCTGTCACCAGGCGGGCATCACGGTTGTCATGGTTACGGGGGATCATGCGGCGACGGCAAGGCATATTGCGATTGAGACCGGCATCGTGAATGCCTCGGATCCGGCGGATCAATTCCTCGGCGGCCCGGAAGTCGATCAGCTGTTTGCTGCAAAAGAAGAAGAAAAGCTCCTCGCCGCACGCGTGTTTTCTCGCGTTACGCCTGAACAGAAGCTCAAACTGATCGACCTCTATCAGCAGCATGACCATGTCGTCGCCATGACCGGCGACGGTGTGAACGACGCGCCCGCGCTGAAAAAGGCCGACATCGGCATTGCGATGGGCCAGCGTGGCACCGCGGTGGCAAAAGAGGCGGCCGTAATGGTGTTGCAGGACGACGAGTTCAATACGATCGTTGCCGCCGTCGCGCACGGTCGAGCGATCTTTGCCAATATCAGGAAATTCGTTGTCTACCTGATGTCGTGCAACACCAGCGAGATCCTCGTCGTCAGTCTTGCGACAGTTTCCGGCGCGCCATTGCCGCTTTTGCCATTGCAGATCCTCTTCCTGAACCTGGTTACCGATGTTTTTCCCGCGCTGGCACTGGGAGTTGGCCGAGGGTCGAGACTGTCGATGGGATGCTCGCCGCGGCCTGCGACAGAAAGCATCCTGACGCGGGCACACTGGTTGCGGATCGGCCTGTACGGCGCCGTTATGGCTGCGACGGTGCTGGCAGCTATGGCGATCTCGATCTTCTACCTGGACTTTAATTCGGGCCAGGCCGTTACCGTGGCGTTCTGCACGCTGGCGCTCGCGCAGACGTGGCACGTATTCAATATGCGTGACGAAATCGGCAAAGTCTTCGACAATGAAATCACGAGAAACTGGTGGATCTGGGCCGCGCTGTTCCTGTGCATTACATTGGTGCTCGCCGCAATCTACGTCCCGGCGCTGAGCGCCGTGCTTGAACTCACGAACCCCGGTGTTTCGGGATGGGCGCTGATTATTCCGGCAAGCCTGGTGCCACTAATTGCGGCGCCACTCGTTAGCAGGCTGGTGCGGGCTGGCCGCAAGCACTAGCTCGCAGCGTTGTGCACAGGCGTGCGAAACGGCTCGATGCAGACACCGGGAACCGCGCTCTGCTTTATTGTGTCGTTCTGACGGTGCCTTCGCGGCGTTTATCGGCAGCACCGTCAAGCTTATTCGTCCGCACGACAATGACATGCAATCCTGAATTCTCGCCTTCGCGCTCCTCTACCGTGTAGCCGCGCTGCTGCAGGTCCGAGGCGATCACGTGGCCGGCCTCGGTGGCAACTTCGACGCGAACTTTCTCACCGCGTGCCACGATGTTCGGGAAATCGACGGCATCCTGTGCAGACAAGTCCCAGTCGAGCACGCCGACAATGGTTTTCGCGACATAGGCCGGGATCGAGTTGCCGCCGGGCGAACCGGTGACCATGACGATGTCCTTCGCTTGATCGAACACCATAGTCGGCGACATCGACGATCGCGGTCGTTTGCCAGGAACAATTGCATTGGCAACCGGCCTTCCATCGGTTGGCGGCTGACGCGCGAAATCGGTCATTTCGTTGTTAAGCAGGAATCCGTGCGCCCAGCGCGCAGACCCGAAATATCCCTCAACCGTGGCGGTCATTGCTATGGCATTGCCCTCTTTATCGATAATCGAGAGATGTGAAGTTCCCGGTGTCTCGAAGGTCAGGTCTTTTCCCCACAGATTGGCTATCGGCTCGCCGCGCAGGACCTTGCCCGGATCGCCATGCCGTGGCATCTCGCCCGGAGCAAATCGTTCGCCCGCCCGGTGCTCCAGGTAGGCCGGATTCACCAGGTCCTCAAGCGGCACGGTGACCGACTTCGGGTCGCCGATATAGTGATCCCTGTCTGCGTAGGCGAGGCGCTGCGCATCAACGAACGCGGCGACCCTGTCTGCTTGTCGGCTTGTATCGTCGGCCAGGTGATCGTAGATGCCGGCAATCATGATCTGCGCCACTCCGGAGGAGGGTGGCGACGTCGTGCAGATTTCAAGGACGCGGAATCCGCCGCAGATGACCGGTCGCTCGATAACCTCGTAATTGGCGATGTCCTCGACTGTCAGCGAGCCACCGTCCGGGCCTTCCTGGGCCGCCCTGGCGATGGCCGCGGCGATCTCGCCTGTGTAGAACGCGTCGATACCCTCTGCGGTAATACGACGCAGCGTCGCCGCGTATTCCGGGTTCTTCAGCAAGTGCCCGACGGCGAGCGCTTTGCCGCCCGGGTAGAAATAGGCGGCCGTCGCCGGGTTGTCATCGAGTCGGCCGATTGGGGCGACGATTTCGAGCGACTTCGCCATGCGAGGCGACACTGCGAATCCCTGCTCAGCCAGGTTGATCGCTGGCTCGAACAACTCTGCCCACGACAGCTTTCCGTATTCATCATGCGCTCGCTTGTACAGCGCCACCGCACCAGGAACGCCAACGGCCAGGCCGCTTTGCCATGCCTGGCGGAAACTCATTACCTCACCATCGCGCACGAACATATCAACGGTTGCGCCCGCGGGCGCAGATTCGCGGCCGTCGAGGAAGCTCAAGTCACCGCCTGCTCTCTGGTAGATAAGCATGAAAGCGCCGCCGCCAAGGCCCGAGCTCTGTGGCTCAACGAGACCGAGTACGGAGTGTGCGGCGATTGCCGCATCAACCGCATGGCCGCCTTTTTCAAGCATCGTGATCGCAGCGTCCACGGCATGCGGGTTAGCCGCCGTCACCATCGCGCCCCTGTCCCAGCGAGCTTTCGGCGCGGCTGGGCTACTTGCCGCTGTGTCGCTACTATCTCTAGCAACTTCCGGGCTTGCGCATGCTGCGAGTAATATTGCCGCCAGCAACGCTACCGTAAATTTTGATTTGTTCATGCAGGCATCTTTCCTGGTCAGCGAACGGATGATCAATATACTGCATTTTGCGGCGATTCATTAATGATCGCGTTAGACTCCCTGTGGCACACGCTTTTAACTCACCTGGAAACCTGATCATGCGCATTGACGCCATCGAGATTGGCCATAAGCCCCCTGAGGACATCAACGTCATTATTGAAGTTCCGCTGGGCGGTCAGCCCATCAAGTACGAGCTGGACAAAGATGCGGGAGTGCTCGTCGTCGATCGTTTTCTGTATACACCCATGTCTTACCCCGGTAACTACGGCTTTGTGCCGCATACCCTGTCGGAGGACGGGGACCCTATCGATGTGCTTGTCATCAATACGCGTGAGCTCGTGCCTGCATGCGTCATCAACGTGCGTCCGGTCGGTGTACTCATCATGGAAGACAACGCGGGGCAGGATGAAAAGATTATTGCCGTGCCTTCGCACGCGCTGACTCAACGTTATGATCACGTGCAGGAATTTTCAGACCTGCCGGAAATCACAATGCAGCAGGTCGAGCACTTTTTCGAGCATTACAAGGATCTTGAGCCCGGTAAGTGGGTGAAGATCGGTGACTGGCACGGCGCCGCCACGGCCAAGCGTCTCATCGTCGAGGCGATCGAGCGCGCTGGTAAGTGATGGCGCTTCTTCTGCCCGCAGTTTGCTTGAAATCAGGAACCTCGAATTGTAGTTAAAAGTGTCGGAGCGGCCGGTAGTTCCTGAAGCTGGAAATTGACTTTGAACGACCGCTCTACGCCTGTGACCTCAACCGGTCGGCTGATATGAGGCTGACAGGCAGCCATTGAGCGCGCCGCAAGCGTCGCTTCCAGACCGTCTTGCCGTGACGATC
>CAYTTZ010000204.1:0-5268 GCA_964440945.1 uncultured Woeseiaceae bacterium
CGGCTCGTGTGCTATTCGAGCAGGAGTTCGCAAAGGTCCTCGAGTTCTTTGAGCGCAAGGTGGGCCCGTACCCGTGGGGCCAGGAGAAGCTGGGAGTCGCGGAAACACCGCACCTGGGCATGGAGCACCAGACCATCAACGCGTACGGCAACGAGTTCCGGCGCGGTGAGTACGGCTTCGACTGGCTGTTCCAGCACGAGCTTGCGCATGAGTGGTTCGGCAACGTGATGACCCATGTGACGGTTTCGGACATGTGGCTGCACGAGGGTTTCGGCGCGTTCATGCAGCCGGAGTACACAAGAGAACTCACGGGCGATGCGGCGTTTTATTCCGCGATGTACAACTCCTACCTGAAGATTAGTGCCTGCAACGCGATCGCACCGCGGGAGGAATTTTCGGCGGATGAGCTTTACTTCGACGATTCCGAAGGTAAGGGTCCGGCCGGCGACATCTATACGAAAGGCACCTGGCTGCTGCACTCGCTGCGCTACGTTATTGGTGAGGATGCATTCTGGCGATCCGTTCGTCGGCTGGTTTATGACACCGTGAACCCGGCTGAGCTTGCGGCACCGATAGCGCCACGATTTCGTTCGACGGATGACTACCTGCACATTGTGAGTGAAGAAGCCGGTTCAGACTTCGGCTGGTTCTTCGAGGTCTATGCTCGCCGTGGTCCACTTCCGGTACTCGGGGTAAGCGAAACCGCGGAAGGGCTACTGCTCGAATGGCAAAATGTCGACGATCTTGATTTTCCGATGCCAATACCGGTTCGCGTTAACGGCAGCCTGCAGCGCGTCGAGTTTGATGGTAACCAGGCGCTAGTGGCCGGGGTTCGCGAAGCGGACGTGCAGGTCGACCCCTTCATGCAGGTGCTTCGGAAACTACCTGTCGTACCGACCTGCGAAGAGCGCCGCGCAGAAGAGGAGAAAGAAACACCGCATCGATAGCGGGTCTGCCGCCACTTAACGGCTTAGCCCGACAGCGCTTCCTGCACGGCGCGATAACCCTCGGTGATCGCGGCATTGGTATCTGCCGAGGCAGCGGCATCCGAATTTGCGATCGAGATACGACCGAAAGGTTGTCGTCCTATGACCCAGGGTTTGTCGGCGTCCGAGCTGTACTTGGGCTCCCACAACAAGTCCGGACTGTAGGCGTAACCGTGTGCCCAGCGATTTACGGTTATCGCCGTGATGTCCCTGTCAGCATCGAATCCGGCGCCGGACAGCGCCTGATCGAGTTGATCACGAACATGATGTTCATAGGTCGAGAACGGTGTCTCGAGTAATTTGCGACGACCCGCTCGCCACTGCTCGGGGCCCTGGATGTCATCGAAATACGGGACGTGGCACATGTGCAGGGCCATCGGCTGATCGGGGTCGGCACCAAAATCGTAATTACCCATGCTTACCGGGTAGTCGAGTTCCACCTGCTTGTAGAAGTCGTTCGTGTAATAAACAAAGTGAACGCCCAGGTCGGCGAACGCGCGCCAGTTCGGCACCATCACCTTCGTGTAGGTTAGCGGGATCTTGACGTTGTAGGCGAGCCCGGCCTTCTGCTTCTCGGGCAGGTCGGGGCAGAGATAAGGAATGGCGCTGTTGTAACAGGCCATGATGCATTTCTTTGCGCGCACCGTATGTGCGTCTCCCGAGTGTAGGTAGGTTACGTTGACGGATTTCGAGTCCTTGCTGTGGGCTGCGTTAACCACCGTGCTATTCAAGCGGATACGAAGCGGCGCACCATCCCTGTCGAGCTGGCTGTAATCCAGACGTGCCGTCACGCTGTCTTCCATACTTGACCCGGGTAGTGCCTCGGGAACGAGGCTCCTGACCAGGAGTCTTGCGACAGACGCGTTGCCGTCAGGGAAATGAAAAATATAGGGTTCGCTTCCGCGCCCGTCTTTTTGTTGGACCGTGTGTTCGAGGCCCGGCATGCCGCCGCCATCCGTGTAGCCGAGAATGTAGACAGCCGGTACTTCGTCCATGCCGACGCACCAGTAGCTCATGCCCCAGCGCTGGTACATCTCGAGAACCTGCTCGTCGACCTTGACGTAGTCCCTGAGGTAACTGCGGTAACTGATTTTGCTGAGCAGTTCGATTTTCTCGTCGCGGCTCATGCCGGGCAGGTAATCGCGCTCGTCGGTGAACGCGCGTAAGAGGTCGGCCTTCGCTTTTTCGCTCAGCGGTGTTTCTGCCACAAACTCTTTCCACGGTCGGCTGCCATAGCCAGTGACGAGCTTTCGCTTGCCGTAGGTTTTCTCATCAAAGGCGATGCCGTAGGAGAGGTCCATCTTGTCGTACAGGTCCTGATCGAAATACTCGTAGAACTGCTGAACGTCGATGCCGATGTCCTCGAGCAGGGCCTTGGAGATGCTGGAGTAGCTGGACGGTGTGTCGATCGACTCAGTGCCTCCATAGGCGATCCGGGTTTCTCCATCGACGGTGAACTCGTTACGTTTGGCGTGGCCGCCGAAGTCATCGTGGTTGTCGAGTACCAGGATGCGGGCCGAGGGATTCTCCTGCCGGTAGAAATGGGCGGCCGAGAGTCCGCTGATGCCGGCGCCAACCACGACGAGATCAAAATCTTCCTCGACAGGGCCGCTTGGCCACGTCGTGCCGGCGACACGCGCGTGCATTGTTTCCCACGAGCCCTGATGGCTGCCACGCAGGCCGGTTTTTGCCGGCGGATAGTAATCCGAACCCAGGCTGAACTTCGTCGATTCGCTACCGAAGACCTCCGCCCAGGGGCTAAGGAGCGAGGCACCGATAGCAACCTGTGTGCCGTTCAGAAAATCCCGACGAGTGATTTCGCGTGTCATCTGGCTACCTCGATGCAGAGCCGCAGTTTCAGAGAGATGCGTCTATGCTAACAAAGCGTGCTGCCGAGCGGACCGAGTTCTGCAGACCGCTTAAAGTTGGTGCCAGACCTTGTCCGGATCATAACGTCCAGCGGTGATTACCTGCTGGGCTTCGAGGGCCGTTGCGATTCGAGCCAATGCGACGGTGGGCCGACGGTAACCACCGCCCCAACGCACCGCTGCCAGCCATCTTTCAGCATCGGCGAGGCGGATACCATAGGTGTCCGCAATCAGTGTTGGAGCCGTTTTACGGCGCCTGAGATTGTTTGCGTAACGTGCGACGACATCCAGGACTCCACGAATTTGTCGACTGTGCGAGCCGAGGATTCGCCGCCTGACGGACACAGCGAACGCCGGCCAAGGCACTTCGCGTTGCCCGACCCTGCGAAACTCGCCGCTATCGACATGTGGTTGTGTCATATGGCGCTCCCACAAGAACACATCGGCTTCGCCGGCCGCCAGGGCTTTGCGTGCGCCGTCCAGATTGTCGACAACGACAAATTTCATTTCGTCGGTCGGCCAGCCACGCGTCGCGGCGTCGACTATGGCGATCAGGTGTGAACCCGATCCGTAGCGGCTGATCGCAATGCGTTTTCCACGAATCGCAGCGATACTCTTTATGTCGCTCGCAGCTGCTACATGTATGCCCCATACCAGCGGCGAGTCCACGTAGATCTTCACAAGCCGATTCTTATCGTGCTGGATGATATCGGCAACAGCGCCTTCCGTAAGTACGAGTGCGACGTCGAGTTCGTTGTCGCGTAGCGCCCGTGTCAGTTCGCCCGTTCCCTCGGGATAGTCGGAGTAAATCACCTCAGCACCGGTCCCGGAAAAGGCGTTGCCATCAATCGCCAAGCGCCAGGGCAGGTTGAAATGTTCCGGCACGCCGCCGATTTGGAGTAGTTTAGTCAAAGTCGTTGTTCGCCAAAGCAGGCTACCTTTCCCGTGGCTGGGACAGATCTTTCAGGTTAATGGTTTTGATCCTACAGCCCATCGTTTTCGGCTACAATTCTCATCCCACAGACGCTCGTAGCTTAACTTGATGGCGTACTGCCCTCGAAAGGCAGGGTTGAGCAGTACATTGAGTCGATATTGTCATTGTAGTCCGGTACCTATTGTGAACAACAGGAAGTGCACGATCGCAACCCTGATTATCGCTGTCTGGCTGGTCGCCGGTTGCGTCGAGCCTGAGCCGATGTCCAATGAGTCACCGGAGCGAACTATCGCATTGACCTTTGACGATGCGACTCGCGGAGACGGCCCGTTTTTCAGCGGCGTCGAGCGGACCGACAAGCTCATTCAGGCGCTGTCGCAGGCAGGCGTAGTGGAGGCCATGTTCTTTGTCACGACACGCAACGTGGCCAATGCTGCAGCAAGTGGTCCTGTGCGGCTTCGCGCTTATACCGACGCCGGGCATGTTCTTGGCAACCACTCGCATTCCCACCAGTGGTTATGGCGCACGGAAACCGATGCCTATATTGCAGATCTCGACAAGGCGATCGCGTTTCTGGCCGACTTCGATAACGTGCAGCCCTTCTACCGGTTTCCGTTTCTCGACGAAGGTCGCGCGATCGACAAACGGGACGCGCTTCGTAAGGCGCTCGATAGTCGTGGCCTGAACAACGGCTATGTGACGATTGATACTTACGACTGGTACCTGGTGTCGCTTGCGCAAGAGGCGCGTCGCGCGGGTACAGATTTCGATCTTGATGACCTGCGTGATCTGTATGTCGACGTCATTGTTCGTAGCACAGAGTTTTATGATTCGATGGCGCAGCAAGCACTTGGTCGATCGCCTCATCATGTATTGCTGTTGCACGAAAACGACCTGGCAGCTTTGTTCATCGGCGATCTTGTGGAAGAATTGCGCGAGCACGGCTTTCGGATCATTCCGTCAACCGTTGCTTTCGACGATCCCATCGCAGCACGGGAGCCGGACACGCTGTCCCTCGGCCAGGGAAGAATCGCGGCGCTGGCTCATGAAGCTGGCTGGGCGTCTCGGGAGCTGGTATCGCCTACCGAGGACGAGAACTATCTGAGGAATCGCTTTGCAGCTGAAGTGGTGGCGTTGCCTGCCCGATGAAGAAGCGTGCGGAACACACGGTCCTGCAGGGCGCCTGTAGCGCAGCTCGCTAATCACCGGTTGCCGCAACGCGGCAAGGCAAAGCACGCTTCGCCAGGAGCGTGCGAGCGAGTAGGCTCGATGGCTGCTAGCGACGAGAAGCGTGCTTTCCTCCCAGGGCCGGCCGGGACTTCGGCCAACCAGGCAAGCCGAGCTGTTGTCGCGCGTTTCACCTGGTGCGGCTCCAAAGACTGCTGTATTCCCCCTCCCGACGGGTCCGCCGGCCCGGAATGGCGCTAAAGAAACGCGTCGGGCTGCCGTCAACCCTTGTGATACTCAAGAGTTGGAGCAG
>CAYTTZ010000205.1:0-5238 GCA_964440945.1 uncultured Woeseiaceae bacterium
TAGATTATCAGAATTGTCTTTATTAGTGAAATATAATATTGTCGAAACGTACTTCTTGAGGTCATAATCGTGTGCAAGGTTTAACATCCGAAAGCATGAATCGAAACGACCCGAACTCCTTGACCGGGGAACTGTCGGCAGCGACGGCAAGGCCTCCACCGGTGTTCGTCGGCAGCGATATCTATCGGAAGCCGGCGTTCGGCTTCAACCATCCGCTCAATATCGTTCGGCACTCGGCGGTCGTCGATCTCCTTCAAATGCTGGGTTGGCTGAGCGATGATGATTATCGTGAAAGCAGCGCCGCCAGCGTCGGGCAGCTTTTCGAATTCCATGATCGGGCTTATGTGCGGGCGCTGCAATACGCAAACTCCACAGGGTCGGTCCAGCCGGCGACCCGGCAGCGCTACCAGATAGGCACTTTCGAGAATCCGTTGTTCCCGGGCCTGTTCGAGCGGGCGAAGATGACGGTTGGCGGCTCTATCCTGGCGGCCGAACTGGCAGCCGAGGGGCAGGTCGCGTTCCACCCATCAGGCGGAACGCATCATGGTCGACCGGATCGTGCGTCCGGATTTTGCTACCTTAATGATCCCGTGTTCGCCGTCATGACATTGCTGGGCGGTGGTAAAGACCACGTTATGTACATCGACCTGGATGCGCATCACGGTGACGGCGTCGAAGACGCGTTCTACGAAGAACCACGCGTGACTACCATCTCGATCCACGAGCAAAATCGCTGGCCGTTCAGCGGGACGCGCTCGCACCCGCATGCCGGCGCGTACAACTTCAGCGTGCCGCCGCAAATCAATGACAGCGAATTCGACTACCTGGTGCAGAACGCTCTGTTGCCGATGGCCGATACCAGCGACGTCGATGCGCTCGTCATCTGCTGCGGCGCTGATTGCCTCGCCGGCGACCCGCTATCCAATATGCAGCTTTCCAACGTAGCCCTCTGGGACGCGGTCATGCAGCTCATCGCACTGGGCAAGCCAACCGTGGTGCTTGGCGGCGGCGGCTACAACCCATGGACAGTGACACGTTACTGGGCCGGTCTTTGGGGGCGAATCGCGGGCAAAGACATACCGGACCGCCTCAGCGCAGCGGCCAGTGCCTTCATGCGGCGCATGGAGTGCGACTTGATAGACGAAGAAGACGTAGAAGAACAATGGCTTACGACGATCGCGGATACTCCGTATCCCGGCGCGGTTCGCGACGAGATAAAATCACTAATTCGTAACGCCCCCGTGCGGCGCCAGGCTGCCCGATAATAGTGCGTTTACCGAGACAGAGGACACAGGTATGACATGGCTTGACGCAATGTCCGGGATCGAGGACCTGGAAGACGCAGAATTCGATGCAGCGCTGGTCGCCGAATTCGAACAGCGGGCGGCAGGGAGCGCCCCGCGATCGATCCGTTTCTCGACGCCGACGTTTAAAGAGTATTCGAGCAGCGAACTGAGTGGCTGTAACAAGAACAGCTTTCCAGCGTTCTCGATCACTGCCGGTGCCTGTGGCCTGAACTGTGACCATTGCCAGAAGAAAATTCTGGAGCCAATGATTCCGGCGACCAATCCGAAAATGCTGGACCAGAGCGTACGGCATCTCATCGAAACGCAGGAGCTCAATGGTTTTCTGTTATCGGGTGGCTCCAACAAGAAGAACGAGATTGGCTACGGTCGTTACCTGCCGGTCGTCGAACAATTGAAAGTCGATTACCCGGAGCTCAAAGTTGCCGTCCACAGTGCACTGCTGGACGAACAACGTGCCAAAGACATGGAATCAGCGGGAGTCGACACGGTCATGATGGACGTCATCGGCGCTAATGAAACCATCAGGGACGTCTACAAACTGGATCGACCTGTCGAAGATTTCGAGGCGACGCTGGCCGCCCTGTGCTCCACGCAGATGGAAGTAACGCCGCATATCGTCATCGGCCTGCACTACGGCCGCATTCTTGGCGAGGAGAATGCGCTGGATATTGTCAGCCGCTATCCCGTCACGGCGCTGGTCCTGGTCGTCATCATGCCTTTCTATGCGAAGCCCGGCACGTTCGTTACGCCGGAGACGACCGACGTTGGTCGTATCTTCCTGGAAGCGCGTGAGCGCCTGCCGGACAAGCAGGTATTACTCGGCTGCGCGCGACCGCCGGGAATGCACAAACGGGTAACGGACGCGTATGCGATCATGGCGGGACTGGACGGTATAGCGTTCCCTGCCGATGGCGCCGTGTCGGTCGCGCACACGATTGGCCGCCCGTTCGAACAGGCACACTCATGTTGCTCGATCAAGCTGGGCAGCGATCTTAAATCGAGACTACAACCCTCGTTCGCGGCATGAGCGACTCAATTCAGGAAAAAACTACATGAGCTGTATCGAACACAAAACGACACCGGCTAACGACGACAAGGGCAGGGACTACAACCCGTTTGAGATCATGGAGCCCAGGGCGCCGCTGAAGACGCCCGTTGATCGCAAGAACGGCAAACCCGTCAAAGCCAACGACATTCAGCCTCAAGGCGTGTATCTGCCGAATAACAATATCCTCGCGCCGCACATGAAATCGCCCGAATACGTGCAGCTGTCGACGGCAGCGGCGATCACGCTCGGGATCATGGGCGGACGTATGTACGGCTGTGAGTGCACGCGTTGTCTTAATTTGCTACTGACTTACCCGGAAGGCTGCCGTGCCAACTGCGCCTACTGCGGTCTTGCGCGCCACCGCGAAGCCGATCGTGACTACGCGGATCGCAACTTTATTCGGGTTGACTGGCCGGCTGTGCCTATGGCCGACATCATCGATATCGTTGCGAAAGATCCGGAAAACAGCCCGTTTCACCGCATGTGCATCTCGATGATCACCCACCCGCGCTCGGAGGACGATACTTTTACCGTGCTCGAGCAGTGGACGGATCGAATCGACCCTGACGCCATTCCTGTGTCGATCCTGTCCAACCCGACGACAATGACGCGTGATGACGTGCAGCGCTGCAAGGACCTGGGCGCGGATATATTCACGGTCGCGCTGGATGCAGCCACGCCTGAGCTGTTCGATCGTACGCGCGGCAAAGGCGTGCAATCGCCGCACAAGTGGTCCAAATACTGGGAGATCATGCTAGAGGCGCGCGACATTTTCGGGCCACAGAAATTTGGCGCGCACATCATCGTTGGCATGGGTGAAACGGAGCATGAAGTGCTGAAGGTCGTGCAGGAAGTCGTCGAGCTCGGCGGCCACAGTCACATGTTCTGCTTCTTCCCCGAACAAGGCTCGCTGATGGACCATTTGCCGGCGACGCCACGTGACCAGTGGCGGCGCGTGCAGCTCGCGCGCTACCTGATCGACTACAGAGATGTGCGCGTTGAGCAAATGCGCTTTGACGAGCAGGGTCGTGTCACCGACTACGGTATCCCGAAGTCGGAACTGGCCGACATCATCGAAGAGGGTATCGCGTTTCGAACATCGGGCTGCCCCGGCAAGTTTCAGGATGACATTTCCGCCTGCGACCGACCTTACGGCGACTCGCCGCCGAGCGACATTGCAAGCTACCCGTTCCAGCCCAAGAAGCGCGATCTGAAACGTATAAGAAAGCAGCTCGATATTCCTGTGACGCTCGAATAGCGACGGCCGGGGGGCGCTCACATGGCCAGGTCATTTCGAATCATCGATACAGGTGTCCGCGAGGGGCGATCGAATATCGCCTTCGATGCGGCGTTGATCGAGCTGCGCCAGCAGGACAAGGTGCCGGACACGGTTCGGTTCATGCGCTTTCCGCCAACGGCACTGATTGGCCGACACCAGGATCTCAGTCGTGAGGTAAACCTCACGTACTGCGCCGACAACGGCATCGGTACGGTGCGGCGCATCACCGGTGGCGGCGCTATCTACCTCGATGAAGGGCAGCTCGGCTGGGAGCTGGTATTTCACCGCTCTTCGCTGGGCATTGCCGCGTTGCCCGACCTGGCGCGTGAGATATGCAATGCGGCGGCGGCCGGATTATCCCGGCTTGGCGTTGATGCGAAGTTTCGGCCACGCAACGACATCGAGGTGGACGGTCGCAAGATCAGCGGCACGGGTGGTTTCTTTGACGGCGACATTCTGATTTACCAGGGCACCGTGCTGGTTGATATGAACGCCGCGCAAATGGTGAAAGCCCTGAACGTACCGCAGAACAAACTTGCCAAACACGATCTCGACTCCGCGGCACAGCGCGTTGTCACGCTCAAGGAGTTGCTTGGCGATGATGTGCCCGACATGGAGACGATCAGGACCGCATTGCTTGATGGTTTCAGTGAAGGACTGGGCATCACGGCCGAGCCTGGAGAGATAAGCGAGGCGGAAGAGTCACTCGCCCGAACGCACTTTGACGACGAGATTGGTACGGACGATTTCGTCGCGGAAATTGACAACCCGGCGGCTGCCGATGACGTCCTGGCTGGCAGCCATACGGGCGCGGGCGGCACCATCGAGTCCTTCGTAAAGCTCGAGGGGCCGACGCGTCAGATATTGCAGCGCGTGCTTATTACGGGTGATTTCTTTATTACGCCGCCGCGCGTCATATTCGATCTTGAAGCGTGCCTGCAGGGTGCCCGCCTGCCGGAAATCGACGCCAGGATCAGACAGTTTTTCGACGAGACGGACATCGGCATGCTGAGTGTGACCGCGGATGACTTCGCGGCGTCGGTCAATAGCGCTATCCAGTCCGGACAGGCAGCAGCGAATGGGTGATTGCAAGAGCAACGAGGACGCATTCCAGCTGGCCTCACGTGGTGACTCGCCAATGAACGTCGTTGCGGTCGTGCAGCACACCTCTGGCGAGTACCTGGGGCTTATGGAGGACCATCTCGAGGGTCGCCGGATTCGCTTCCAGTATTTTCGGCCGTTCGCCGGTGGCCGCACGCTGCCGGCCCACGACGTTGCTGCGGATGCGTTGTTGTTACTCGGTGGGGGGCCATGGGGTTCTGCCGGCGAACGTGACGTGCCGACGCTTGCTGAAGAGGTCGAGCTAACGCGTGCCATGCTGGAATCGGGCACGCCGGTCATAGGTATCGGTCTTGGCGCCCAGATACTGGCGATAGCCGCGGGCGGCAGCTCGCAACGTCGTGAGTTCACCTTCGAGACGCTGAATGCCAGGCGCACGCGGGATGATGCGCTGAACGGCTTTCTGCCCGATGCGTTTCACCAGGTCATCTATATGCGCGACTGGCCGGTGCCGCCCGCGGACGCAACTGTGCTTGCGGAAGACG
>CAYTTZ010000206.1:0-5207 GCA_964440945.1 uncultured Woeseiaceae bacterium
GCATCATGCCGGGCAAGGTCAATCCGGTCATACCGGAGGCGGTTGCCATGGTCTGTGCCCAGGTAATCGGTAACGACCTGACCATCACCATCGGTGGCCAGTCCGGCAATTTCCAGTTGAATGTGATGCTGCCCGTCGTGGTTCACAACCTGATCCAGAGCATCGAGACCCTTGCCAACGCGAGCGTGTGCCTGGCAGACAATGCGATTAAGGGATTCACGGTCGGTACCGCCAATATCAGTCGTGCGCTTGATCGCAACCCGATCCTGGTAACGGCCCTGAATCCGGTCATCGGCTACGAAAAGGGCGCCGCGGTCGCCAAGCAGGCCTACAAGGAAGGGCGCCCGGTCAAGGACGTCGCCCGTGACATGACCGACCTTACCGACGAGGAGCTCGATCGACTGCTTGATCCGGCGAGCCTGACCGAGGGTGGGATCAAACATTAACGATTCCCGCAAGCCGGAGTCGCTGACCGCAGACCTGATACGCGAGCGCCTCGCAGGCACAACACTGCACGAGGATCCGCTGGCAGTCAGTCTCCCGCCAGGCAGCGAGCATTGGCCGGCGCCGATGCGTGAGCAACTAGCGGCAACGTTGAAGCCGGCCGGCGTGCTGATTCCCGTCATGCAGCGGGCTACCGAGCTCTCGTTGCTGCTGACACAGCGTTCCGCCGAGCTGAAGCACCATGCAGGACAAGTGAGTTTCCCCGGTGGCCGCATGGAAGAGTATGACCAGGACGTGCGCGTAACTGCCCTCAGGGAGACTCACGAGGAGGTCGGTATCGAGCCGCATCATGTGTCTGTGATCGGCTATCTCGGGGCAATGCCCACCACAACCGGCTACGCCGTGACACCGGTGGTCGGGCTGGTCAGTGACACGGCCAACCTGGTCATTGACCATACCGAGGTAGAGTATGCTTTCGAGGTACCGCTCGAGTTTGTGCTGGACGAGGCCAACGACCGGTACGGGGAACGCGAGTTTCACGGCCGCCGATTCTCGATGCTCGAGTTCCACTACGAAGGTGAGAGGATCTGGGGGGCGACCGCGCAGATGTTATTAACCTTCCGTAAGTACCTTATAAAACAATAGACTATGAATAGTATCAAGAATCTACTTGAAGTAATGCAGCGCCTGCGCGACCCGCAGGACGGCTGCCCCTGGGACGTGCAGCAGACCTTCGAGACGATAGCGCCGTACACCATCGAGGAAGCCTACGAGGTAGCCGACGCGATCGAGCGTGGCGACCTCAACGACCTCAAGGGCGAACTGGGGGACCTGCTGCTGCAAGTCGTGTTTCATGCCCAGATCGCGGCCGAAGCAGGCCAGTTCGATTTCAACGACGTTGCCGACAGCATATTCGAGAAGATGGTGCGGCGGCATCCGCATGTATTCGGTAACGAGCAGGAGCGCGCCAACGGCAAGGTCGACGGCAGCTGGGAGGAGATCAAGGAGCAGGAACGCGCCTCCGAGACTGAGGACAGCAGTGCGCTGGCGGGGGTCGCAAAGGCGCTGCCAGCACTGAAACGGGCCCAGAAGCTGGGCAAGCGGGCCGGGAGGGTCGGCTTTGACTGGCCCGATACGCGAGGCGTCAAAGCGAAGATCCAGGAAGAACTCGAAGAGCTCGAACTCGCGGTGGGTACACGTAAACCCGGCGATATTGAGGAAGAGCTTGGGGATGTGCTGTTTGCCGTGGTCAACCTGGCCCGGCACCTCGATATCGATCCCGAAAAAGCGCTGAGCGGCGCCAACACCAAATTTGAGCGGCGTTTCCGGGATATGGAAGTGGAAATCGCCCAAAAAGGCAGCACGATCAAGGAATTCTCGCTGGAGACCCTCGACCAGGAGTGGCGAGCCGCCAAAAAGCGCGTCGGCTAGTCGGCCCGGCGTTCATAAGCCGTTCATAAAACGGGCTTTTTTTGCGTTTTTTCATTCAGCAACGGTTCATTGCACCGGGACTATTCTTGTCCACAAGCTGGCTACAGCCGGCTTTTAGTGACAAGGAGCAGGACAATGAACAGACAATTCACCGCATGGATAAGCGCAATACTTCTGATTGGTATGACCGGTAGCGCATTGGCCGATCAAAATTCCCGTGCGGCGCGGAACGAACGCGCCCAGTACGACTATGCCAAGGTGGTTTCTTCGCAGCCAATCATCAATTATGTCACCGTGAAAACGCCGGTTCGCGAGTGCTGGGAAGAGATGCAGTACTACACGGTCGATCGCCGCCCGCATCGTGGCAACGGCGGTGCACTGTTTGGTGCAATCCTCGGTGGCGTAATCGGCCACCAGGTTGGTAGCGGTCGCGGCAATGATGCCGCCACGGTGGCCGGTACCTTGATCGGCGCCGCTATCGGCAACGGGGCCTCGCGACAAGGCAACGAAGGCTACGGTGAAGAGCGTATCGCCCGGCCGATCGAGCGTTGTGAGACCCGCTTCCAGTCGCACCAGGAAGAGCGGATCGACGGTTACCGTGTGGCCTACCGCTACAATGGTCAGAAATACAGCACCGTGATGCCGTATGACCCCGGCAACCGGCTTCGCGTCCGGGTTGACGTGCGGCCCGCCGGGTAAGCCGAGGAACGATGTGACGCGATTCATTGCAATCACCGCACGCTCGTACGAAACTTGGCTTATGCGATTCGTATTGACATGTTTGCTACTGACCGGGCTGGCTTTGCTGCCAGCCCGAGCCGACGCGTTCTCTGTCGAACAGGCTATGAAAGCACAGCCTGTCCAATACCAGGGCGAGCAGGGCCTCCACATGACGCAGCAAGGCGGCATGACGCTGTCGCAGGCGATCGAATCGGTCCGCAGCCGTACCGGGGGTCGCGTGGTCAGCGCCGAGACCCGGGTACAGGGTGGGCGTGAAGTGCATTACATCAAAGTCCTCACCAAGGACGGCAAGGTCAAGACCCACAAGGTCAATGGCCCGCGCCGCTAGATCTCTGTAACGCCGAATCAGGAACCGGAACATGCGACTGCTGGTAATTGAAGATGACGCTACTCTGCGCGAGTCACTCGCCCGCAAGCTGGGTGAGTCCGGATTTGCCGTAGAGCAGGCAGCTGATGGCAGGGAGGGGCTCTACCAGGCGATGGAGTACCCCGTCGACCTTGCGATCATCGATCTCGGTCTGCCTGAAATATCAGGCCTCGACATCATCAAAAAAGTCCGCGACAAGGGTAAGTCCTACCCGATCCTGATTCTTACGGCGCGGGATCGCTGGGAAGACAAGGTCGATGGGCTGAGCGCCGGCGCTGACGACTATGTCGTCAAACCGTTCCATTTCGAAGAGGTGAGCGCGCGCGTCAATGCACTGTTGCGACGCAGCGGCGGCTGGGCATCGTCCGTGCTGACGGCAGGCCCGGTTGCGCTGGACACGTCTCGCCAGGAGTTGACGGTGAGCGAAGCGACGATCGACCTCACTAGCTTCGAATACAAGATTATCGAGTACCTGATGCTGCGGGCCGGCCAGGTCATCTCCAAGTCGGAACTGACGGATCGACTCTACGACCAGGACTTCGAGCGCGACAGCAACGTGATTGAGGTCTTTATCGGTCGGCTGCGCAAGAAGATGGATCCGGATAACTCGCTTCAGCCCATTGAGACGCTACGGGGTCGCGGCTACCGCTTCGCGCTGGAGCGAAATCAGTCAGGCTGAACGGATTTATGCGCTCTCTCAGCAGTCGACTACTGATCTCAGTCAGTGTGCTCCTGCTGGTGTTCTTCGGCGCAACCATTGCTGTTCTGGACAGCGCTTTCACGGAAGCCGGCGAGCAGGCGCGTCGCGATATTCTCGATGGACACCTCGTTGCTTTGCTGGCAGCGGCCGAGCCGGACAACAGCGGCCAATTGATGTTACCGGAGCGCCTCCGCGAGCCACGCTTCGAGAATATTGGCTCGGGACTTTATGCGGAGCTGCGCGATGCCGGCGGCGAGGTCATCTGGCGTTCGCGTTCGGCGCTCGGGCTCGAGGTCCCTAAAGGCGTGACGCCGGAAGCTGGGAATCATTTGTTCGCGCGCGAGAGTCTCGAAGACGGTACGCCACTTTTGACGCTGAGCCTCACGGTGCAGTGGGAATTCTCCGACGAAGAACTCAAGCCTTACGTATTCAAGGTGGCCGAGAGCCTCGATTCTTTCAATGCGCAGGTCGCGGGTTTCCGCCGGCAACTGTTCGGCTGGTTTGCGGCGGTCGCGCTGACGATGGTGCTGGCATTTTCGATGTTGCTGCGCGGGCTCCTGAAGCCGCTAAGACAGATCGAGACCGAGATAACGGAAATCGAGGAGGGCAAACGCGCGTCGCTCTCCGGTGCATTCCCGACCGAACTTACCGGTGTGTCCCGGAACATGAACCTGCTCATTGACAGCGAGCGTGCACGCTCCGATCGTTATCGCTATACGCTCGACAACCTGGCGCACAGTCTGAAGACACCGCTGGCGGCTATGCGCGCATTGCTGCAGGACCGTCGGTCGGGTGATTTCGGCGAACGCTTCAACGAACAGATCGATCGGATGGACGAAATCGTTCGCTACCAGTTACGTAAACCCGCGGCGTCCGCAGCAAACAACCTCGTTTTGAAGCCCGTTGCGGTCGAAAAGGAAGTCGGTCGGCTGGTCGATGGTCTCAGGAAAGTTTATCGCGACAAGGATCCCGAGTTCGACGTCAGCATTGCGACAGGGATGCTGTTCCGTGGGGATACCGGCGATTTCCTGGAACTCGCCGGAAACCTGCTCGATAACGCCTGCAAGTGGTGCAAGCAGCACGTACGCATCAGTGTGGTGCCATCCACGGCTGCCGGCGTCGTGGCCAGCGGCATGGTGCTTACCGTCTCAGACGACGGCCCCGGTATTCCACAGGACGCTGCCGATGCTCTGCTGCAACGTGGCATGCGGCTGGACGAGTTGACGCCGGGACACGGCATCGGGCTCGCCGTCGTCAAGGATATTGCCCGCTCCTATGGCGGTCAGCTATCGATCAGCAAGTCCGAGCTCGGCGGCGCGGAGATCAGCGTTTCTATACCGCCGTTGTCAAACCCGGGGGCCGCTTAGCTTCTCTATTCGCTTTTGGCCGCAGCCGACTTCGTCAGTTTCACCAGAGGTTCTATAAGCTCCAGCGGCAGCGGGAATACAATCGTATTGGTCCGCTCGTTAGCGATTTCCTTCAGCGTCTGCAGATAACGAAGCTGCAATGCCTGTTCTTCCGTGG
>CAYTTZ010000207.1:0-5201 GCA_964440945.1 uncultured Woeseiaceae bacterium
CTTCCCTCCGAGCGCTCCCGGCAACCCGTCCTGCCGCGCTGCAGTCGTTTGAAGTAGCCCGCTAATCCTGCACCTCGCAGGACTCGCTGCCAATAGCGCTGAGAGTTAGCGAACTCAGCAAACAGGACACCAGGCAACAAAAAAGGGGCCGCAGTTGCGGCCCCCCTCAGGTCGAACAAGTTTCGTGCCGCTATTTGGCGACTACAGATTCTACTTTTTCAACGACACGGTCTTTAGCCTCGACAACCTCTTCTACGATGTCGCCGCCGAAGTCTTTGACGTCTTCGCCGAAGTCCTTAACGTCTTCGCGGAAGTCTTTGACGCCTGCGCGATAACGTGCGCGGGCTTTCTCGCCGTCTTTTACCAGCTTTTCAAAGGTCTTCTCGAAATCTGACTGGAACTTCGTGAATTCCGTCTGCATCGTGGACACCACTCCGAGGCTTGCCAGGAACGTCCGGTTGACGATCTCAATCGGCTTGCCGACGACAGTGCTTTCCAGGCGGTCAAATACCGACTTTGGCTGCGCCTTCTTGGCGACTCTCTTTCTCGTTGTCACTTTCTTCTCCGTCATTTCAATACTCCCAAGCGGTCAGGTGTTAGGCGGCTTTCTGTGCCGTCGTGCTGACCTTCTTTGTGCTCACTCTCTTGACCGTTGCTTTCTTAGCCGGTGCTTTCTTGGCTACTTTCCTGGCCGGTGCCGCTTTCTTTGCGACCGGCTTCTTGGCTACAGCCTTCGGCTTATCGTCAAGCGCTCTCAGGATCTTGTTCAGTTTCCCGTTGATCTTGTCGATATCGTTTTTGCTCGGAACGTTCAAGCGGTCCATAGCATCAGCGACGCGCGTATCGAAAGCACTCTGCAATTTGCTGAGTTTCGACTTGTCGCGTACCTGGTCGAGCAGGCCGGTAGCCTTCGACTGAGCATCGCCCGTCATGTCGCGAATCGCGTCCTGTACGTTGTCGATCAGTGATTCAGTCTGCTTCGTGGTTTTCTTGCGAAACTGCTCGCCTTGCTTAACCAGTGAATCAAACGTCTTCTCGCCCGCTTTCTGGGCATTCGACAATGCGCCGAGTCCGGCGAGGAATGCGTGCTCAAGCTGTTCGGCGACGTTCTTGTCGCTAACTTTCCGTTTTTTGGTACCTTTCTTGCCAGCCATTATCATTCTCCTGTGAATGGGTTATCTGCCATGAGTGAATCCTAGCTGCTAGAATTAGGGTGTTCACACTAATCCCGGGCCCCCAAGAGACTTATTTGCATGAGATTCAGACGCAGCCACAAGCTGGGCCTCGAGGAGGCTAAACACCGGGCCGACCAGATTGCGGCCGACCTGGCAGCGCAGTACTCAGTAACCGCGACCTGGCAGGGCGACTACCTGCTGATCTCGGGCAGCGGGGTTAACGGCCATCTGCATGTGGCGGAGGACAGCATCGAAATCGAGATCAAACTCGGCTTTGCTCTGATGTTAATGGAAGGACCCATTCGGTCTGTGATTGAGCGCGACATCGACCAGCACCTGGTCTAGACGAGACGAGCGGCAAGCCAGGCTTTGGGTGTTACAGAATGCCGAATTTCCTCAGGGCGACTGTCATCGTCGCAACAGCCAGGTAGACGAACAGAACTCCAATCGCACGCTCCATCGTTGGCTACGAAACAAGCCCCTGCAGACGCGGTCCGATCTTAAAGTACGCAACCCGCGGGCAGCGGGTCGGGAACATTCCACCGGGGGCTGTCAGTGGTCAGGAAGTTGGCCGGGTCCAGGGTCCCGCCCTGGCTTCGGAACCAATCGACCAATGTGTCCCGAACGAGCGGCCCGCTGTAGTCCATCTCGAATCCAGCATCCGGGATAACCGGGGTCAGGATGTCGTCGCCGCCCAGGACGAGGAAATCGTTGGCAATAAGCATAACGCGATCGTCGTCGTGCACCGTCGAGCCATCGCTCAGTTCTAATACGACGTCCATCGAGTCGTTTGCACAGCTGACATATACCTGCATCCCGGAAAACCCTGCGCGGTGCCCTTTTCGGTGGGCCTGCGTTGCGATCACTCTTCGAAGCTCGCGGCCGCTGAGCTCGATCTCCACCACGCGATTATCGAACGGAAACATCTCGTAGACGCCGCCGAAAGTCAGGTCGCCAGCAGGCAGGATATTGCGGATACCGCCCACGACGTTGTGTATTGCAACATCGCCGCCGATCTGTTGCCGTATCGCATCCGTCATCAGATTGGCGAGCGCCGACTCAGTGGCCGGCGGATGCAGGAACGGAGCAACGAGACTGATACCGAGTTTCTCGTTCTTGGTTTCGGCGGCGAGAGCCGCGGCGCGATCCGCAATAGCAAGGACCGCCGGGTCCGGAGCGATTTCCCGCCCTTCGTAGCTGGCGCGGACACCCTCCGCCGCGGTGCTGTCCGGGGCGACGCATTCACCGGTCGACGGCAAGACCCGCAGGCACGCCCAATGTGGCGGGTGGACCTTGCGAGAAACGATACGACCGCTGTTCCTGTCGATGCGCAGATCGACGCGGCTGAAGGCGCGCGTATTTGCGTAGCTGGACGTAATTGAGATCCCATTCACGACGTGCGCAATGCCCTTGTGCACATGGCCGGCGAAAATGTGGTCTACCAGGCCTCTCGGTATCGCGTCGGCGAGTCGCATGATCTCACCGTTTGTATTGCAGGATGACAGGTCGAGTGGGTCGTTGAACTGCGTGCACGAGCTTCCGGCGTGAGCTGTGACAATGACTATTGCAGCGCCTTTGTTCCGCAGTACGGTCGCCTCCTTTATGACGGTCTCCGCCAGTGGAGCGACGCGCAAACCCGTGACGTTTGCTGCGATTGTGGTCCGCAATGCCCCGGCGGTAGTGATGCCGATGATACCGATCTTCAGGCCTTTCGCGTCCAGCATGATGGACGGGCGAACGTTATCCCATGCCACGGGCTCGCCGGTCGACTCGTCGATGAGGTTTGCGGCAAGTAGCGGAAAATTCGCCCTGGCTGCCTGTTGCTTGAGCGCGCCGCGCGGATCGTCTGCGTCGGTTTCGGGGATTGCCTTGCGGCCTTCAGGGCCGAAATCGAATTCGTGGTTACCTATTGCCGCGGCATCAAAGCCAATTGCGTTGTAGGCATCCACTACGGCCGCGCCTTCCACCAGGTTGGATTCCAGCGTGCCTTGCCACATATCGCCGGCATCGATTAGGAGCACGGCACCGCCGTCTTCGTTTCGCGCGGCTCGCAGCGCGCTGACATAGGCCGAAATTGCTACGAGCCCACCTCGGTCGCCGGCAGGCAATAGCTGGCCGTGCACATCGTTGGTTCCAAGGAAGGAGATCGTGAACTCGTCTCCGGGAGCGCTGGGCTGGCTTGCGCAGCCCGCCAGGATCAGTGCGACGGCCAGGGCCACTACGCCCATGCTTTGACGGAGTGAGCGGGTTTTACGCTGCGCTGATATCAATTTTTTCCCCTGGCATCCCTAGGGCCGTAATTCTAACGCGTAGCGAGATTGGCGCGAAATCTGAATCTACTGGCAGCTACGCCCGGTATGATGGTTTTAATGAGCAGCGTACCCAAATCGGGCCAATACACCGTACTGGAGGAGATCCTCCACTCGGGCACGCACGCGCTTGGCGTGTTGCTGAGCATCGGCGGCCTGTCCTGGATGCTGTACCTGTCTATTGCTGCAGGGGACCCCTGGCGGATCGCCGCAAGCTCTATTTATGGTGCGACGCTGATTTCGCTGTTTCTTGCGTCCACGATATACCACGGCATGTATGCCTCTCGTCATCGCGAGATCTTCAAGCTGCTGGACCACTGTGCAATCTACCTGCTTATCGCAGGTTCATACACGCCGTTCCTGCTGGTCTCCATGCGCACTAATACCGGCTGGTGGCTGTTTGGCACGATCTGGGCACTGGCAACGGCCGGCATCGTGAAGAAACTCTGGTTTCGCCATCGTTTTCCGAAGATTGCCCTGGCGAGCTACCTGGCCATGGGCTGGCTGATCGTCATTGCTGCACCCCAGATGGCGGAGGCTATCGGTGCCAATGGCATGGCGTGGCTGCTCGCTGGGGGGCTTTGTTACTCCGTTGGCGCGATTTTTTATGCCCTGGACAGAATGCCGTTCAATCACACCGTGTGGCATGTATTCGTACTTGGCGGTGGCGTCTGCCATTTCCTGAGCGTTGTCTGGCACGTACTGCCGGCGCCGCTGCCTGCCTGAGGTAGACCTTCTGCTGTAAAGAATGGCAGTAGTCGGCCGATAACCCGTTCGATTACCTCTATCTGTGAACAGCGTTTATGTCGCAATCCAGCTCCAGCCATTCGGCGGGCCAGGCCCTCATCGTTTCTGACGACAAGACACTGTCGCGGCAACTCGCCCGGTTGCTCCAGTCGGAAGGCTATGACACGGAACTCTGCACAGTAGCAACGAGCCTCGAATCCAGCGTCTCCGAGACCGCGCCCGCGGTCGTGATTGTGGATGCCGGACTGGCGCCGGATGGGCCGCTCGAATTGTGCGATACGGTGCGACGCTTGCCGGGCTGCGACTACATCCCCCTTATACTGGTGTCAGATAACTGCGACTCTTCGACGACTGAGCGTGCGTACGCGCAGAATGTTACGTCGGTCGTGACCCGCCCCGTCAACGAAGAGGCGTTTCGAAAGAACATTCATTCGCTGGGTGATACCGGACGCACGCTCAGCGGTATTCGAGCGCTGAGAACGCCCGCAACACAGATACTGCGAACAATGCCCGACGCGTTTTTCATCGCTGGTGGCGATGGTTTGTTGCGCCAGTACCTTGGCGGTGCCAACGACGATCCGGTCCTGCGCCCGGAGGAAATCGAGGGAAAGAACATTTCCGATGTCTGGCCCGCGGACGTTGCAGAGCGAGTTCAGCAGAGTATCAAGCGCGTTCTCAGGTCTCGAGACGGAGACGCCTTCGAATTTGAGCTGCATGACGGTGATGCCAGCCACCTCTACGAAATGCGGCTGCTCGTGCAGGGTCGTGACAAGGTGCTGGCCGTCATACGGAACATGCAAAATGCCGGCTCGAAAGCGAGCGGATCCGCCGATCGAGACCTGGCTGATACCGTCACCGGCCTGACGACGCGTGCCACGTTCGAAAGCCAGTTTGACGCGATTATTGCCGACGCGAAGCTGCGTGAACGGGGTGTCGCCGTATTCTGTATCGACATCGATCGTTTCGGACG
>CAYTTZ010000208.1:0-5087 GCA_964440945.1 uncultured Woeseiaceae bacterium
ATCACCGCAACGAAAAGACGGGAGTATTATAATGCGTTTTTACACAGCCTCGGCCAGAAGCAGACGTTGATAAAACCTCGGTTCGACCCCTATTCCCTCGCTCGACTTTGAAGTCCAACATGCTTCGGAGCAATATCCGCGAGTGAAGGCGTGCCCATTTGGCCCATGACCATTCTGAGTTCCGCGTCCAGCATCTCAAGCACTTTTTCGACGCCCGCCTGACCGAATGCAGCCAGCCCCCAAATGTACGCACGACCAATACAAACCGCGTCAGCGCCCAGGGCGAGCGCCTTGAAGATATCCGTCCCGCGGCGAAAACCACTGTCCACAAAGACCGGAACAGTGCCGTTCACTGCCTCGACAACCTCAGACAGGCTTTCAAGAGCTCCCCGACCACTCGCCTCGGCCCGGCCGCCATGATTTGAAACGTATACGGCGTCCGCACCGTGCCGAATGCAACTCGCCGCATCTTCGCCGGTTACGATACCTTTGACGACAACCTTCATTGTTGTTGCCTTCTTGAGCCGCTCTACAAATTTCCAGGTCATACTGGAGTTGTCGAAGTCTGCCGATGTCGCACCGGTTCCCGAATACATGGGTTTGCTCTGCAGCCAGTCGTCCGGCCCGGCGCCGTGGCACGCGCTGCAGTCGCGTTCATCAGCACGACTGTACTGTCCGAGAAGCACGCGATTACTTCCGGAGTTCAGATCGACGGTTAGAACAACGAATTCTGCTCCCGCTTTTTCTGCCCGTCTGAGCATCTTGCTTGCGACCGACCAATTACTGGTCGGATAAAGCTGAAATCCAACAGGCGCGCCGCGCGCATCGATCACGTCCTCAATTGAGTTTGACGAAACGTTAGATAAGATTTGCAGATTTCCTCGCGCTTTCGCAGCACGTGCAGTTGCAAGTTCACCCTCGGCATGAAATGCCTTTTGGCTACCGACTGGCGCGAGCAAGATCGGCGAGTTGATGGGTTTATCAAGCAAAACCGTGTCAAGACTCACGTTTGACGTATCGACCATTCGCATCGGACGCAGGTATACACGTTCAAATGCTTTTCGGTTAGCTATGAGTGTTTCGTTGCCGTCCGTTCCGGTTGCCAGGTATCCATAGTGTGACGTCGGCAACACGTGTTTTGCGACATTGTGGAAATCGAAGACATCCAGCGCATCGGTGGGCGTCTTGATCAGGTGCTCAGGCAGCTGCATCGTATCCAGCGACTCCACTGCGAACAGCCGTCCCGCTGCTGTGTAACCAAGCAGAGGGCTTGCCGCGAGAAACCTCAAAAACTGCCGACGGGCCAGAGCCCCCATCAAATTCTCCTTCGGTCTAATAGCTGTTGCTCGGTAGCTTATCACCCCAACGTCCGCTTCGGGTCAGTAGCAGCCGTTCAGCTAGCGTCAGTGCCTGTTGCGATCGTCGTTTTTGCGGCGGGCGTATTCCGCCTGTTCTCGACAGAATGCCTTGGACCGAGGAATGACTGCGACCAAAGTGACGTGCAATCGAGCTAAGCGACTCGCCTTTCTCCCAGCGATCCCACATCATTCCCTTGTCTATTTCGGTGTAATAGATGCTCGTCGGATACTTCATATTCAACATCCTCATCTCTATAGTTAGAGATGAGGTGTTGCGTTGACCAATTGAAATCACAGCACACACCGGACGTTTGCAGGCGGCGAGTGGTAGCTATTTCCGACGCTTCTGATTTCGAAAAAGCAGCAGGCCGACTGGTGTTCACGCACTGCGATCTTCGACGACCGCTTCAGTTGAAAACCGATAGAGCATGTTGCGATAGACGCAGACGTCGGTAATGTCGGCCGCCGTGCCTGCCGGTACCGCGCGGTAGTTGGTCGAGTACCGGTATCCACCGCGCACTGGCAGTACGCGATGCCAGACATGCCCGTGCAGCACGACCAGCGTTCCGGCCCTTGGACGGAGAACCACCTGGTCGTCGAATTCCGCCCACGGATCTCCTGCCGGCAGGAGACCGCGACGATGCGAACCCGGTACGACCACCGTCTGGCCACCAGTCTCATCATCGATATCGCTCGAATAAACCAGGCGATTTAGATTAAAACGAGTCGGATCTTCCGGCGCGCAGTCCTGGTGCCAGGCCTGTCCAACAGAGCCCTGCTTCGAGAACATCACCATGCAGTAAAGGCGTTGCCATCCGCTGCCCAGTATCGCGTCTGTAAGGCGCTGCAGATTGCCGTGGTCATCCACACTATCGAACTCGCTGGCGCCGTCGTTTTGCGGAAACCACGGGATAACGTCGGTCTTCGCTTTTTTCAGGAATTCATCGTTGTGCAGAAAATCCGGATCGCCCGCGAAATTCTCCAGGATCGGCTGCTCCAGGCGCCGCGTGAGTTCGGCATCGAAGAAATCGTCGATCAGCAGATAGCCGTCCTGATGGAATCTCTCGGCGAGGGCTTTCACATTCATTCGTCATCAACCCCTTTGTACAGCCGGGGGTTCAGTCCGCGATTCGCGTTCGCTGCACGAGGCGAGCAAGACTATGCGTCGAGAAAGCTGGTGCCGTAGTCCATCGGCGACAGCCCCAGGTGTTTCGCAACCGTCTGGCCGATATCGGCAAAGGTATCTCGTCGTCCCAACGACCCGGGCTTGATACCGGCGCCGTAAGCTAGAACCGGGATGTGTTCCCTCGTATGATCGCTCCCCTGCCAGGTGGGGTCACAGCCGTGGTCGGCACAGAGAAGCAACAAGTCGTCTTCTCGCAATTCAGCCATTAGTTCAGGCAGCCGACCGTCGAAATACTCCAGGGCTGCGGCGTAACCGTCGACGTCTCTGCGATGTCCAAACAGCATGTCGAAATCCACAAAATTCGTGAACACAATGGAGCGATCGCCCGTCTCCTTCATCGCTTCAAGCGTTGCATCGAATAGCGCCGCGTTGCCCGTCGCTTTAATTTTCTTCGTAATGCCCTTGTGCGCATAAATGTCGGCGATCTTGCCAACACTTATGACCTCACCACCAGCCTCAACCAGCTTGTCGAGCACCGTTGGTGCGGGCGGTGGCGTCGTCAGGTCGCGACGATTGCCGGTGCGCACATAACTGTCTGGTCCATCGCCAACAAACGGGCGCGCGATCACCCGGCCGATGTCGTACTCGTCCACCAGCTCACGAGCGATGTCACAAAGGTCGTACAGCCTCTGCAGACCAAACGCCTCCTCGTGACAGGCAATCTGAAAGACGCTGTCAGCCGACGTATAGACGATGGGCTTGCCGGTTCTGACGTGCTCATCGCCGAGCTCCGCGATGATAGTAGTGCCGGATGAATGGCAGTTGCCGAGGACGCCGGGCAAATCTGCCCGCTCAATGAGTTTGTCCAGCAGTTCAGGCGGAAACGTATCGGCCTTCTTCGCAAAGTAGCCCCAGTCGAACAGCACCGGAACACCCGCGATCTCCCAGTGGCCACTGGGTGTGTCTTTTCCACTGGATAACTCGGCAGCGTGTCCATAGGCGCCGATAATCTCAATATCGGTATCCACACCAACCGGAAACTCGCCGGTACTCTCTTTGCCCGCGTGAAACAGACCCAACTTTGCCAGGTTCGGCAGCCGCAATGGGCCTTTAGCCGATGTCGCACGCACGCGCGCGATACTGCCAAGCGTATCGGATCCTACGTCACCAAACTTGTCCGCATCAGCGGTGGCGCCAACGCCGAATGAATCCAGTACAAGGATAATCGCCCTCGACATTTAGGGACCGCTCCTGTCTGGCGCACTGCGGCGTCTGTTTTCACTCAAGTACATAATGTCCATCACGTTCCTCGTATTGAACCAAACGGGTCCATGTCGCGGCGATCTGGCAAATGTTAGCAGACCCCGGCTACTCCGAATCACTGCAGCGAGAAAAAGAACCCCGCCAGAGCTGCATTCATGAGGTTGACCAGTGTACCTGCAATTACTGCCTTCAGGCCCAGTCTCGCGATGTCGTGGCGTCGTGCGGGAACCACAGCGCCGAGTCCGCCAAGGAGGATAGCGATGGAGGCAAGATTCGAGAAGCCGCACAGGGCGAATGTCACGACCAGCTGCGTGTAGGGAGACAGTGAGTCTTTCACCTGGACAAAGCTTGCGTAGGCGTAAAATTCATTGATAACCAGCTTCTGGCCGATGAGGCTGCCGGCCTGCGTAGCTTCTTCCCAGGGCACTCCCAGCAGGAACGCGATAGGTGAAAACAGGTGCCCCAACAGCCACTGCAGCGTCAATTGCTCGAATCCAAACCAGGCGCCAACACCGCTCAGAACACCGTTGACCAGGTAGATGAGACCGACGAAAGCAATGAGCATCGCGCCAACCGCCATGGCGACCTGCATGCCCGTCATAGCACCGTTGCCTATCGCCTCAAAGATATTTACAGGCTGGTCTGCCTCATCGACAAGCTCTGTAAGGGGCCGATCATCGTGCGGTTCGGTCTCGGGATATATGATTTTCGCCATCATTAGCGCGCCGGGCGCCGCCATGAAACTGGCCGTAATCAGGTACTTTAGTTCCACGCCCATCTGCGCGTAGCCCATCATCACTGCCCCGGCGATAGTCGCACAGCCGCCGGTCATGACCGCGAACAGCTCGGACTGTGTCATACCGGCGAGATAGGGCTTCACGACCAGCGGCGCGTCAGTATGGCCGACAAAGATATTTGATACGGCGGAGACGGACTCGGCATGGCTTGTCTGCAACAAGCGGTGCAGCCACCCGCCGAATACACCGACAACTCGCTGCATGATTCCGAGGTAGTACAGCACCGACATCAGCGCTGCAAAAAACACGATGACAGGCAGCACGTTAAAAGCGATCGTGAATCCGAGCGTAGCCGTGATATTCGAGCCGAATACGAACTCAATGCCGTCGTTTCCGTAATTGATAACGGTTTGCACGCCCTGTACGACCTTGTCCAGGACGAGGCCACCAACCGGCACAAACAACACCAGCGCAGCAATAGCCAACTGTATGAGAAACGCCATTGAGACCGTGCGGCGGTTTATCGCACGTCTATTGTTCGACAGCAGGGTAGCCATCAGGAATATGGTGGCAACACCGACGAGGATCATTACTACCTGCATG
>CAYTTZ010000209.1:0-5036 GCA_964440945.1 uncultured Woeseiaceae bacterium
CGCCCATCTTGATCTCCATATACTCTTCGCTGTCACGGACTTCCGCACACTGCCCTCCACAAGGTGACTGACACGGAGTTTGTCCGCCACCTCGGCAACATCTGCATCTTTCGCCTTGAACGCGAAACATGATGTCCGCGAAGCAACGCGTAAATCGGGGATGCGCCGGAGTGCGTTAAGGATCTCTTCGGTGAGCCCATCGGTGAAATGCTCGTTATCACAATCCGGACTAATGTCCGCAAAGGGCAGCACGGCAATTGAGAGCTTATCCGGCGCAGGCGAATCCGCTTGAGACCCGAACCCTAACGACGGCTCGTCGGCGCTATCGTCTCCAGCGTCACGTTTCACGCCTCCGGGGGTTAGCTCAAACGCCCATGCCATGATCAAGGCAAATGGAAACCCCAGCGCAACGAGAACAATCAGCGCAGACATGAGCCACTGCGGGACTTTGAGCGGATCAAAAAGCACGTCGGCTACCTGCAACAATAGCCATCCCGCGATCAGATAGGTGACGCCGACGCGGATTACCTTGCGTCTTTTTAATTCCTCCATGAACGACATGCTGGCTCCGCGCTTTATTCTTGTCGGTATTCTACGCTAATGCGGGTAGCCGATGCCGTCGATACGATTATCTACGTGTAACAGCTGCGCCGTGGTTGCCGCGCGGACCGCAACTCCTCAGTGGTCGCTATTCGTCAGCGGCAATCGCTCCCGATTCTCGCACTCGATCTTCGCCTTTCGGTCAGAAGCCGACAAGAGAAATCCCCGCCCGTCGTCAGCGCGGTATCAGGCGAGCGTGATTTCATGGAAATGATTACGCACATGAAAAATGTGCGCGGCGCGATACTCGTCCCGAGTCAGTTCGCCATAGGCAAAGTGCGGCTGGAGCACCCCCGAGTAAGCCTCGAATCGCAACAGCGAGTCGATCAACCGATCGATGGCCTCGACCGTCGGTCCATCCGCTACGAGGGCGGGCGCACCCGGGATCGGTGCGGCGAGATCATGGCGCATCGCACCCGTTGTAGAAAACGCGAAAAATGCGGTACGCCCGAGGGTCTGACGGAAAGCTGTCGATTTCATTTCCGGATATCCCGTCATCGAGTAATCGACGCTCTGAGCCAGATGGGCGAACACCTTGAACGGCGACCAGGCGCCCGTGGCGGTTAGATTTTTTCCACGCAAGGTATTTAGCTCGTCGATCAGTATCCTCTGCGACGGCGCAGGCAAGGTCGCACGCCTGACCATCACGGCGCCAGCCATCAGACCCGCCGTGGCCGCGCCAGACAATGCGAGAAAACCTCTTCTATTCATCATTGCTCCTCTAAAAGTCAGTGTCTTGGGCGAAAAACTCCGTCGCCATGCAAGCCGTCAAGCGCGGCACGAGTGTCGATAATGATGCTGCGTTCGCCGGTTTCGTTGGTGTAAAGCACTATGACCGTCGGCGGTGACAGCGCCAATATCAGGCCTGAACGGGCTCCCTCGAACAACACTGGCTGCTGAAAAACGTCGGGAGGCACCACCTGGCAGCTCCAATCCGGCAAACAGGTCTACAACTGTTCCATCAGCAGGTCCAGCTCCGTATCAAAAATCCTGGCCTCGGCCAGGGATCCGGTCGTTATTACCATCAATAGCAATATGGCGCTTTCCACCTCAGGATCTTCGAACAGCGCCCTGTAGTCTGCTTCATGGCGCGATGCCGGCACGTTGATTATTGCGAAGTCGACGACCTCGTCCGTGCCCCTGGCGACCGGCGCTTCCAATCGTGAACGGAAAACATCGGACAGTGGCATTGGCGGCAACAACAAGTCGATCAGTTTGTAAACGAGCCTCTCGCCGCTATCCTGCTCCTCAAGAAGGTCTTCGATCTTCGACGGCCAGCTCGCGAGCGAGGAGGCGAGCACTGAATCCTGCATCCTGGAGAGTGCGCCGCCAGGCGATGTCCACCTTTCTCATGAGTGATCCTCTCGAAACGCAGCGGCGCGGGCTGACCGGAGCGCTATTGCGTCAGGAATACCAGTTCCTCGTCCGCAATATGCAACAGATCGGCAACGATGTCTGGCCGATTCGCCTGGATGTGCAGCCCGTCCGTGTAGCGCAGGCGTTTGGGCTCACGCGCTGAGTCGAACAGCAGTTTGGTCTGACCAGCTGGTGTCCGCTCGTCTTCCGTCGCCCCGACGATTACCACGGGTCTCGGCGAAATCATCGCAACATGCCTGCTCGTGTCGAACACGGGACCGTAGGCAAGCCAGTTCAGGATAGTGGACAGCGGGTAATGCAGGACCTCGCTCTTGATGCGACGGGCGACCTGCACCTCCAGCCAGAGCCGGTTATCGGCGGCGCCATGGACGAGAATCGCGCCGCCAATTCGAGGCTCGCGAGCCGCGGCGGCCGCGGCAAACGGCACGCCAAGACTGGCTCCCACAATGACGACGCGGTCGCGGTCGACCCATGCCTGTTTCATCAGCCAGTCTAAAAGCAGCGACACTGCCGGCACGGTATCAAGAATTGCCTGTCGAGCTAAGGGAAGTGTTTTGGCCGTTGCTATGAAGCCTGTAACTTTCTCTGGCCCATCGTAGGGATAGTCCATACCCACAATGGCGCGACCGTCCACATCACCAAACAGGTCCACGGCGTCCTGACCGGTTCGGTGCCCACCCAGAACAAGCAACACGGGCAGCGTGTCCCCGGGATTCGCTTTGCGAATGACGCGAAAGGACACCTTCAGCCCGGTATCCGATACGAGTCGCACGGATTCCGACAGCTGTTCCTGATCAAGCACTGTTTCTTCGGTATCGACCTTTTCGATACTTCCCTGCCGCTCGCCGAACCAGTCCTCGCGCGGCAGGGACGACTCCCAGCGCAGCCAGGTTACTGCCAGCAACAGCAGCAGTGTGAAGGGCAGCAGCAGATAGACGGTAAGTGAGCGAAACACAGTCATCTTTCGGATCGGCAGTTCCTTAATTTTCGTTGACGCTCGACCCCTCACCCGGGATTTTGACCGGGCTAGGCATGACCGCCGACAGCCGCCCACAGCGCAATGCCGATGCCGGCCCCAATAGTAGGCCCTAGGGCAGCGCCCATCGCGACATTGCCAAACGCCGCACCGAAAGCAACGCCCAGTGCTATACCCATTCCCGTTCCGAGTGCGATGTAAATGCCCATTTTGGTTTTGTTGTCGTCGTCACTCAATGTCTGCCCCTGCAGGACCATCGACTCGCCGCGGAAGCGAGTCGTCGCGATCCGCCTACACGCGACAAGGCTGTGCTCTTTGCAGATTGCGCCGTTACCTAACTGGCGCTGCGCCCGAAAGACGTCGGATAACCTTGCGCCTCGATCGTCTCTCGCAGAAGTTCCCGGTTGTCGATCATCCACGGATGAAAATCGTCGCGAAAGAACATCCGGAACTCAGGGCGTATGTCACGAACGATACCCTCCCGGCCGAACAGGAACGCATAGCCCTCGCGCCAGAATGACCACGAAATAACCGGCTTACCCTCCATCCTGCGTATCTGCACAATGGAGCGGAAAACGTTGAACGGGAAACGGATACGGACGATGCGCATGACTTGTCGCAGCAGTTTTCGGTCGCCGCCAATCGCCAGGTACACGTCGTACGCAACGGATTTATGTTCCGTCTCTTCAATCGCATGCCATTGCCAGAGATCAGCCATGGCGGGGTGAGCGCCATCCATCCAGCGCGGATTTCGCATCGAGCCGGCGGCGAACATCGCCGTAATGTGCTCAAGAACAACAGTCGCTGCGAGTCTCGCTATCGGCGGTTCTTTATTCGCCCGCTCGATTTCACGATTGTAGAGCGATTCGAGTTTTTCGAGTTCGAGTCCGCGCACCTCGGCCATCATCTGGTTATACCGATGGTGCTCGCGCCGATGAATGTACTCTTGTTGGACAAACGCAGCCGCATCGCTTTGTAACTGCGGATCATCGATACGCGGCAGATAGTGCTTGACGCTGTCGACGAAGAATTTTTCACCACTTGGAAACGACAGCGACAGGGCATTGAAGAAGGCGGTCTGAAAGGCACGGCCACCATGCCAGTCGCCGCTTAGTGGTTCGCGCAGATCGAAACGCCTATTGCGCGCCTCAAGGCCAATATCCTCTGGCGTCTTACTCAATCCTGCTTGGGCCATTACGTACACCGTCGTCACACGTTCCGTTGCGCCTATGTTAGCAAGCATCGTTTGTACAAACACCCGATCTTGAAGCGGCCGGCGCACTCCTTGTTGGAAACCACTTGCAGACGAACATCAGCCAGCCGCTGCTGTTGTGCTATTCAAGGTGCCCGTCACGGCCTCGACTACTCCCCGACATGCCGTTCATGACCGGCCGCTATGCGCTGCGATCTCAACTGGTCGATGCAACACATTCAGCAAAACGTTCTGCTGGTGTTCTAAATTGTAACGTTTCCCTTGGTCGTCCGTTCAGTCGTTTTGCAACAGCATTCAATCTGTTTTGATGTACGTCCGACAGATCCATTCCTTTTGGGAAGTACTGTCTTAAAAGTCCGTTAGTGTTCTCGTTCGATCCACGTTGCCATGGGCTTCCTGGATCACAGAAGTAAACCTTGATGCCGGTGTCCAGACTGAAGCGTTGATGATCCGCCATCTCTTTGCCGTGATCCCAGGTCAGTGACTTGTAGAGTTCCCGCGGCAACTTGTGCGCTTGCTTGATGAGTGCGTTGATCACTGTCTTGGTATCTTTGCTCGGCACTCTGGCCAACAGGACGAGTCGCGTGTGACGCTCGACAAGCGTCGCGATCTGAGAGTTGTTGCTGCCACAGATAAGATCGCCTTCCCAGTGACCGGGTACGGCACGGTCCTCAACCTCGGGTGGACGCTCTCTGATCGAGACGGTGTTGCTGATCCTGCCGTGGTCTTTGGTCTTCTGCGTGTGATGCCGTGATCGGCGCATCGCCCGTGGCTTCCTAAGGTACTGTATTAGCTCTTTTTTAAGCGCACCTCGAGCCTGGATAAACAAGGTCAGATAAATGGTCTCGTGTGACACTTGATAGTTCTCGT
>CAYTTZ010000210.1:0-5017 GCA_964440945.1 uncultured Woeseiaceae bacterium
TTTCGATTGCCCTGGATATTTCCGCCGGCACCCAGGATCGGCTCGATAATTACGGTAGCAAGTTCTTCGCCTTCGCTACGGATGAGTTCGGCGGTGCCCTCGATGTCGTTGTAGTCCGCAAGGACGAAGTCGAACGGAACGTTAAGTTTGCAGCGGCCGCCGAGAAACTTTATCACCCCGCCGTGGTAGGCATCATTGAAGGCCAACAGTTTGTTGCGACCGGTTACGACTCGCGCCGTGATCAATGCCATGAGATTGGCTTCAGTGCCTGAATTGCAGAACCTGACCTGCTCGAGAGACGGGAAGCGCTCGCACAACAATCCCGCAAGTTCGCGTTCGTAAGCGGTCGGCGCACCCATGGCGACACCACTGTCGAGCGCTTTGTGTATCGCTGCCTTGATGATTTCATCCGAATGACCGAACAGGGCGGCGGAATACTCACCCACCAGGTCGATGTAGCGATGACCGTCCAGGTCCGTTAGCTCAGCCCCGTCTCCTCGGACCATCGTCAGTGGAAAAGGCTCGTAGTGAAGAACTGTTCGCGTATTGCCTCCGGGCAAGTAGCGTGCAGCGCTTTCATCCGCGGCCTGGCTCAGGGGATTTGCAGACGCGTAGCGCGAGCGAGCATCTTCAATTGCGTGATTGAGTTGTTCCATTTCTCTTGCCTATGCCAGTGACTCAAGGACTAGTGCAATACCCTGGCCAACGCCGATGCACATTGTACAAAGTGCCAGCTTGCCGCCGCCTTGCTGAAGTTGATCCAGGGCGGTTATTGCGAGGCGTGCACCGCTCATGCCGAGCGGGTGGCCCAGTGCGATAGCGCCGCCGCGCGTGTTGATTCTCGGGTCATCATCGGCCAGCCCCAATTGCCGGGTGCAGGCGAGTGCCTGGGCGGAAAAGGCTTCGTTGATTTCGAGTACATCAAAGTTATCCAGGCTCATGCCCAGACGATCCAGTAATTTGTTGGTTGCCGGAACCGGCCCAATGCCCATCGTCCGTGGTGGCACACCGGCGACAGCCATGCCCAGAATACGTGCCCGGGGTTTGAGGTTGTGGCGTTTGGCACCGGCTTCCGATGCAAGCAACAAGGCCGCCGCGCCGTCGTTGATGCCGGAGGCGTTGCCTGCGGTGACGGTGCCGTTCGGAAACAGTGGTTTCAGCTGTGCGAGTTTCGCGAGTGAAGTCTCGCGCGGATGCTCATCCGTATCGACCAGCAAGGGGTCCTTCTTGCGCTGCGGAACACTGACCGGGGTAATCTCCCCGGCAAGGCGACCATCCTGTTGAGCCGACGCCGCTTTCTCATGGCTCCACAGCGCGAACTGGTCCTGGTCCTCGCGGCTGATCGACAGCTCATTGGCAAGGTTCTCCGCCGTCTGCGGCATCGCATCCGTGCCGTACTGCGCTTCCATTTGTTTGTTGACGAACCGCCACCCCATGGTGGTGTCGTACATTTTCGGTGTGCGTCCGAAAGCAGTTTCTGCTTTGCCGATGACGAATGGCGAGCGCGACATACTCTCGACCCCGCCGGCGATCATCAATTCGCCCTCACCCGACCTTATCGCATTGGCACAACTGCCTACGGCGTTTAGCCCCGAACCGCACAAGCGGTTGAGCGTGCAGGCCGGCACGTCGTGCGGCAAGCCGGCCAACAGGCTGCTCATGCGTGCGACGTTGCGATTGTCTTCACCGGCCTGGTTCGCGCAACCGAGCATCACGTCATCCACGGCGGCCCAGTCGATACCCGGATTGCGTTCGATCAGTGCAGCAATCGGTATCGCACCGAGGTTGTCGGTTCGAACAGAGGAGAGGCTTCCGCCGTAACGCCCCACGGGCGTCCGGATGCCATCGATCAAGAATACGTCGGTCATTGCTACTTTTCCTTTACTGCGAGGTGCTTAACATCGCGCGGCTGGTTCGGCGGCAGTATCGGCGCGCCGGTTTTCTGTTGCACCTCTTCGAAGGTCACGCCGGGTGCCAGCTCGGCCACCCGGAACCCGTCCGGCGTGACGTCAACTACCGCGAGGTCGGTGAAGATACGAGATACGACTCCCGGCCCGGTCAGTGGGTAGCTGCACGTCTCGACCAGCTTTGGTTCGCCTGTCTTGGTTGTATGCTGGGTAATCACGTAAATACGTTTCACACCCTGCACCAGGTCCATCGCGCCGCCGACCGCCGGAATGGCGCCCGGCGCACCCGTTGACCAGTTCGCAATATCGCCGTTTGCCGCGACCTGCATGGTGCCAAGCACGCAGACATCGATATGTCCGCCACGAATCATGCTGAAGCTGTCGGCGTGGTGGAAATAGGCAGCACCGGGCAACGCCGTAACGTATTTCTTACCGGCGTTCATCAGGTCGAGGTCGCGCTCGGCCTCCTCGGGGGGTGGCCCCATGCCAAGCATCCCGTTCTCGGTGTGATAGATAAACTCCCGGCCTTCGGGCACAAACCGCGTGACCAGTTCCGGAATGCCAATTCCTAAGTTGACGTAGGAGCCGTCGGGTATGTCCTGTGCAGCTCTTGCCGCCATTTGTTCTCGCGTCCAACCAGTGTTGCTGCTCATGGGTATGGATAACTCCTTCCCTCGGCAATGAGGGTGTCCTCATGCACAGGATCGGGAACTTCGACAATGCGGTTGACAAAAATGCCAGGCGTAATGACATGCTCGGGATCGATACCGCCCCGTGGCACGAGTTTTTTCGTCTGGACAATAGTCGTCGTCGCCGCCATGCACATTAGCGGGCAGAAGTTGCGGCCGGTCTTGTTGAAGGTCAGGTTGCCAAGTGGATCGGCGAACTCGCTTTTTATCAACGCAATATCGGCCTTTAGCCAGGGCTCCAGAACGTAAGCACGACCATTGAATTCGCGCTGCTCTTTGCCTTCAGCCAGTATCGTGCCAACGGTTGTCGGCGTGTAGAAGGCCGGTATTCCAGCGCCTGCGGCACGGATGCGTTCTGCGAGTGTGCCCTGCGGCACAATCTCGAGCTCTATCCTGCCCTCCTTGTAAAGCGCCGGGAACACTTTGGATTGGCTGGACCTCGGAAAGGAACAGATCATTTTACTGACCTGGCCGTTGCCAATCAGAGCAGCCAGCCCCACCTCGCCGTTGCCCGTATTGTTGTTGATCACGGTAAGGCCGGTCGCGCCATGGTCGATCAATGCGTGAATCAGTTCGACCGGGCTGCCCGAGGCGCCGAATCCACCAATCATCACGGTAGCTCCGTCCTGTATATCGGCTACTGCAGCTGCGACCGATGGGTATCTCTTGTCAATCACGTGTTACTACTCCTGCCGTATAACGAAGGCCTACAGGAACACCTCTGTTTCCTCCCAAAGTGCCTCGATGCGGTCGATACGATTCGTCGCAACGTCCTGAAGGTCTCTTGCAACCCGCGCAACGAGCAACTCGCACATCGCTACAACGGGCACCGAACTATCAAACGGGCCGATAGCGGGTACTTCGATCTGAACCCAGGTATCAGCCAACTCGACCAGGGGTGATAAAGGACTGTCAGTGATCGCCACGACGGTAACTCCGGCGTTGGCGAAGACGCGTGCTGCGGTTGCGACCTGTTTCCTGTACCGGAAGAAGTCGAACACCACGGCCGCATCTCGCGGCCCCACATCGCTCAGGTCGGTAGCATACGAGTGTTCCTCGAGTGCATGTACGCCTGGCCGCACCATGGACAGGCCGCTATGTAACGCGTGAGCGCCGGCCTGCGAGGTTTCTCCCGACAGAATCCACACCTTCTCGGCTCTTGCGACAGGTTGGGCAAGCTCCGCCAATCGCTCACCGTCCAGTGCATCAAACACGGTTGAAATGGCGTCGTTGATCGCAACGCGAGCCGGCAGCTCCGTTTCGCCGTCGCTTCTGATCCGATCGCTCGGGCGCGACAGGCGATGGGACAAGTCGCGGCGGACGTGTTGTTGCAGTTCCGTATAGCCACCAAATCCGAGCTTTGTGGCGAAGCGAACAATGGACGGCCGGCTCGTGCCGACACGGTCAGCCAGGTCGGAAACCGTGCCGAACGCCAGCAGCGTGGGCTCGGCAAGCACTGCCTCCGCGACGCGGCGCTCTGTGGGGGTCAGCTGGCTGCTAACCGCGGCGACCAGGTCCAGGGTGGATGCTGTTGAGCCACTCTTGTTCATATTGTTACATTATCACAAACTGGCCGGTCAATGTGTTACATTACCCAACATTGGCAGCATAAGTTTGAGGTGTGACGTGGCGACAGCAGGCAGATACGTAGCAACCGACAGGGAAAAGGCTTTCCAGGGCACCATCGAGAATCCGAAATACGAGCGGGACATCATCATCGGCCTGAAACCGTTCTTCGAGGACAAGGCGCCTGATGCCATCAAGGGGTTCTACTCCAAGGATGAACTCTCGGCATTACTGGCGCTTAAAGGTACGGAGCGCGATGTAGAGAATCGTATGCCGGTTAAGATGACCCGCCATTTTTACCAGATGGCACAGCACAGCAAACCGCTGCAAAATCTCGTCAAGGCCAACCCGGACGAAACACTGAACCTGGCGGGATCAGAGGATCCGGGTCACCAGATGGACTTTGCGCCCGTTGAGGGGCTGCTGCACAAGTACGAGATGGGCCTGTTGTACGCTGTCTCGACCTGCTCGGCACACTGCCGCTTCTGCTACCGCGAAGAGCTGATCAGCCAGAAAGAAGTCGAACGCCAGGACGGCACGGTCGCCAAGAAAGGCCTGGCGAAAATTAAGGACGTTACTGATTACGTGCGTGCGCACAACGAAATCGTTGCAGCGAATGGAGGGCTTCATCCGGAGACGGGTCGCGAAAAACTCAGGGAAGTCCTGTTGTCCGGCGGCGACCCGATGGTGCTACCCAATCGCAAAATTGGAGCGTGGATCGCGGCACTGGCCGAGGCCGGCGTGGAGTCGATTCGCCTCGGCACCAAGGAAATGTCTTTTCATCCGAAGCGCTTCGATGAGGCTTTCCTGTCGATGATGGACAACTTTCATGAGAGCTATCCGGAAGTTGGTTTC
>CAYTTZ010000211.1:0-5004 GCA_964440945.1 uncultured Woeseiaceae bacterium
CTTGTCCTTCACCACCATTACCAGCGTCGAAACGATGTTGAACGCCGCGACGGCAATGACCATCAGCAGGATTACGAACAAAATCGACTTGGTAATCTGTATGGAACGAAAGAAATTGACGTGCCGTCGCGTCCAGTCGCTAACCAGAACGAGCTCTCCGTTGGCAAGCGCAACCTCGCGCACTATCGACGGCGCTTCGTAAATCTCGGTGACGGCGAGCCGCACGCCCGTAATGGTGTCTTTCTTGAGGTACAGCTTCTGGGCATCGCTCATGTTGATGAACCCAAGTCGGCGGTCGAACTCATACATACCTACGCGATAGACGCCGCTGACCGTGAATCGTTTGCTTCTCGGAATAACGCCGGCCGGCGTCACCCGGCCCTGTGCCAGCGTCACCAGGACCTTATCTCCAATTCCAACGCCAAGGGCATTCGCCAGCTCCTCACCGAGAACGACGTTGAAAGTGCCCGCCTTCAAGTCGTCCAGCCGCCCTGCCTGCATAACGCTCCCGACTCCCGACACCTCGTTCTCAAGCGTCGGATCTATGCCGCGTAGCTCAGCGCCACTCAATTCGTTTTCAAACAACAGCAGCGCCTGGCCATCGACATAGGGTGCGGCAGCGCGGACGCGCGGGTTGGCGTTCGCCGTTTCGAGCAATGCGTTGAAGTTACTCAACTCACCGTCCACGTTTTCTATGCTGGCGTGCGCCGTCATTGCAAGCAGCCGGTCCTGGAGCTCGCGTTCGAAACCGTTCACGACAGACATGACGACAATCAAGACGGTTACGGCTATCGCGATACCCAGCATGGAAATCGCGGAGATCATGGACACGAAGCTGTTGCTGCTGCGTGAGCGCACGTAGCGTCCGCCGATCCACATTTCGAAATGTTTACCCATCAACGATGCCCTGTACCAGCCTACTCATAGCGCAATGCCGCCGCGGGATTGACCAGCGCCGCACGGCGCGCCGGGTACAGCGTCGCGAGGGATGTCAGGATGAACGCCGACACCGAAATGATCGCAACATCGCGCCATTCCAGCTCCGACGGAATACGCGTCACGTAGTAAACGTCACCTGGCATGATCTGGAAGCCAAGCGCCTGTTCGAGGAACGGCACGATAACCGGCACATTGAGCGCCAGCACGATCCCCAGCAGCACACCGATGAGCACGCCGGCCCAGCCGATCATGGCGCCCTGAACAAAGAACACCCGGACAACGCCGTCCGGACCCATGCCGAGCGTACGCAGCACCGCAATATCGGTGGTCTTGTCGGTCACGACCATCACAAGGCTTGCGACAATATTGAACGCAGCGACGCCAATAATCAGTGACAGTATCAGTGACATCATCATTTTCTCGATGCGAATGGCGCGAAAGTAGCTGCCGTTCTCGATCGTCCAGTCGCTGGTCGTGTAGCCCTCGCCGAGACGCGCCTTGAGCGCGCGCGCAACGGCAGGCGCTGCCATAACGTCCTCGGTGCGAAAACGCACCGAATTGACCGCACTTCCCAGGGACTGGATTTGCGCCGCGTCCGCAACGTGAACCAGCGCCAATACGCCGTCGTGATCCTGCAGGCCAGCCTCAAAAACACCACGCAGCACAAAGCGTTCGAGCACGGGTTCAAGCGTGCCATCGCCGGCTGGTCGCGGAATCAGCAGCACCACGCCATCACCGATGCGGACTCCCAGGTCATAAGCGAGAATGCGGCCAAGAATGACACTGCGATCGCCCGCCTGGAGCACGTCGAGGTCGCCCTCGATCATGTTGATCATGTCGCCCGATAGCGGCCTCTCGAAGCGCGGATCCACGCCGTGCACGAGGACGGCGTGCAGCTCCCGACCCGACTGAATCATGCCTTCCATCTGGACCAGGGGTGCGGCGGCCCTGACGCCAGGTTCCGCGCTGACCTCCTCCACCAGGGGCTGCCAGTTCGGCGTCACACCGCCCGCGGCGGTTACGCTGCCATGTGCGGACATGCTCAGGAGCCGGCCACGCAGTTCGCCCTCAAAACCGTTCATAACCGAGAGAATCACGATCAGCGCGGCCACGCCGAGCGCTATCCCGAGCAGGGATATCAGCGTGATAAAGGATACGAATCGGGTACGCCGCTTGGCCCGGAGATAGCGTAGCCCAACGAAGAGTTCCACAGGGTTGATCATCGGCAGGCATTAAACCACATTCGTCCTGCAGCGACTTTGTGTTTCGCCACGCGGGGATTGTGACGCAGTTCGCATATGCGACGCGCCGATACCTGTAAAAACTTGATAGATCAGTTGTTTTTTGGTTCGGCGAGCGATGTTATAGTCGTCGGATCGTACTTGGGAGAAGAACTCATGGCTAAACTGCGCACCGCAGCACTCGTCGCCCTGTTTCTGGCCATGTTCGGCACGGCGCAGGCAGACACGTTAAAAATGGACAGTATGTCGGCAGGTTCGAGCGATGCACGCCCGACTCGAGGCATGACACAGGCCAGCGTTGAATCCAAATTTGGCAGCCCGGTAACCGTCAATGTGCCGGTCGGCGAACCGCCCATTACGCGTTGGGAGTACAAGGATTTTGTTGTCTTTTTCGAATATGACCGCGTAATTCACGCCGTCGTCAGACGCTAGACACACACCTGACCAGAATTTTCAGCCCGGGCCGGAAACGACCCGGGCTTTTTCGTGTCCAAAGCAACTGCCTGTCTCGTCCCCTTTCCGAGTATTACCCGGACAGGACACGGCGGCCCTGTGTAATAATCGCGCCCCGTTTACCCGCAAATCGATGACTGAAGGCCAGGGCCTGCTAACACCATTTGAGCATGCCCTGCAGTGCCTGAAAAAGCGCCAATCGAGGCGCGAGGAGAGACTTTTGGTTATTCCAAATGAACGACGAGCAACACTGAGTGGCGCTTTTTCAGGCACTACCCAAAGGGCCGGGTCTGTTTTTTGCCCAGCTCCGTTGTCGGGCGCTTTTGTAGCGGTGCTACACGGCGCTCCCTCTGCCTTGCTGGACCAAAAAACAGACTCCGTCAGGGCTTGCTCAAATAGTGTTAACAGGCCCTAACGAGAATTTCGTTGAGCAAAGCACTGCTTATTTCCGACCGGGCTTCCCCGACGAAACCCGGCAGCCCGACGCGCTGGGGCCGCTTGATTGGCGCCAGTGTCGCGCTCGCGAGCGCCGAGCTCGCCTCCGCAATCGACCGCCCCGTGCTAATGCTGGCCGAAGACCCGCGGCATGCCGACCAGCTGGAAGCGGAGATTCGATTTTTCGCCGGTGAGGAACTGCCCGTCGAGCACTTTGTAGAATGGGAGACACTGCCCTGGGACAGTTTCTCGCCGCACCAGGACATCGTTTCTCAACGTCTGCGCGTGCTGGCAGAACTACCAACGATACGACGCGGCGTCATCATTGCTGCGGCGAGCATTCTGCAGCAACGGCTGCCACCGGTCGACTACGTAGCCGCCCGCTCATTGTCGCTAGCCGAAGGTCAAACGGTCGATCGCGACGAATTCACCGGCGCGCTGGTCGCTGCCGGCTACTTTCGAGTGCCGCAGGTCTCCGAACACGGCGAATACGCCGTTCGCGGTTCGCTGATCGACATCTTCCCGATGGGTGCCGACCGACCCATCCGCATCGATTTTTTTGGCGACGAGATCGAGTCGCTGCGCTACTTCTCGCCCGAGACGCAACTTTCGGGTGACAAGACGGCAAGGATCAGCGTGCTGCCAGCACGCGAGGTGCCGCTGGACGAGGATGCCATTCGCGGCTTTCGACACCGCTATCGCGAGCGCTTTGAAGGCCAGCCCGGCAAATCGCGCGTCTATCGCGATATTTCAGACGGCATAGCGCATGGCGGTATCGAATACTTCCTGCCGATGTTTTTCGAGAGCAGCGCAACGCTGCTCGACTATGTCCCGGACGACTGCATCATCCTCGCGCCGAGCGATCTCAACGGGCTGCTGCAGCAATTCTGGACTGAGGCCACCGAACGCTACGAGCTGTGCAGCCTGGATCCGGAAAGGCCCATACTGAATATCGACGAGACTTTCGTAGCGCCCGACAACGTGGCGCAACAGCTCGGGCGATTCGCCAACATTCGTTATTCGGCACAGTCGCTGACCGAAAGCGACGACACCAGGAATTTCGACACCCGCCTGCCGCCCGCCATGAAGATCGAAGCACGTTACGAGGACGCGGCGGCGTCCCTGATGCAGTTCATGCAGTCCTTCGATGGGCGCGTGCTGTTTTCGACCGATTCACGTGGCCGTCGCGAGCAGCTCTACGACCTGCTGTCCGGCCGTGGGCTCGACCTCGCACGCGCTGAAAGCTGGCAGGATTTCGTCGGACTCGACAAGCAGATCGGCGTTGCGGTCGCGCCAATAGACAGCGGCGTATTGCTTCCGGGCGCCGGGATCGCGTTAATCAGCGAGCAGCAGCTTTTCGGCGAGCGCACCAAGACGCGCCGCCGCAAGCGAAAGAGCGACCGCGATCCTGAGAGCATTATTCGGCAACTGAATGATCTCCAGCCGGGCTCACCGGTCGTCCACGAGGAGTACGGGGTTGGGCGTTACCTTGGCCTGGTCACACTCGACGTTGGCGACATCACGGCCGAGTTTCTGCACCTGGAATACGCGGACAGCGACAAGCTTTACGTACCGGTGCATGCGCTGGAGCTCATTTCCCGTTACACGGGCGCCTCGCCCGAGAATGCGCCGCTACATCGGCTCGGCAGCGATCAGTGGGACAAGGCCAAGCGTCGGGCAATCAAGAAGATCCGCGACGTCGCGGCCGAACTGCTCGATGTCTACGCGCGACGCGCGGCCCGCCCCGGCTTCAGCTTTCACTGGCCGGAAAACGAATACCGCAGCTTCGAGTCTGGCTTCCCTTTCGAACTGACCGAAGACCAGGCGACTACGATTGACGACGTACTCGAGGATCTCGGCTCAGACCAGTCTATGGACCGCATCGTTTGTGGTGATGTCGGTTTCGGCAAAACCGGAGTAGCGCTCAGGGCGACCT
>CAYTTZ010000212.1:0-5000 GCA_964440945.1 uncultured Woeseiaceae bacterium
GGAGTGGCTCGAAGTTCGAGCCGCGGCTCATGCTGCCACTGTCGTTTTCTTACGATCATCGCGTGGTCGACGGCGCGCAGGCCGTTCGCTTCACAACGTTCCTCGGCGACAAACTTGCCGATGTCGATGCTTTGCTGCAGGCCATTCCGTAATGAGCGTTCAGCTGACAGTACCTGACCTCGGCGACTTCGAGGACGTAGAAATTATCGAGATACTCGTATCGCCCGGCGATGTGGTTGCGATCGAGGATTCGCTGATTACGCTGGAAACCGACAAGGCAACGATGGACGTTCCGGCAAGTGAGGCCGGGACTATTGTCTCTGTCGATGTGAGTGTCGGCGATCGGGTATCAACCGGCACCGCAGTCGTTACGATTGAGCCCGGGACCGCAGCAGCATCGGATGAGGCTGCACAGCAGGATGTCGACGTGCCCGTAGCGGAAGTCGAGGAGACGCGCAGAATGTCGGCGCCGGAGATCGTCGCGACACGGCTGCAGGACGATGGAGATGCGACACATTCAGCTGAGCTTGTTGTGATTGGCGCGGGGCCAGGTGGATACACTGCCGCGTTTCGCGCGGCCGACCTCGGTCTGGACGTAATCCTGATCGAACGAGCGCCAACGCTGGGAGGCGTTTGCCTGAACGTCGGATGCATCCCGTCGAAGGCGTTGTTGCATGCAGCCAAGGTCATAGACGACGCCCAGGCGATGGCCGAGCACGGCGTTACCTTCGGCAAACCGGAGATCGATGCCTTTAAACTGCGTGACTGGAAGAACGAGGTCATTGGCAAGTTGACGGGCGGACTTTCCACCATGGCGAAGCAGCGCAAGATCCGTGTTATTCAGGCGAGCGCGCAATTCGTTTCCGCGCATCGCCTCGAGCTCAACAATGACGAAACTGTCGATTTCAAGAAGTGCATCATTGCGGCGGGTTCCGAACCCTTAATGCTGCCGGGGCTGCCCGATGATCCACGCATTATCGATTCGACCGGTGCGCTGGAACTTGCGCCACTGCCGCGCCGGCTACTGGTCGTGGGCGGCGGTATTATCGGCCTCGAGATGGCCTGCGTGTACAGCGCGCTGGGCACGGATGTCAGCGTGGTCGAGCTGACCGACTCACTGATGCCGGGTACGGATCCCGACCTGCTGCGCCCGTTCATGAAGATTATCAAGCCACGCTACGAAGCTATCCACGTGTCGACGAAGGTAACGGGCATGCGTGCAACGGTGCCGGGCATCGAGGTCAGCTTCGAGGGTGACAAAGCGCCGTCCATTGGCGTCTATGACCGTGTGCTGGTTGCCATCGGGCGCAAGTCGAACGGTGGCACCCTTGGCGCGGAAAAAGCCGGCGTCAACGTCGACCAGCGCGGCATCATTGCGGTGGACAAGCAAATGCGCACCAATATTCCGCACATCTTCGCTATTGGTGATCTCGCTGGAGGCCCCATGCTGGCGCACAAGGCAACGCACGAAGCGAAGGTAGCGGCAGAAGTAGCGGCAGGAGAGAAGAGCTACTTCGATGCGCGAACCATTCCTTCTGTTGCGTACACGGACCCGGAGATCGCCTGGGTGGGCCTGACGGAGCTGGAAGCGAAGGCGCAGGGCATCGAGTACGAGAAAGGGCAGTTTCCCTGGGCCGCGAGTGGTCGCGCGCTGGCACTGGGGCGTAGTGAGGGTTTCACCAAGCTGCTGTTTGACAGGAAAACGAAGCAGGTGCTCGGTGGTGCCGTCGTTGGCCCCAACGCCGGTGACCTGATCGCCGAGATCGGGCTGGCTGTGGAGATGGGTGCTGACGCTGCTGATGTGAGTCTGACTATACACCCGCACCCGACCTTGTCAGAGACGGTTGCGCTCGCCGCGGAGGCGTTTGAAGGCACGCTGACGGATCTCTATATACCGAAGCGGCGCTAGTCGGCCTCGGTCAGGCCGGTGCGCTTTTCGATCCAGTACAAGACCAGGCCAATAGCGATCAGGACCGATACCGCTATCCAGGATTCCGCTTTCGACTGCATGAGCAACCAGATGCAGACCACCAATCCCAGCAGTGGGATCGAATAGCCGCCCCTGAGGCGATATGCATTCTTCCGAACCTCTTCGCTGGCATTTCGGCGGATCGCGGGTAGTGATGCGATACAAATGATGTAGCCCAGAAGCCGCGCCAGCGAACTCGCGATCGCGAGCTTCACGAAAGACCCCGTCAGCGCCAGCACGAGTGCCATGCCACCCATAATCAGGATGCAGCGGTCCGGCGTCGCGTACTTGGCATGTACGTGCCCGAACCACTTCGGCAGCAAGCGGTTTTCGGCCAGGGAGAAGATTAGTCGCGGCGCCGCGATCATCGAGCTGGCGAGGTTGCCACCGATCGAGAAAACGGCTGCCAGCGTAATCGCGAACGCGCCGATTGGCCCGGCGAGCGTGCGCCCGATATCGACAAGGGTTGCCGAACCGTATTGGTCGGGCGCAATCGTAGAGACGAACACCAGCACAATGACGAAGTACAGCAATCCGGTGCCGAGAACTGTGCCGACCAGCGCTTTCGGTATCGTGCTTCTCGGTTGGGCGGTTTCGCCCGCAGTGACAGCTACCGTTTCGAAACCGACGTACGCGTAGATGAGCAGCAGCGTCGTGCCGCCCAGCTCTTCGACGAAGAACGGTGCCGCGGGTATCAACGTACTCCCGGTAACGTGCTGCAAACCGAGTACGACCAGCAGCAGCAATGGCGTGATCTTCAGGAACGTCAGTATGCCCATCGTGCGCACGCCGTCACGCACGCCGATCACGTTGGCCCAGGTCAAACCCGCCGTGACTGCCATGATAATGGCGGCGCGTGCGAGATCACCGGCAAACAGGTCTGACAAGGAAGCGAGGTAAGTTGCCATGACGGTGGCGTTTGCGGCGAAAGCGGTCATGCGTGCCAGGTAGATTAACCAGCCCGTGCTGAACCCGGCCAGGGGGCCGAAAGCTTCGGTCGCATAGATGACGGGGCCTCCGGTCTTGTCGTAGTAACTCGCGAGTTCGGCGAACGTCAACACCACGGACAGGAACAACAAACCGACGAGCAAGAACAACCACGGGCTCAGCAACCCGGCATTGACGGCCACTTTGCCGGGCAGGGCGAAGATACCGGCACCGATCATTGAGTTCAGCACCAGGAAAGACGCGCCGAAGAATCCTATGTCGCGACGCAAGCGGCTTGCTTGACTGCTTGGCATCAGCGGATATTAGCAGATCCCCGGACTGCGAATTTTCCTTCGGCGACTTTAGTCGTAAACAATTTTGCAGTCGAGCGTGCAATTGCAAAGGCTTGCGACGGTGCCGTTCACTGCTGGATCTGTGGTTGCTGTTCGCCCCTGAGTTCTTTGCCGCCGCTTCGCAATCGCCGTACTAACGCAGCTTCTTGTCCAGGATATGGTCGAGGCTGAGCTTGCCGGCCCCGCTGAAAACCAGCGGCACCAGCATAACGATGAACAACAGCGGGATGCGGTAGTTCCCGAAGCCTTTGTTGGAAATCGCGTAACCTTTCCAGAGCTCGGCGAGGCTGTTCCAGTCTTCAGGCCAGTGCACGCCGGCGATTGCCACGATAGTCAGGATAATCAGGCTGAACGCCCAGAAGCGTGTGAACAGACCAAAGACCAGGCACGCCGCGCCGAGAATCTCGGCCCAGGTTGCCATGAACCAACTGATCTCGACCGGTATAACGTTGAACGGAAACGGGAAATTGTCCTGGACTCGCCCAAACCAGTTGCTGCCGTTGAGTTTCATAACGCCGGCGCTGCCAAACTCGTACGCGAGCAACAGGCGAAGAGGTAACAGTGCGAGCCAGTCGCCAGAGGACTCGAGAATACCGACCACCTGGTCCTTAAATTTGAACACTGCTTTCATTTTTGTATTCCTTCAGTTCGCATGTCGGGTCCCGATGACGATTTCCAGATTCCGCATTTCGCTTAGCGCATCGCTGCCATGCTTGATAAACGCGTCAACGTCGGAGTAGTTGATCTTCCTGGCGAGTTCGCGAATGAGCGTCTCACCGCTGCCGTTCGCCGCATTGTTTTCGATCGCGTCGAGCAAACCCGCAGTCACAGCATTGAGTTCGAGGAAACGTACCTTGTCACTGCTGCCGCGGTATAGCGCGAGATAGACAGGTTGTTCAGCGGGTTCTGTCGGCAAGAACTCGGGGGAAATGCGGTGTACCGGGTAGTGATAGGCAAATGCCCAGGTCAGTGCCGATTTCACGGGGACGTCCGCGAGCAGATCGCCGTCCGGATTCACGCTCGTCATGTCGTTTTCGGCGGTGGACACCGAAAGCGCGAGCTCGACGTATTCGTAATGCGCCAGCTCGAGAAGAAACGGGTGATCCTCTGGTGTCGGTTCGTACTTGTTCTGCAGGAAGCTCAGCAATTCTTCCGGCAGCTGCAGGAAGTAGGGCGTCTCGGCCGTGTGATGTTGCATGAACTTGCGGATCAAGCCGCGCCACTGCTCTTCACTATGGATTTTACGCAGCACCGGGAACATCGTGGCTAGCAGGTTGATTAGATTGTTGAAGAACAGTTTGCGATAGATCGCCATCCGCCGGTTCTCGATTCCCTCAGGTGCTGGAACGTTGTCCGGGTCCCGGATGTGCGCTGCGAAAGCGTACTGCTTTTCCTGGAAGTCGGGGCGATCAGCCATTGGCGGCTTTCCGGCTCGCCGTTTCTGTCTGCAGCGCCTTGATGCGCCGAACTTCATCCAGCAATTCTTCTATTGGCGGGAAATTGAAGTCGCGCTCAAGTAGCGTCGGCACCGGGCCGAACAGCGCGTACGCTTCTTTCAACAGGTCCCAGGCCTGGTCATCAACCGCGGTGCCATGCGTATCGATGCGCAGGTCCGGGGCCTCGACGTAGTGACCGGCCAGGTGAAAGTAGCGGATCCGTTCGGCGGGCATGTCCTTCAGAAAATCGCTGGCATCGTAACGATGGCCATGTTGCTGTTTCCTTCAATCTCCCTGGTTTTTTGCGAGTGGAGG
>CAYTTZ010000213.1:0-4967 GCA_964440945.1 uncultured Woeseiaceae bacterium
TGCAGGTATATTTGTCCAATGACTAATCGCGCTTCAAACAAACAGGTGGAGGCTGCGAAACAGATTTTCCAGCGCCACGACGGTATTCTGAAAACCGGTGAGGCCCTGAGTCAAGGCATTCACCGTCGCACGCTCTACGCGATGCGTGATGAGGGTGTGCTCGAACGTCTCGACCGTGGTCTGTATCGCCTGGCTGACCTGCCACCACTGGCGGATCCGGATCTGGTTACTGTGGCACGTAAAATACCTCAGGGTGTGATCTGCCTTATTTCGGCACTTCACTTCCATGACATTACGACGCAAATTCCACACGCCGTTTCTATTGCAGTAAATAGGGGCACTGAACCACCGCGTCTGACCTTTCCACCAATTCAGATCTACTGGTTTTCCGGCAAAGCCTTCGCCGCCGGCATAGAGCAATACTCAATCGAGAATACGTCAGTACGAGTTTACAGCGCGGAGAAAACACTGGCGGATTGTTTCAAATATCGAAACAAAATCGGCATGGATACGGTGCTCGAAGCACTCGAACTTTATCGTGAGCGCATGAAACCCAAACCCAGAAAGCTGATTGAGTTTGCTCGAGTCTGTCGCGTGGAGAAAACGATGCGACCCTATCTTGAGGCAAGCCTGTGAATCGACGCACCTTGCAATACACATCTGCCTCGGTACACCAGCGTTTGTTAAACATAGCCAGAAAGACTGACCGCCCATTTGACGAGGTGCTCCAGTACTTCGCCATGGAACGATTCCTGTATCGGCTCAGCCAAACAGAACACGTCAACTCGTTTGTGCTCAAGGGGGCGCTGTTATTTCGAATCTGGGGCACTCCGGACAGCCGCGCCACGAGAGACATAGACTTTCTGGCTTACCTGGACAACTCGCCTGACAATCTAGCCGCCATTATGCACGGTGTCTGCGCAGTCGAAAGCGTGGATGACGGACTTGTGTTCGACCCAGAAACCGTCGAAGCGCAGCGAATCAAAGAGGACGCCGATTACGAAGGCGTGCGTATCCGATTTCGTGGTCAGCTCGGGAATGCTCGGATTCACATGCAGGTGGATGTCGGCTTTGGCGACATTGTTCATCCCGATGCTGTGCTGGCCGACTACGCTACCTTACTTGATCTACCCGCCCCTTCGCTGCGAATGTATCCGCCGGAAACCGTTGTTGCGGAGAAGGCAGAAGCCATGGTCCATCTCGGTAGCCTGAACAGCCGAATGAAAGATTTCTATGACCTCTGGCGCATGTCGCAACAATTCGAATTTCACGGCGATGCTCTTTACGAAGCTGTGCGTGGCACGTTTGAGAATCGAGGAACAAAGGTAATTGAGTTTGACGAACTCGCCCTCGATCTTGGCAACAATGAAAACTTCGGCAAACAGTGGAACGCGTTTCTGCAAAAATCAAAGCTCGCGGGGCCCGACGACTTTGCGGTGATTTTGGCCAGTATCAGCGAATTCCTCGCACCGGTATTCAAGTCCATCCTAAAAAGCAAGCCGATCAATGGCGCATGGCCTGCCGGCGGCCCCTGGAACGACTCGTGAAACGAATACCAAAGACTATGACCAAGAACGAAACGCGGCTATTGACCGAGTTTCTGGAAGGCCCGAAGCGGCCAACCGGGACACTTCGATTTCATGAGCTCCAGGGTTTCCTGTTCACGATAGCGAGTTCGCCCGAGACGATTCCGACATCACAATGGCTACCACTGATTAGTGACGATGAAGATATTGAATTCGCGGACGAAGACGAAGCGCAACAGATTCTGAATTGCATCATGTCGGTTTACAACGATGTGAACACCTCAGTACTGGAGCGCAGTCAGAATCTCCCGCACGGTTGCAGCTTCGCTGACGAACTCGATGCCAATCTCGATGAGGACTCGTCGATCGGGCAATGGTCCCGGGGGTTTTTAGTCGGCCACAACTGGCTAGCGGAAGTCTGGGAAGAGTATCTGATCGAAGAAATGGAGGAAGAATGCGGTGCCACCATGATGGTCTTATCGTTCTTCAGCTCACGGCAACTTGCCAAGGCGTATTATGACGACGGCAAGCCGACACGCAAGAACCCGGACAAACCGTTCGAAGACTTTGCTAAAACTATGAGGGAGCTCTTCCCTTCGGCAATGGCTTCGTATGCACATATGGGCAGGACTATTTTCGAGGTTTTGCTGGAAAACACCGACGCCGCCGAGACCAGGCATTAGGTCTCGCGATCCGCGCAAAATGGAAAACCCACCAATCGGCGGAATCGAAAATTCTTGGTTGGAATGGTGGCCAGGGGCGGAATCGAACCACCGACACGCGGATTTTCAGTGAACAGATTTTGCAATCCAACATGACCTGAGATAACCCAAGAGCACGTAACGCATCAGATTTGCGACTCGGTAGATGCTCTTGAGTGACGGTAGGTGATCCTGGTTTGGGCACCAAAGTGGGCACCCATTGACTCGCGTGGTGATGGATTGAATCATGGGTGGAAACTCGCCTCAAGAGCGGTCCGCCCAGCTGCATACATAGAATCGACGACTTGAGAGCTGGAACGCATCGCCCAACAACACATTCCTACCATTAAGCGTATCGCAACGAATTGAAGGGATCAGGGCCCCCTAACTACAGACGCTTCGTGCAAAGGCACTGTTTCCCGACCGCATAGCGCAGGGCTTGCGCACGACCTCTCAGCCTTTTGCAAACTTCCAGGGGTCCAGCTCGCCGCGCAGCCGCTCCTCTTCTTTGTGGTCGAGACGAATCCACAGCACGTTGGCGCCATGCGCCCTGTTCAATGGAAGCTCATAGCTCGCCTCCCACGGCGACTCACCATAGACCGGTTCAGTCAATCCGGAACGCGACACCATCTCGCCCTCAACCTCCACGGTCTCCATCACTGGCTTCAGGTCGCGCCATTTACCGTCCGGCTTCGATTTCTCGCGCGAGAGGCGGACGGAAAGCGTGACCCCGTCAACGGGGCCGTAGACGTTGTGCAAGATCAGGCGAAGCAGTCCACCTGCACCCTCCTCCGGCCAATACTCCGTATTCAGTCCGGTTTCGCCTTCCAGCTCCCAGGATGTCGACGCCGCGGGCTTGCGCTTTTTCGGTGCCTTGGCAGCGCTACCGCCTCGCTGCTTCAGACGGGCCGCAACGTCACCCAGCCCCATTTGCTTCAGTTCACCAAAGGTGACGAAGTCCTGCTTCTTGCGCGCAAGAGCGACGTCTATCCCTGTATCGAACAGAACGTCGAGTAACGCGATCCGCTGCCTGATCACCTCGCGCTCCGCATCCGGCGCAATGGTCATCTTCCTGACCGTCTTGATCTGTGACTTTTGCTTGCGCTTGGCCCCGGCGAACAACTTGCCGAAGTTTGAACCGTCTTCGTTCAGTAAATCGTTGTCGAAGGAGACCGCGCTCGCACCGGGGTGGCCCATATGCTTGGTGTAGTGAAACGCCATCTCGAATCCGCCCGGTATCGCTTCGCCCCACAACATCGCTGACGTGCATGCTTCCCACAACGGATTGAGCTCAACCGTCACGCCTTTGTTGGGATCTTGTCCCTCCGCCAGCATGCTGCGCACCGCATCAATATCCAGCCATGCGCACCGATAACAAAACAGCAGGCGACGCGCGAACGCGTCGAGTTTGGCGACCTCAAGAAGCTGCGCCATCGTCTCGGGAAAGGAAAAAGTCTCCCTGAGCAGGCGCTTGCCCACGGGAAACTGTGTCTGGCTGCTGCTCTCGAAAACGGCAAGGAAGTCGCGCAACCCCTTCTCGCCGTGGGCATAGAAAGCCAGCTCAGGCGCCGTGAGACCGATCGCGTCCTTTACATTGGTTTTCGCGCCCGCGGCGAGCAGTGTTTCCATGGCGCCCGCATTGCCGGCCCGGCACGCCGCATGTAAAGGAGTACGTCCGTATACCAGGTCCTCCCCGAAGGCTTTCTCCAGATTGGCCTCCAGCTTCGAGATAGGCGCCTCGACCTCATGCATTGCAACGGCATGCTTGATTGGCTCCTTGATCGTCGCGTCAACCGGCGCAGCGAACTCGAGCGCAACCGGATCCGATGCCAGCAGCGCGATCACCTCAGCGTTGTCGGAGACGATTGCTACATCAAACAGCGTCCGATTGCGCGCATCGACCAAGCAGCGATCTGTTAGTGTCGATATCGCTGCAACCACAGACGCGTCATGCGCCTCGATTCCGTCAACCAAATTCGCCACAGTTGGTGCATCGGCCATGTCTCTCGCTCCCACGAAAATAGCTTGAACGTCCGCATTTCGTACCGGTACCTACTTTCACCGCGGGAAAACCACGGACAGGCGCATAATTTATACAAAGAGATCGGCTAATCTTTGTCTTGTAAATATGCGCCAATCGTTTCTCGCATAAGTTCAGTCATTCAATTGTGCATGACGAGTCCAGCGGATTCACGCAAGTTTCTCGCACGATTACCGACGTCCCCTGTGGTTCCGGCCAAACAGTGCGGCCCGCAGTGGGCATACAAAGGTGAGCCACTGTACCTCTTTGCCAACGACGTCGGGACACTGTTCAAGTCCGCATTCGATTCGGCGATCACTTCGGCGGTGTCGATATTCACGATCAAGCTGTCGTTCTACCTGACTAACCTCGTCACTGACGCTTTGCTTGGTGTCCTCACGAGTCTATTGCCGCTCGAGATTCCCAAACAACTACAGCAGTTCATTAGCTCGGCCATCAATTTCGGCGCAGAGGTGTTCTTCGTGGCTGTGTTGCTGGGTTGCGCCTGGTCACGAACGCGACAGCAGTTTATGCGGTTGTGAAATCACATGGGGGTCTCGTCAATTGACCCGCTTGGTTCAAAGAATGGCAGTGGATCGACCTTTGGCTTACTGACGCAAATCAACGTTGCGGTATTGCGCCGTGTTTCTGTAACTCTTCGTCGATCAGTTTCGCCAGCTGCTGCGCACCGAAGCTTGGCAACGGTCGGCCATTTACGAA
>CAYTTZ010000214.1:0-4924 GCA_964440945.1 uncultured Woeseiaceae bacterium
GCCTCCATGTCGGAAGATTGGCATGCACCGCTCGACAGATTGTCGATGCGGCCGGTTTCGGCAAAGGTGAGCGTCAGTGCGCCGGACAGGAAATGATAGCTCCAGTAAAGGTCAGCCTCGTCGCAGTCGGGCAGCGCCTTGCTTAGTGCCTCTATGAAGCGACGAACAAGCGGGTCAAAATAGCGCGTCATCAGTTCGCCGCCCCATTCCGGCGAGCTATTGATCTGCGCGATCAGCTGAAAATAGTATTTCCATTCGTCATGTTCGCGACCCAGCAATTCAAGCAGTGGATGCGTGAATGCGTCGATGATCTCCTCGACGGTTGGTGCATCGTCCGGGTGACGTTCCTCGACGGCTTCCAGGGCTTTGAGGCGAATGGAGTTCAGGTGCTCGACGCGCCGCAGCATGACCTGGTCGAACAGGTCCCGCTTGGACTTGAAGTGGTAGTAAGCAAGCGAAACGTCCGCGTCCGCTTTGCTCATGATCTTCCTCACGGAGACACCTTCATAGCTCTTGAGCGCAAACAATTCTTCGGCCGCGTCCAGAATACGCTCGCGAGTTGGGTGCTTGCCTTTTGTCATTGCAGACTTCTTTTTGTTTGAGGTTTTTGCGGCCATGAGTAAGCCACGGTAGCGACACGGCAATTGAATTTCAACGACCACTCAACTAGTATTCAACGATCGTTGAATTTTAAGAAGCCGTCTTGTCGGGGAGCTAACGATGGCCTGGTTCTCACCTAAACCACTGATATTGCCAGAAATTATTGCGCAGAATGCTCGCTTTCTGCCCAACAAGCCGGCGTGGGTTTGCGACGGCAGCACGGTCACCTGGTCGGGCTTCGGTACAGGTACGGCGAAGCTCGGTAATGCGCTCCTGGACAGCGGCCTCGTGCACGGCGACTGCGTCATCGTTTTGATGAAGAATAGCTACGAAATGGCCGAAGCCATGTTCGGCATCATTCGCGCTGGACTTGTTGCTGTGCCGTTGAATGTTTCGATTACCGACGACGCGATCGCCGCGATGATAGGCAACGCTGGCGCGCGCGCGGTTATTGCTTCCGGCGAACACGTTCTGCGCGTCGAGCAAATACGCGACGCCGTGGCGGAACAGATCGGCAAGCGCTTCATCAGTCTCGACGAACAGATAAGCGGGTGGCAGGCTTACGATGATCTGCGGCAGAGCGGCTCGAACGACGAGCCAAACGTGACCATAACTGCGGAGGATGAGTGCAACATCATCTACAGTTCCGGCACCACGGGGCTGCCGAAGGGAATCGTCCACGACCATGCCTGTCGCGAGGCGTGGGCGAGCGACATGGCCGTCCCGCTGCGTTATCACTCCGGCGCGCGCACGGTGTGCAATCTTGGCCTGTTTTCGAATATCAGCTGGGTCGCGATGCTTTCAACAATGTATTGCGGCGGCACGATCTTCATCGACAGGAAGTTCACGCCCGCCGGCTTTCTCAAAATGGTCGAGCGCGATCGAATCACGCATACCGCGATGGTGCCGTTGCAGTTCCAGATGATCCTGGAGTGCGATGACTTTGAACGTTACGACCTCAGCAGTCTCGATGCGTACATGTGCTGTGGTTCGCCGCTCGCGGTGGGATTGAAGCGTCAAATCGTGGAGCGCTTACCTGGCGAATTCGTCGAGCTCTATGGCCTGACAGAGGGACTCGTCACGGTTCTCGAACCGGAAGACATGCTTGAGAAGATCGAATCCGTCGGGCGGCCATGCCCGGGCCAGGACATCGTCATTCTCGATAGCAAAGATACGATCCTGCCCTCCGGCGAAGCTGGAGAGATCGTTGGCCACAGCCGTTTCATGATGGCTGGATACCACAACAACGACGAGGAGAACGAGGCCAATACCTGGGCGCACCCGTCGGGTGTCCGCTGGCTGCGCACGGGCGATATCGGCAAGCTGGATGAGGATGGGTTTCTCTACCTCGTCGATCGCAAGAAGGACATGATCATCTCGGGTGGCCAGAATATTTACCCGGCCGACATCGAGGCCACGCTCTTCGAGAATGACGCCGTCCACGAAGTGGCAGTGATCGGTGTTGCCAGCGACAAATGGGGCGAAACACCGCTGGCGGTAGTCGTGAAGACGCCAGGCACGACCATGGACGAACAGGAACTGACTGCCTGGGCCAATAGCCGACTGGGCAAGCAACAGCGCATCGCAGCGACAGTCTTTGTTGACGGACTGCCGAGAAATCCGAATGGCAAAGTGCTGAAGCGAGAGCTGCGGCAGCAGTTCGCCGATACCAGGTTCTGAGGGTCCCGAATGTCAGCCGCGAGCAACGCACACTTCTTCGAAAGCACGGATGGATTACAGCTCTATTACCGGGACTTTGGCAGTGATAAGACCGGAACTCCCGTCATCTGCCTGCCCGGGCTGACGCGCAACAGCCGGGATTTCGAAGACCTCGCAACCTACATCAGCGATCGTCGCCGCGTCCTTACGCCGGACCTGCGTGGCCGAGGTTTTTCGGACCACGATCCGGATTGGCGCAACTATCACCCGCTAACGTATGTGCAGGACACCTGGACCCTGTTGGATACACTAGGCATGGAACAGGTCATCGTGGTTGGTACCTCGCTGGGCGCGCTCATCGCGATGGCGATGAGCGCGCAATACCCGGACAGGGTTGCTGGCGTGGTAATGAACGACATCGGACCGGAGATCAATCCCGCCGGACTGGCGCGCGTGCAGGAGTACACCGGGCGCGTACCGCCCGTGACAAGCTGGGAAGAAGCCGCTGCCCAAGCCCGGGAAATTTATGGCAAGTGGTTGCCGGGACTATCTGACGCCGACTGGCAGAAGATGGCCTGGCGCGGTTATCGTGAGAATGCCGAGGGTATTCCGGAGCTCGATATCGACAGCAATATCGGTGAGGCGATTCGCCAGGTCGGTCCGCAAAAAGGCGACCCCTGGGCTTTGTTCGATTCACTGAAAGACACGCCGGTGCAGCTAATGTGGGGGTTGATATCCGACATCCTGACAGAGGACATTGTGAACAAGATGAAAGCGCACAAGGAAGATCTTGAGGTTATCCGTGTTCCTGATCGCGGACACGTACCGCAGCTCGACGAGCCTGAGTGCCTGGCGGCGATCGACAGCTTTCTGCAACGGGTGCAATGATGAGATTGCGCTCAGGGTTGTTGGCTTTCGCCGTCTTCGTAGCAGCTTGTGGCGGAGACGATGCTGTGGATACCGTTGCCGTGCCGATATTCGACGTCGACACGTCGAGGATCACGGTATCCGGAGTCTCCGCCGGTGCCTACATGGCCGGACAATTACATGTCGCACACTCCGCGTTAGTCAGCGGAGCGGGTCTGATCGCCGGTGGCCCGTATTGGTGTGCGTCCGGGGCGATGAAGAAGGGCCTTGGACCCTGCATGAACGGTGGCGACGTTGGCCTGGACGAACTTCGTGCTTACGCCGATGAGCAAGCGAAGAACGCTGCGGTCGACGCGCTGGAGAACCTGCAGGACGACAAAGCGTGGGTGTTCCACGGCGCTCTCGATACGATCATTAACAAGGACGTTCCGGCGGCCGCAAAATCTTTCTATGAGGGGTACCTTGCGGCCGAAAATATCACCGTGGTTACCGATGTCGAAGCACCCCACGGTATGCCGACCCTGGACGTCGGTGCTGATTGTGCGACCGTTACAACGCCGTTCCTGAATGCCTGCGATTACGATGCGGCCGGAGAGCTGTTGCTGGCTTTGCAGGGACCTTTGAACGCGCGAACAACAGCCATTGGTGAGCTCCTGTCCGTGCCGCAGCCCGGCGCAGAAGATGCGGAAATGCTGGATTCGGCGCTGCTGTACGTGCCGTCATCCTGTGCCGCCGGTGAGTCCTGCGGTGTGCATATCGCGCTGCATGGCTGCCAGCAATCGGCTGAATTCATCGGCGATGCTTTTGCAGCCGGCGCCGGTTACAACGAATGGGCAGAGAGCAACAATCTACTGGTGCTCTACCCACAGGTTGCCAGCAGCAAAATCGCACCGCTTAATCCTTTAGGGTGCTGGGACTGGTGGGGCTACACTGGCGATGATTACGCCACGAAAACCGGTGCGCAGGTGGCCGCAATCAAAGCGACTCTCGACTCGCTGGCAGGCCCCTAGTCTTGAGTTTCGCCTGGGCGTTATTCATCGTCTACCTGATTGGTACGGCCTGGCTGGGTTGGCAGGGGTATCGCAAGACGACCGGCTTTGGCAGCTTCGCAGTCGGCAATCGCGCCATGCACCCACTTGTTGTCGGTATTACGCTGGCGGCCAGCGTGTCGTCGGCCGCGACGTTCATTATCAACCCCGGGTTCGTCTACGTTGACGGTTTCGGTGCCTTCTTCCACATGTCGATTGCCGTAGGTATCGGTTTTATCGTCATGCTGACCATCCTGTCGTTTCGCTTTCGCCGGATCGGTGCGGAATCCGGCGCGCTGACGATCCCTGACTGGATCGGCAAGCGCTACAAGTCGAAAGGCTTCGCGCTGTATTTTTCGATTCTCAATTTGCTCTCGTTCGCGTTCGTGGTGCTGCTGGTAGGCGGAATCTCGATCGTGATGCAGAGCCTGCTCGGCATCTCCAATCAACTGGCGCTGTCGATCACGCTGATATTCGTCACGGGCTACGTGTTTATCGGCGGTACCTATGCGCATGTGTTGACGAATATGCTGCAGGGCACCCTGATGATCATCGTTACTATTCTGGTTGTCGGCTCCTGCGTCTGGCTTGCGATGCAACAGCCAGGCTCGAGCGTCGCTGCATTACGAGCTGTAGATCCGAACCTGGTTGCGTTGGTGAACACCGAGGGCAACCTTTTCAACAGTTTCTACTCGATCTACATCGCGGGCTTTGTAGTCGGCGCGATCATTGTCTGCCAACCGCATATCCTGACAAAAGCGTTGTATGTC
>CAYTTZ010000215.1:0-4920 GCA_964440945.1 uncultured Woeseiaceae bacterium
CAAGTTGATCAAGAAGCACGCACTGCACCACGGTGACGTGATCACGATTGGCCACCATCAGCTGCGTTTCTCGGATCAGCAGACCAACGAAAGCGAGCAGGACGAGTTCGAGAAGACCATGGTCATTCCAGCGGGTCAGCAGAATGCAGACCAACTGGCCAAGGCCGAGCAGGCAGCCGAGGCAGCGGCCGAAGCAGCGCGCGAGGCAGCCGGCTCCGATGCCGAGTCTGAAGCAGCCGCCGCCGTGAAACTGGACCCCGAAGACGCCGCCGCACTGAACGACGAGCCGCCGCCGGAAAAAGAAAAATTAGCACCACCGCCGCCACCACCTCCGTCGACGGCCACACAAACCGGCATCGATCCAGCCAGCGCACCGAGCGCTTTGCCGCTGGCGAAGCTCCAGGTGTTAAGCGGAGCCTTCGCAGGACGCGAACTGGAACTGACCAAAGCACTTACAACGCTCGGCCGCCCCGGCGTTCAGGTAGCTGCGATCACACGACGCGCCGAGGGCTACTACATAGTGCACGTGGAGTCCGGCAAGGAAGGCGATTTTCCGCTCGTCAACGGTGAACCGACTGGCCCGCAGGCCCGCAAGCTGTCAGACAACGACGTCGTGCAACTCGCCGGCGTAAAGATGGGTTTCTTCCTCTCCTAGCGCGCTGTTTGGACTTACTCGACGACTTCGCTGTCCTCGCGATTCGTTACGCCGCAAACGAGTTCATAGGGGATCGCGTCCGCAAACGGTGCGACCTCCTCGACGGGCAGTCCATCACCCCAAAGCGTCGCTATATCGCCGACCTTGTCCGTTGAATCCGCGCCCAGATCGACGGCGATCATGTCCATCGATACGTTGCCAATCAGCGGCACGCGGCGACCATTGATCAACACGGGCGTACCTGCACGGAAATGCCGCGTGTATCCATCGCCATACCCGGCCGAAATGATGCCGAGCCGAGTATCGCTGTCATTGATGTAACTACCCCTGTAGCCTACCTCGGCGCCGCTTGGCAGCGGCTTCGTCGCAATAAGGCGCGCCTCGAACTGCATAACCGGCTTAAGACCCAGCTCAAAGCCCGTCTTGTCTTCGAACGGCGATATACCGAACAGAGCAAGGCCAGGCCGAACCCAGTTATCCCCGGCGAAACCGAATTCGGCGCGTGCCTCGGCAACGGCAGGCCAGCCGAAAGTACCGGCGGTGTTGCCAATACTGACCGCGCCCTGGAAGCGCTCGACGATCGGCCTGAATCGCGCCAGCTGGCCGGCTGTCGTGTCGCCCTCCAGTTCGTCGGCGCTGGCGAGGTGCGTCATCAAGCGTAGTTCATCGACCGCGCGCATCGCCCTCAGCCGGCTGATAATCGGATCGGCGTCTTGCGGGGGAAAGCCGAGACGGTTCATACCCGTATCGAACTTGAGCCAGACGGTAACGGCGCCCGATCTCGCAGCCTCCAGTAACTCCAGCTGCTCGACACAGTGCACAACGAGCTCGAACTGAAACTCGATGGCGCACGCCAGTTCTGCCTCGGTCATCACGCCGGCAAGCAAAACAATGGGCGCCTCGATACCCTGCTGACGTAGAAGCAATGCCTCGGGAACGCGTGCCACGGCAAACGCGTCGATGTCCGTGAGATGCTGCGCGACGGCAACCATGCCGTGACCGTAGGCGTTCGCCTTGATGACCGCCATTACACGAGAGTCCGGCGCGGCCTGACGAATGATTTCCAGGTTATGTTTGAGTGCGCCGAGCCGGATTAGCGCTCGAGCTCCAAAACTCACGGATAGTCTTCCGCATAAGCATCAGGCACCCAGTTCTCAAACTTCGTGTAGCGGCCGACGAAGGTCAGTGGGAAATCACCAATCGGTCCGTTACGTTGCTTCGCGATCGCGATATCCGCGATGCCCTTTCTTGGCGTGTCCTGATTGTAGACTTCTTCTCGGTAGATGAAGACGATCAGGTCCGCATCCTGCTCGATCGCACCCGACTCACGCAGGTCCGACATTACCGGTCGCTTGTCGGTGCGTTGTTCAACACTGCGATTGAGCTGCGACAGCGCAATAACCGGAACCTCGAGTTCCTTGGCCAGCGCTTTCAGGCCACGAGAAATCTCGGAAATCTCGGTTGCGCGGTTTTCCTTGCTACCTTCGACCTGCATGAGCTGCAGGTAATCAATGACCACAAGGCCGAGACCATGCTCACGATGCAGGCGTCTCGCTCGCGCGCGAATTTCCGTCGGCGACAGGCTCGGCGTGTCATCAATGAAGATCGGCGCATCAGACATCAGCTGCACAGCGGTGTTGATCCTGGACCAGTCTTCATCCGGGAAGTTGCCCGTACGCAGGTGAGTCTGGTCCACGCGACCCAGCGAAGAAATCATGCGAAACGCCAGTTGCTGTGATGGCATTTCCATTGAGAACACCGCAGTTGGAACCTTCGAGCCAATCGCTGCGTTCTCGGCGATGTTGAGTGCGAGTGTCGTCTTACCCATGGACGGACGGCCCGCAATGATGATGAGTTCGCCGGCTTGCAGGCCCGCGGTCAGCTTGTCGAATTCATGGTAGCCGCTTGAAATACCGGTGATGCTGCCGTCCGACTGGTGCAGCAGATCGATGCGATCGACAGCTTCCGGCAAGATTTGCTTCAAAGAACGGAAACCCTTCTTACCACGACTGCCTTTCTCGGCAATCTCGAAGACCATACGCTCGGCGTCGTCGAGTACTTCAGATGCGGTCCGCCCATCGCTTGCGAACGCGTTGCCACTGATCTCATTGCCTGCGTTGATGAGCGCCCGCAGTGTCGCGCGTTCTCGAATGATTTTGGCGTAGGCGCGTGCGTTTGCCGCACCGGCCGTTTCATTAGCAAGTGTCGCCAGGTACTCGAGCCCTCCGACCTGCTCCAGCTCGCCGCAGCCGTCGAGGTGCTCGGACAGGGTTACCACGTCGCACGGGCTACCGCCTTCGATCAGCTTGCCGATCGCCGAGTAAATCAGGCGGTGGTCCTTACGATAGAAGTCGTCGGGAAGAACGACATCCGCTACTTTGTCCCAGGCTTGGGCGTTGAGCATCAGGCCGCCGATCAGTGCTTGCTCGGCCTCGATGGAGTTCGGCGGTATTTTCAGGCGCTGCTCCGCACCTCCACCACCAAATCCGTCGTCCACAGCACGCACCATTGTTCAGTTCCCTCGAGGATTGATCACTCTGCTGGAAAAGTAACACATTGCCGGGCCCGTGCGTAAAAGCGTGTCAGGGGACGTCAGTAGCAGCCGCATAATGGCTGAAATACATCGGTCACCGGCACACAACGGCACGATTCAGACCAGCCTTGAGCGCCGCAATGGCGCGCGAGGTCGTTGTTAGTCTTCGGCAACAACCTTGACCGTAATCTCGGCGTCTACTTCCGTATGCAGATGAACACCAACTGCGAATTCGCCCAGGTCGTGAATCGGGCCGTCTGCCATGCGAATCTCGGCGCGTTCTACCTCGACCTGAATCGCTGACAGTGCCTCGGCGATGTCGATCGGACCAACGGAACCAAAGAGTTTGCCTTCGCTGCCGGCGTTTGCCGATATAACAACCTCCAGGCCATTGATCGTCTTCGCGCGGGCCTTGGCCTTCGTAAGATCTTTCGCGGCCGCTTTCTCGAGCTCGGCGCGACGCGATTCAATCGCCTTGATGTTACCCGCTGTCGCGAGGGCAGCTTTGCCCTGCGGCAACAAGAAGTTACGACCGTAACCAGGCTTGACCTTGACCATGTCGCCAATGCCACCCAAATTTTCAACGTTTTCCAACAAAATCACGTTCATGATTAGAACCTTCTATGCCTTCTTCATTCGACGCCGGAAATCAAACCAGGCATCCGTGTAACCCAAAACCGCCAGTGCCGTCATCAGCAGTACCTGCAGGAACGGCAATAACGCATAGACGGCGATTAACGCCGCCAGCGGTAACGTGCCTTGCGCGTGCATCCAGTGCACGATCGACAAGCCCTGGATCCAGAACACCACGAACAACATGAACGCGAGGTTCTGCAGCCAGGTCGCATTAAAAGCGAGCGCCAACAATGAAGTCAACGCCATCATTACCGCGATAACACGTCCCAAATTCAAATCACGAAACCGACCAAAATCTCCGGTTTCGCCGGGCAGCCGCTTGTACAACGCATACCCCAGTAACAAGCCAACCGTGTAAAGCATCCAAAATGCCAACGCGGCCGATACGTTCATAACCTCTGCAGTCAGCAACTCCAGGTTCAGCTGCAGATTATTCTGCCGTACGATCTCCGCCATCGTATCCATGTACGGCTGCCAAAACGCAACCGGATCGACGACGACAATGTAAAATCCCAGCAGCGCCACTGCCGCGACAATAACCGCAACCTGCACGGTCAGCGTCAGCGATCGCGAGCCCAACATCATGACCGCGAGCAGCAGGACCGGCACCCAGGTGCCGGCCATCAACGTGACGATCGACGGAATCGACACGCCAAAAATCAGCGATACCGTCAACAACACCGCCGCGGCAATGCAGCCCTCAACCAGGGCGAGCTTTGTTCCCTGTGCCAGCACCAGCAGCGCCATGATCACGCCGCTGGTCAGCTGCGGCGCGGGCAACAGCAGCGTTACCGCCAGCCCCATTACCGCGTTTTGCGGCCGCGCGACAAGCCAAGAGGCGATTGTCCGCACTAGCCTGACCTACGGCGTTTAGTGCCGATCGGTATACGGCAGCAGCGCGAGAAAACGAGCACGTTTCACTGCCGTAGCCAGCTGGCGCTGGTAGTGAGCCTTGGTCCCCGTGATCCGACTCGGAACGATCTTGCCCGTCTCGGTAACGTAGGCTTTGAGCAGGTTGAGATCCTTGTAGTCGATCTCCTTAATGCCCTCAGCGGTGAAACGGCAGTACTTACGCCTGCGTGAATAACGACTCATT
>CAYTTZ010000216.1:0-4900 GCA_964440945.1 uncultured Woeseiaceae bacterium
GCAAACAAATAATTATTTCTTGTTCGACCAGGAACAGCATAATTACGGTGCAACGGACAAATCAGAGAGTTTTGGCACGTTTCTTGTAGTTACTGACTTAGGATTGAATGGAAATTTGAAATGCCTAGCATTGTATCGACAGGAATAGGGTCCGGACTGGATATCTCAGGGATTGTGCAGAGTTTGGTTGCCGCGGAGGGCCAGCCAGTGGAGCTTAGGATCGGACAGAAGGAGGCGAGAGCGCAATCCAAGCTTTCCGCTTTCGGCAGTCTGAAATCAGCGCTCTCGGATTTCCGCGACAAACTGGATGCGATGAAGACAGCGGACAAGTTCCTGACGCGTCAGGCGCTTTCGGGAAATGAAGACGTCTTTACCGCCAGCACCAGTTCCAATGCCACACCGGCAAAATACGACATCGAAGTCGTGCAACTTGCGCAGACTCAAAAATTGACATCAGGTGCTTTCGCCAGCGCCGATGCCGTCGTCGGCACCGGCACGTTGCTTGTCAGTCTGGGTGCCGCGACCACGTCTATTGAAATAACCGACCAGAACAATACGTTGGCCGGCATACGCGATGCGATCAACGAGAAGCTCGATAATCCCGGCGTTGCGGCGACAATAGTAAACGCGACGACTGGCAGTTATCTGATTCTCTCTTCCGATACGACCGGTACGGCGAGTCCGATCACGGTTAATCAAAGTGGCGGCGACGGAGGACTTAGCGTCCTTGAGTACGATCCGCTTAATGGTCTCACATCGCTCACCGAATCGATTGCCGCCCAGGACGCTCTGATACGGATCGACGGTCTGGATGTTGTCAGCAGTACGAACTCCATTGAAGGCGCCATTGAAGGCGTTACTCTGGAGCTGATTGCATCCACCATGGGCGCGGCCGAACAATTGCTTGTCGAGAATGACGCATCGGCGGCACGCGGCCTGGTGGAAGATTTTGTGGCCAGTTACAATGCATTGGTCTCCACATTCGACAGCCTGACCGACTACGATGCCGACGCGCTGACGTCCGGTCCGCTACTGGGTGACGCAACCATCCGCGGTATCCGCGACCAGGTTCGCCGCGAGCTCAGCAATACGGTTGAGGATGTCAATTCACCATTTTCGGCACTCAGCGACATCGGTATCGAGACGCAGCTGGATGGAACGCTTTCGCTGAACGACACCGTATTGACCGATGCGCTCAGTAACGAGTTTGTCAAGTTCGGCAATCTTTTCTCGAGCACCGATGGTTTTGCCGTTCGACTGTACGATCTCGCCGACAACTTCCTCCGAAGTGGCGGCATTATCGAAACGCGCAGCCAGGGACTCGAGACTCAGATCGAAGGATTTGGCGATCAACGCGAATCGCTCAACGAAAAACTCGCGTCACTGGAGACACGACTATTACGGCAGTTCAATGCGTTGGATTCCCTGTTGGCCGAACTGGGTTCCACCAGTAGTTTCCTCGCGCAGCAGCTGGGTAATTTGCCCGGCCCCGGCAACTCCAACAACTAATTACAGTAAAGGACGCACGAATGTACTCACCCGCACCGCACCCGGCCGCCAAGGCTTATCAGCAGCTCGACACACAGAGCCGGATTGAAGATGCATCGCCGCATCGGCTGATTCAGCTGATGATGGAACGTGCGTTGGCCAAGATCGGCCTCGCTGCAACACAGATGAAAGAAGGCAGGGTTGCAGAAAAGGGCAATAATATTTCCGACGCCATCAGCATCATCAACGGTCTGCAGGCGAGCCTGAACCACAAAGAGGACCAGCGCATGTCCGAGAATTTTGACGCGCTGTACGCCTACATGATGCGACGCCTGCTCGAGGCCAACCTGAAGAACGATGAAAGCATTCTTGAAGAAGTCGCAGGACTATTGAGAGAACTCAAGGAAGCGTGGGACGCAATTGCCGACGAGGTCTAGACCGACACCTCGAGGAGTAACAACATGGTAGCCAGCCAAGCCGTACTTGAAGCACAGCCCGTATCCATTGCTCTGCAACTGTCAGAAGAGATGGAAGCACTGGCTGCCACCGGTGAATGGGAGCGTGTCGAGGATATCGCGGTGCGCTTGCGTGCCGCGGTTTTGAACGTACCTGAGGCGGAGCGGCGTCCGTTGCTGCTTGCGGTGCAGCGCAGCACCGAGAAGGTTGCCGCCGACGCCCGCCAGGCCCGGCAGACGGTCACTGGCAAGATCTCCGAGCTGCGACGCGGCCAGGTTGCCAAGAAGGCGTACGAATTACGTTAAAAAGCCCTCATTTGTGACCTGAGTCACAAATGCAGTCATTTCAAGGGTTTATGCTGCACTCCTCGTTTAGACATTCAACTGATGGGGACAGGCATGCTAACCGGCAATGATAGCCGCGCAAAAGTTCTGGTACTCGACGCCAACGTCCAGCACGCGGCCGAGTTGAGCCACCGGCTCAAGTTTCTTGACTACGATCCCGTCATAGCTGAATCACCCGGCTCTGCCGCCGATTCCGGCGAACTCGCCGCGGTAATCGTCGACAGCCACGGCGACGCGGCAGTCCTTGAGACCGCCAGCCGAATTCGTGAGCAACACCCCGGATTACCTTTTCTATGCCTCTCAGGTGAAGCCAGCTTTGACGATGGCCCCAACTGGGCGCTGGACCTGCCGCTAAAGCGCTCGCAACTGAAGCACCTGCTTGGGCGGGCCGAGCGTTACCAGGGAGCGGAGCGCCGACATCGCATCACCGGTACCTCACACCCCATTCGCGCCGTGCGACGGCTCATCGAACAGGTCGCGGACTTTGACACCAATGTGCTCGTGACCGGTCAGTCGGGCACTGGCAAAGAACTTGTTGCACGCACCATTCATGATCTCTCGGCACGCGCAGACAAGCCGTTCGTGCCAATCAACTGCGGCGCGATTCCAGCCGATTTGCTCGAGAGCGAGCTGTTCGGACACGAGAAGGGCGCTTTCACCGGCGCTATCAGCGCGCGTACCGGTCGCTTCGAGCTGGCTGACGGCGGTACGCTGTTCCTCGACGAAATTGGCGACATGAGCGTCGACATGCAGGTCAAGCTGCTGCGCGTGCTGCAGGAGCGGACCTTCGAACGAGTCGGCAGCGGCAAAATGCAGCGCTGCAACGTCCGCATCATTGCTGCGACGCACAAAGACCTGCCGCAGGCGGTCAAAGACGGCGAATTCCGGGAAGACCTTTTCTACCGTCTGAATGTATTTCCAATCGAGATGCCGCCGCTGTACCAGCGGGCCTCGGACCTCCCGCAGCTGCTCGAGGAATTACTGATCTCGAACCGCGGCCAGCAGCAGGGTGAACTGCGTGTTAGCGCGACTGCCGCCGAGGCGCTCGCTAACTACAGTTGGCCGGGCAATATTCGCGAACTCAGTAACCTGGTGGAGCGGCTGGCAATCATCAAGCCGGAGGGCATCATCGAGGTCGAGGATCTCCCGGCCAAGTATCGCGATGCACAGCCAATGCTGGATGCCGAGTTGAATACGGTGTCCGAGGCGATGCAGCTCAGCACCGCTAATCTTAAAGACAGCCTGCAGTCGCTTGAATGCGGTCTGATCGAGCAGGCCATGCAGGCGTCGAACGGCGTCGTTGCCAAGGCCGCGCGCCTCCTTAACATGCGTCGTACAACGCTGGTCGAGAAAATCGCCAAGTACGAGCTCGGAGATCTCTGAGTAATTATCTGCGGCTGCGCCGTCGGCGCAGCGACGGATCGTCCGAAAACCGTCAGCAAGCCGCCAATGTCAGAATTTTGACGCTCCCTGCCTCACCTTTAAGTTCCTTAAGTCACTGAAAAGTAACAAAAAGTCGTTCTGGCACGCTCCTTGCATTTTCTGTTGCATAGATACTTTCTTTCGTAATGGAGAATAATGTTGGCCACGTCGCCGCTGGATGCCGCGCAGCTGCAAAACGCGTTCGAGATCTTCAACCAGCAGTCGGGACTTCTCGAGGAGTCGTACCGCGATCTGCAGGATACGGTTGAGTCTCTGACGCGCCAGTTGCGGACCGAGCAGTCGGCGCGGCTGACGGAACTGGTCAAGAAAGAACGTCTCGGCCGGCGCCTGTCCGAATTGTTGGAGACTCTGCCAGGCGCGATTCTGGTTATTGACGGCTACGGCATAATTCGGCAGCAGAACAGCCAGGCGAGTGCGCTGTTGAATCAACCCCTTATTGGCTGCTCCTGGGCAGATATCGTCCGGCGCGAGGTCCGCGAGGGCGGCAGCGAGGATGGCAACATCCAGCTTTGCGACGGACGCTGGCTCAGCCTCTCACGCCGGCCCCTGAAGACAGAACCCGGTGAAGTGCTGCTGCTGGCGGACGTGACTGAAAGCCGACGCATGTCGGAATTGAGGCAGCGCAACGAGAGGTTGACGGCAATCGGCGAGATGACAGCGGAATTCGCTCACCAGGTGCGAACGCCGTTGGCGTCTTCCATGCTGTATGCGGACAAGCTGGACCGCAGCTCAGCGGCAAACGCACGGGTGGCTGACAAGATCAGCGCGGGACTGCAGGAACTCAAGCGCATGGTGAACGACATGCTCGGGTTCGCTGCCGGGGCCCGTCGCTCGCAGCAGCAAATCAGCGTTCCCGGCTTACTCAATGATGTCGTCCAGACGCTGCAGGGGCAGCTTGGCGCACAAACCGAGCTGCGTGTATCAGTGACGGACCAGACCCTGGGCGTCGCGGCAAACCAGGATGCCCTGAAAGGTGCGCTGCTCAACCTGATAACGAATGCGGATCAGGCTGGCAACGGTCGCGCCAATATTCTGCTGCATGGGCATCGTTTCGGTGACTCGGTTCATTTGTGTGTCACCGATGACGGTCCCGGCATTCCTGACGAGCTGCACGCACGCGTGTTCGAGCCGTTTTTCACGATGCGCCCGCAAGGCACGGGGCTTGGTCT
>CAYTTZ010000217.1:0-4880 GCA_964440945.1 uncultured Woeseiaceae bacterium
GAAAATAGAATGCACCGAACATCAGTACCATCATGATGATGAAACTGGTTGAGTCGCCCTGTTGCGCGCCCTGCGCGTAGGCATTTTGAATGAAGAAGTCCATTAGGTATCCAGGATTTTAGAGTTGACGATCTAGTGCTGAAAAAGTGATCGGAATGTCTCGTCGGCCACGAAACACCGCGAGCCGGGAGGGTGTCCCGAAAATTAGCGCGGTATTATGGCACAAGCGCAAGGAGTTGGGGGCGACTTCGGCAATACCAAGGCGACAGCGGGCAGATTCACCGGCTGCTGTAGGTAGCCCGCAGGCCATCGACGAATTCAGGCAGCGTGCCGGCGCGAATCGAGGCCCTGATGTCATTCATAAGTAATTGATAATAATGTAGATTATGAATGGTCGCCAGGCGTGGACCCAGAATCTCCCCGCATTTCACGAGATGCCTCAGGTACGACAGGCTGTAATGCTGGCAGGTGTAGCAGCTGCATTCGGGGTCGGGCGGCGAGGTGTCATCGCGATAGCCGGCATGCCGAAATTTGACGGTGCCGCGCGAAGTAAACAGCTGACCGTTCCTGGCGTGGCGCGTCGGTATGACGCAGTCGAACATGTCTACGCCACGCAGCACAGCCTCCGCAATATCGATCGGGTTGCCGACGCCCATGAGATAACGCGGCGCATCTTCCGGCATTTGCGGCATCAGCCCGTCGAGCACCGCATGACGCTCTTCTTCGGGCTCACCCACCGCGAGGCCGCCGATCGCATAGCCGTCAAAACCGATCTGGCGCAGACCGTCGAGCGACTCCTGCCTGAGCGCGTCGTAAATGCCTCCCTGGACGATCCCAAACAACGCTTCGCCACGACCCGGCTCGCTGTGCTTCAGCTCATCGAATCGGCGTCGGCTGCGAAGCGCCCAGCGCAGCGACAGCTGCATCGATGATTTCGCGTCGTCGGGCGCCGCCGGGTATGGCGTGCACTCGTCGAACACCATGGTGACGTCGGCGTTGAGATCGTGCTGCACCTCGATCGATTTTTCGGGCGTCAGGAAGACTTCGTCGCCATTGACCGGCGACTGAAATTTGACACCCTCCTCCGTCAGCTTGCGCATAGCCGCCAGCGAGAAGACCTGGAAGCCGCCCGAATCCGTGAGTATCGGTTTGTGCCAGTTCATGAATTCGTGCAGGCCGCCGTGCTTTCGCACGATCTCGGCACCCGGCCGCAGCATGAGGTGAAAAGTATTGCCGAGAATGATCTCAGCGCCGTCTGCCGCAACCTCCTCCGGCGTGACGCTCTTGACGGTCCCGTACGTGCCTACAGGCATGAACGCCGGCGTCCGCACATCACCACGGCGAAATTTCAGCGTGCCACAGCGCGCCGCTCCGCATCTTTCGGCGACCTCAAACTTCATGGCGAGTTCTCGGCTGTCATGAACATGGCGTCACCGTAACTGAAGAATCGGTAATTCTCACTCACGGCGTGGCGATAGGCCGACAGGACCCTGTCTTTCCCGGCGAATGCGGCAACCAGCATCAGCAGCGACGACTGCGGCAGGTGGAAATTCGTAATCATGGCGTCAACGACGCGAAACCGGTATCCGGGCAGAATAAAAAGATCCGTCTCGCCGGCGAACGGACGAAGTTCGCCGTTGGCGGCAGCCGATTCAAGAGCACGCACAGACGTGGTGCCGACCGCGACAACCCGCCCTCCGGACGCGCGCGTCTCACGCACAGCGTCGCAACACGACTGGCCGACCTCAACTCGCTCGCTGTGCAGGCGATTCGCCTCGATCTGCTCGTCTCGCAAAGACTGGAATGTGCCGGCGCCGACGTGCAAGGTCACCCAGCCATGTTGAACCCCCATGGCGCGCGTCTCCTCCAGCATCGCATCATCGAAGTGCAGTCCCGCGGTCGGCGCGGCAACCGCGCCGGGGTCGCGGGCGTAGACGGTCTGGTACCGATCAATATCGGCATCGCCGGCGGGCCGCTGCAGGTACGGCGGCAGCGGCACCTCGCCGAACTTATCGAGAAACGGCATGACGTCAACGGAGAACCGCAAGTCGAACAACTCGCCCTCGCGGCCCGACACGACGGCTTCAGTCTCACCTTCAAGCAACAGCCGACCGCCCGGCTTCGGCGATTTGCTCGCCCGCACGTGGGCCAGCGCGTTGCGCTCTCCGGTGACGCGTTCGATCAGGATTTCTGCACGACCACCGGTGTCCTTTGTGGCCTGCAGACGCGCCCGAATCACCCGGGTATCGTTGAATACCAACAGGTCACCTGGACGCAGCAACTGCGGCAGCTCGGCAAACTGCCTGTCTTTGAGTTCTTCCATAACCGCGAGCAGGCGACTATCCCGACGCGACGCGGCCGGGAATTGCGCAATCAGCTCGTTCGGAAGCTGGTAATCGAAATCCGAAATCAACATGGGCGCGCATGGTAGCAAAGCCATGCGCGCCCCGGTGACTTGATCAGCCGTCGGATAGGGGACCGACCTGCGTCAGGTTCGGCTTGTCTCACGTACCGGTCGTGGTTCCTTGGCCGGCATCGGTGCCGTAGCGGGTCGCACCGGCTGTTGCCACCCATCAAACAGCGAGCCATGCGAGTCCGCCGGAATCTCGATCTGCAGCGTCTTTTTCTTCTTGTCACGCATGATACCGAGCTTCAGTTTTTCACCGCCCTGGTACGAACTCAGGATCCGCATGGCATGCCGCGCGTCTTTGGGCTCACGCCCGTCGATGCTCTGGATTACATCGCCATCCTGGATCTCGAACGCGTCGGACTCCGGTGCACTGATGACCAGCAGGCCGCTGTCGGTGCCGAAGTATCGGCCAAGGCCCTTGTTCAGCTCGACCAGCTCCAGCTCGCCGAGCCCGCTGCCGGTCCAGGGGAAAAACTCCATATTGAAGTTCCTTACGACCTGCGGCGATCCGGGTACTTTCGGCGCATGCGGCATCTTGAAGTGCGGAGCACCGTCGCCCTTCCAGACGAACATGTTGCGTTCGACGACTCGCGGCTCGACCTCAACCGAACCCACTTTGCCCTTGCGCAGGTACTCCACTTTCAGGACGTCACCTTCCTCGACACCCTCCATGAAATCGAGCAATCGACGGTTTGCCATTTCAGAATTCTCTGCGCTGAGCGATTCATCGTTGACCGCCGTAATAATATCGGCCGCGCGCAATCCCGCGTCGCTCGCGCCACTTCCCGGCGTCACACCGATAACCATCACGCCCTCAACCGGTCCTTTCTGCTGCTGGTCATCGATCGCGACACCCAGGCGCGGCTTATCTGAAAACTCGAAGCGCCTTTCGACCTGCAGCATGCCCGGCAGGCGGCCGCTGGTAATCTCGGCGATCTGCTGCGCCGCCTTCGCCATACTCTTTTCCGCTTCCGCAAGTCGCCGGTCCAGCTCAGCCTCTGATGCCACTTCCGCTCGCACCTCCTTGTCTACATCAGTTTGCGCAAGGGCAGACGCGGCAAGCAAAAACGCCGCGGCGAGTATCAAAGTTACTTTCAAGGTATTCATCTTTCAGTACTCCTGGATTAGAAAGCTGCTCGTTGCGCTTGCGCATAACGCAACTGCAGCAGCGAATTCATCAACCTGACGCGCTCACGCCAGAAAAGCTCTCTGTCGTCGGACGTCATCTTCACGTCAGGGTCATTTAACTGGTAGTCGATTGCAGCAACGCGATCCTCGAGGTCCGAGATCGTTGCAAAGGTGCTGGCTCGCATGACACGTGGCTCGTCGGGCAGGGACCTGAGGTCACTCTCCAGCTGCCTCGACTGCACCATCAGCGTCTGCAGTGTCGTGAGCGTGGTTGTATTGCTCGGCAGGTTCTGTGGAACGGTGATGCCCTCGGATTGCGGCGGCATCAACGCCGGCATCATCACGGCCAGCAGAACGGCAGCCGCGAGGCCCGCACCGGCGAACCACATTCGGCGACTGCCTGCGGGCCCCTGTTGCAATAACCCTTCCGCTTCGGCCTGTTCACGAATCCTGTTCCACACGGCGCGCGGCGGCATCGTTTCCGGCAGCTCTCGCAGTCCACGTTGCAATGCGCCGGTCTCATTCGCTGTTAACGCGCAAATCATCTCGTCATCCTTTTGCTTGTTGCTCATCTCAGCAACTCCTCACGACAGCCCCTTCCGGCTGCGTATTGTCTTCGCGGACCTCGAGCATCGGCCGGAGGCGCATGTAGGCCCGCGACAACTGCGACTTGGAGAAACTCTCTGTCTTGCCCATCAGTCCCGCTATCTCCTTGTGCGTAAATCCCTCGACATCGTGTAACCACACAACCGCCCGGGCAACGTCTGACAAATTTGCCAGCGCCGCGTCGAGATCCATCGCATCGTCCGGGTGAGCGGACACGCCATGACTCTGGACTGCGCCCTCGGTCACGTCGTGCCAGTCATCTGCGAGCGACTGGCTGCGCTTGGTCCACGCCGAGCGCAGGAACATCAGTGCCTTGGTAACGGCAATGCGGCGAATCCAGCTTCCCAAAGCGGCTTCGCCGCGAAACCTGGCAATCGAGCGCATCACTTCGATAAAGGTTTCCTGCACCAGGTCCTCAGCGTGCGCCGGCACTTTCGTGAAACGGAGACAGATCGAATACACCGGAGTCGCAAACGCGCGGTAGATAATCTCGTGAGCCCGGGCGTCGCCTCGAGCGGCTCGCTTCACGATGCTGGTGTCGATCTGTATGTCGGCGAATTTGCTCATAGCTCGTCTGTAAGATGCGTCTGCATCCCAAAGGGTCGCACACGCGCGCGTGCGCGCATATACTGTGCGCCTTTCAGGTGGGGGACGCATGGCGGATCCCACCACGCACAGCATGCCGGGATGGCGGAACTGGTAGACGCGCCGGATTCAAAATCCGGTTTCCGAAAGG
>CAYTTZ010000218.1:0-4835 GCA_964440945.1 uncultured Woeseiaceae bacterium
CGCGAGGCTTTATGGCTTAAGGGCATGCATGAAGAGGCTTTTGCCGCTTGCAAAGAAACATGGGGCAGGGATGAAGAGCTTCTGCACGCGTTGAATAAAGGCTATTCAGAATCCGGTTATACCGGCGCAATTCATTTTCTCGCAAATGCGTTAGCGGCGCGGGATCCTGAGTTTACGGACTACGTGACACTTGCCAAGCTCTATGCCCGTGCAGGTGAGTCGAGGCCAGCACTGGAATCGCTTGAGAAAGCCTATCAGCATCGCCAACCTCAGATTCTGCACATAAAGGCAATGCCCGTGTTCGATGAATTACACTCTAATCCGGAGTTTCAAGATTTGCTTCACCGTATTGGTTTTCCCGAAGCTTCCCCGCGTTAATCTCTCGTGGAAGGGCGATCCACTCTAGTAAAGCCCAACCGCTAAATTGCACAGAAAACCGATCCTGCTGCTTCTGGTTTTTCAGCTTTCTGAATGGCCACAGGCGGACATTCGGATATCTCCCAACTGGCAGGATCAGGGATCGTGACATTACGCGAGCGCCGGAATTGGCCCGTATTCAAGAGGGTTTTGTATACAGCTGAATCATTTCCTGAGACGATGACCGGCATGCCCGTCCCGACTCGCTCACATCTTTCCGACATCCGTGGTGCTGCCCGTATGGCTGTTGACGCGGCAGAGGCGACGACCGAGGTCGTCGAGAAAATGCACCGCACCGTACAAATGCGTCCGGGGCCGCTGGGTGTTTCGGTGACCGATCGAACACGGGGCATAACTGGCCTGGTGTATCGCAGTATTCGAACGGGAATTCGCCTTGTTGGCCAGGCCATCGACGTCGGTCTCACTCCCTTCATGATGTTAGTGCCCGAGGGCGAGTCCTCGCGAGTCCGAGACGCGTACCGTTCTGCTGCGAACGGGGTGTACGGTGACTACCTTGCACGGACCGAAAACCCGCTCGCAATTAACATGAGCCTGCATCATCGTGGTCGACAGGTCGATCTCAACGATCCGACGAGCGTGCTCGAGCAACACGGTGATGCGGTAGCAGGGGGCAAGCTCGTCGTGCTCGTGCACGGGTCTTGTATGAACGATCAACAATGGAACCGCGACGGACATGACCACGGGGCAGCGATTGCCGACGATCTCGGATATCTGCCGCTGTATCTCCGCTATAACAGCGGCCTGCATATCACGAGCAACGGGCGCTCGTTCGCGGAGCTGCTTGAGGCCCTGATCGGAAACTTCAAACAGCCGGTCCAGGAACTCGCGATCGTGGGGCACAGCATGGGAGGGCTCGTCGCACGCAGCGCATGTCACTATGCCCGCGCGGCAGGACATGCCTGGCCGAAGTATCTTCGCAGGCTGGTATTTCTCGGCACGCCGCATCACGGCGCACCGCTCGCGCAGGGCGGCCATGGCCTTGACGTTCTGATGGGTCTGAGCCCGTACTCCATGCCGCTAACGCGCTTGAGCCGGGCACGAAGCGCCGGTATCACTGACTTGCGCCATGGGACTATCTCGGCCAGCGACCAGTCGGTGCCGCTCCCTTCCGGTGTGAAATGCTATGCAGCAGCCGCGGTTCTCGCAGCAAAGCGTGGCCTGCTAAGCGACCGATTGGTCGGAGACGGGCTTGTACCGCTCGACAGCGCGCTAGGACGACATCGCGATGTCAATCGATCACTGAGGATTCCGAAGAGCCGTCAATGGGTCGGGTACGGACTTGGGCACCGTGAGCTCTTGTGGTGCCCCGACGTATACGCGCAGCTTCGCCGTTGGCTGCAACAACCGGTCTAACCGGCCAGGTTTCGGCGAGGTCCGCACCCACGCTGAATAATCGTCGAGAATCGAGTTTCAAAATTTGCTGGTCGCAAGGCGCAGATTCGTGCGCACATTTCCCGGCGGGGTTACGAGAAAGTGAGAGGATGTTTGGTTCTCGTTGCTTAGGAACGTCCGCGGACCGACCAATTCCCGGAGCGATAGCGCTTTAGGGTACACTCAAATACCAAACTGCTCCTTTGAGTAAGTCGAGTTGCCCAGATCCAATGGGTGGATCTGATCGCTCGCACGTAGACATTCATGGCTATTGAAGCCCTTGCAACGCCGCCATCGTACGAGATCGTTTCGGTCCGTCGAGCCAAACCTATGCCCGACCCGGAAGGATCCACTTGGTACAACTATGTGATCTCGTATGAAGGCAAGGACAGTATTCGCGGCCGCCGGCAAGGGGATCTCGAAGCCGTGACGATAGCGGTCGAGGAGATCGTCACCCTGTTAAACGAGCGACACCTGGGGCACTTTCGCAAACCCGGCCGCGTCCACGTGGCATTGACTCCGAAGAACAAAAGCGCCGTGTCGTGATATCCGCTTGTGGCCGGAAGAGGTCACAAGCGCATTGAACTGCCGCTGACAAATATTGCTGGTGCGGCCTGCAACCCACCCCGAAGTGGAATCCAATTCTGCCCTCCCGGACCGAAGCGACTATGTCTGTTGTGCGCAGGATTCTCTGACCGTTTGGCAGGCCCTAAAGATAGGGCGTCTCGTCGAGGTCAAACTCGACCTCGTCGCTAGCACTCGCCGGTAGTTTGGCCATCGTCTCTCGCAGCATTTCGACGTGCTCGGTCTCTTCGTCTCGCAGCTCGGTGAACAGGTCACGGACTTCGGGATTGGTGATGCCGGGTAAGGCCATGTCATAGAAATCGTGGGCTTTCTTCTCAGCGGCCAGCCCGACCTCGAATGCCTCGATAGTGGACATACCACGGCGAGGTGCGCCCATATCCGGGGCCTCGACGTCGAACAGGTCGTCCAGCGTCAGCCGTGCCGGTGCATCACCGAACAGGGCCTTGCGCCGAGCCTCCAACTCCTGGCCGTGCTTGGCCTCGTTCTCGGCCATCGAGGCGAAGAAAGCTCCAGCATCGTAGGTGCCACTGTGGCCGAACTGGGAGGCGAACATCTGGTAGCGGTGGCATGCTTCCATCTCGATTAGCTTCGCGAGGTCGAGGGCGTCCATTAGGCTGAGCTTGGACAGGTCAAGGCGGGTGGACATTGAATCGACTCCTGGTCTGGGATTGACGGCCCGAAGCGGCCCGTCAGGTGCGCCTCAAGCGATACGCAAGAGCCGAGTTCCGCCTGCAAGCGCAGCGGCTCTTGTGGCGGTGCAATTATAACACCGCCGAGCGGATTCGAGCGACATTGCGGCAGCGTTTCATCGCGCCATTTGTGCGGAAGTTCAGGGTAACGTGGCGGTATTAGTAAAGAGGGAACTCGCGCTTTTCGCATATCGCGTCACCGAGAGTTTCTCGCCGGAAATCGCCATCCCGGTGATAAACTAACGAGCGATTGCCGCTGACGCATTGCGGGCGCTCGTTGAATTTCAGAATTTTCGTAGGTGGGGAGGGGTGCGATGAATGAGAAGAGAGTTGTCGTTATTCATTGGAGTTTCTGGGTAATTGGCGCGGCCGGGCTGATCTTCAATCTTATGGGCTGCATGAATTACATCTCACAAATGAATGCAGAGAATGTCGCTTCAATGCCTGATTTGTATCGCGTGATAGTCGAAAACCGACCGGCATGGGGTACCGGGGCTTTTGCAATAGCTGTTTTCGGCGGTGCGCTAGGATGCCTTTTGCTTCTTCTCAGAAAGTCAGTTGCTGTGTATGTGTTTGTCGTAGCGCTAGCTGGTACGGTTGTAGCGCAGCTGCCTTTTCTTGGAATGGCTGATTTCCCGACTGCGGCGTGGATCGGTTGGTTGAGTCAGCTGGTAGTCGGCGCGTTCTTAATTTGGTATTCGAAGCAAACCGAAAGTAAGGGCTGGATTAGCTAGAATCAAAGGCAACCAGCTGACAATAACGGTGGCCGCTTGCCGATACCGACCGTCCAGGTGATAGGCTCGCGATTGACTGTTGCTGACGCTTGGCAGACGGCCGATACGGATCAAAAACAAGTCTCGTCGCAGCGTGTTGCGGCTTAGCCCCGACCCGAGAACTTCTTCTATGCAAAACCGCAAAATACCTTGCCTGGCTCTACTCTTCTTCCTGTTTCAAGCCGGGTCCGTCTATGCCGATTCGACCGAACGAGAAGCAGTCCTCTCTGTCATGGACAAAGCCTTTGCTGCTGTACGTTCAAGCAGACCCGAAGACTGGCGTGCGATTCAGTTGGCTGAGGGGACGACACTCTCCTTCAGGCCACACCCTGACGGGCGACCAGAAGAGCTTGAAATGCGGATATCAAACAATGAGAAATTCATTGCGAATCTGGAGCCCGACGGTCATGAGTACGTTGAGCGCTGGACGGAAAAACCAACCGTCTTGATTCGCGGACCGATAGCGGTGGTATGGGGCGAGTACGAATTTTGGGTAGATGGAGCGTTTTCACACTGCGGCGTGGACTCGGCCGATCTCGTGAAGGTCAATGGAGAGTGGAAGGTTGCGAACTTCATGTGGACGGTCGAGAAAGAAAATTGCCCAACCGCACCCGCAGGTTGATTTCCGCCCGAATGGAACGCCCGTTTGTGGCCGACGGCAGCCCTAGGGCTGGTAAGCCTGACGACAGGCTGCTATTGACTCGGGCCGTGAGTGTCTACTTTCCGTGAGAGCGGACGCTCAGAGTAGCTCTTCGTTCGCGACTCACTCTGATCGGCTATCGGCGTGCAAGTAGCGTCACGATCAGCGCGATCAAAGCAGGAGCAGCTTGCACATACAGAATAGACGGCTTCGCCGTTATCGCACCAAAAATGCCGGCGACGATTACGCAACCCAGGAAAAACACTCGGAGCGAAAATCCGTCTTCTTTGCGAATGAGCCCCCAGATCAAGCCGGCTGCAAGAAACCCATTGTAGAGCC
>CAYTTZ010000219.1:0-4809 GCA_964440945.1 uncultured Woeseiaceae bacterium
CGAGCCGATTCGCGACTGGGTCAAGCTGGCCGTCACCCGTGCACGCCTGTCCGGCATGCCGGTGGTGTTCTGGCTCGACGAATATCGACCGCACGAGGCGGAGCTGATCAAAAAAGTCGAGGCCTGCCTCAAAGATCACGACACCGACGGACTCGACATCCAGATAATGTCGCAGACTCGCGCCATGCGTTACACGCTGGAGCGCGTGATCCGCGGCAAGGACACCATCTCGGCGACCGGCAACATCCTGCGCGACTACCTCACGGACCTGTTCCCGATCATGGAACTCGGCACCAGTGCAAAGATGCTCTCGATCGTGCCGTTAATGGCCGGCGGAAGCCTGTTCGAAACCGGTGCTGGCGGCTCGGCGCCCAAGCACGTGAAACAGCTGGTTGAGGAGAACCACCTGCGCTGGGATTCGCTTGGCGAATTCCTTGCCCTGGCGGTCTCGCTCGAAGACGTTGCCCACAAGAATGACAACGACAAGGCCATGATTCTCGCCACAACACTCGACGAGGCGACCGGAAAACTGCTCGACAACGGCAAGTCGCCGTCGCGCCGCACCGGAGAGCTCGACAACCGCGGCAGTCACTTCTATCTCGCCATGTACTGGGCGCAGGCACTCGCGGAACAGGAAGCTGATGCCGAGTTGCAGGCCTATTTCGCGCCGCTGGCCAAGAGCCTGGCGGATAACGAAGAAAAGATCGTCAAGGAGCTGAACTCGGTTCAGGGCAAGAGCGTGGACATTGGGGGCTACTTCATGGCCGACGAGCAGAAGACCAGGGCGGTGATGCGCCCGAGTGCGACGCTGAACGCCGTGCTGGCTTCCGCGCAGGGCTGATCGTCTGCGCGGGTACAAGGCCAGCTCAATCGGCGTTAGAATATTGCCGTGAGTTACGACCTGATTGGTGACATCCACGGCCACAGTGAGCCGCTAGTCGAGCTATTGGAAAAGCTCGGTTATCTGCGCTCGGACGGTGTGTACCGTCAGTCAGACCGGCAGGTTATTTTTCTCGGTGATTTCATCGACAAGGGGCCCAACCAGCGCGACGTCATCGAGATCGTCCGTCCCATGATCGAAGCGGGTGCGGCACTGGCCGTAATGGGCAACCACGAATTCAATGCCATTGCCTGGTTCATCGAGGACCCCGAGAACCCGGGCCAATACCTGCGGCAGCATTCCAGGAGGCACCGGGATCAGCACGAGGTATTTCTCGACGCCTACGAAGAAGCCGATGACTACGCAGATCTCATCGAGTGGTTTCGTACCTTGCCGATGTGGCTGGAGTTGCCCGGATTACGCGTCGTACATGCCTGTTGGGACACTGCTCTTATTCAAGACCTCGAGCTGTGCTTTCCGTCGATCAATCAGTATCTCGATGAAAACCTGTTACTTCGGGCTTCGAGAAAGGGTCGAAGCGAGCACGACGCCATCGAGATTTTGTTAAAAGGCAAGGAGATTGAGCTGCCCAAGGGTCACGAGTTTCTCGACAAGTACGGCCATGCCCGGCACGAGGTTCGTATTCGCTGGTTCGATGGCGCCGCGCGCGCCTATCACGAGGCGTTCTTGGGGCCTGAAAAAGCACGGAGTCATATTCCTGAAGACCGCATTGGGGCCGACCACCTGCTACAGTACTCGCACGATGACCCGCCCGTATTCATCGGACACTACTGGCTGGACAGCGAGCCTGGGCGGTTGGCGCCCAATATCGCGTGCCTGGATTACAGTGTGGCGGCGGAGGGCGGTGGCAAGCTGGTCGCGTATCGTTGGGATGGGGAGCAGCAGCTCAGCAACGACAAGTTCGTCTATGTGGAGAAGGCGGCGGCGTAGGTGCCCAACCGAGCATCGCACGCTGGCCCTGGAATCTCTGCATTATGGAATCTTGGCTTCGCCAAGCAGCACATTAGCGCGATAATCAGGCCTATAATAAGAAGTATAAATCTATGCACTCCCACGAAACCTCATTAAGCAACAAAGCGTTCGGCGAAAGCGCCGATGCTGACCTCATCGTTGCGTACCAGTCGTACCAGGATGCGCTGCGCTTCCTGTCTGCAGCGCTCAGCCAGGTGAACGGTCTCGCGTTTCTGCAAGGTCCCAGCGGCTCGGGCAAGACTACGATCATCAAGGAACAGCTTGCGTGGTCCTCTCGCGATGCGGCCGTGGCGCTCGTCGAGGGTACTCACCTGGCGCCGCGCCGCTTGCTGGTCGACATGCTGTCACAATTTGATGTGCAAACGGCCTCCGAGCCTGACGACCAGTTGCTGCATAAGCTCAATAGTTTTGTAACGCAGCAGACCCGCCTCGAACGTTCCCCGGTGCTGTTCATTGATAATGCCGATCAAATGACATTGAGTGCTATGCGGTTGCTCAACTGGCTCGCGGCACTGGACACGCTTGGCAACTTTTCCTTGCGCATCATTCTGAGCGGTAAGGAAGGCTTGTCGACTTTGCCACGGCAGGACGGCATGCGCAGTATCGCCCGACGCTACCCGGCGACGTACTCGCTAAACCCGCTGACAGAGCGGGAGACGATGAACTACCTGCGCACGCGCCTGATCGCGGCGGGCGGCGAGCACAGTGACAAGGTGTTTCCGGTAGATGTCTGCGAGAGCCTGCATGAGGCGTCGCGTGGCTGGCCGGGCGCGCTCAATGAGCAGGCGATCGAGGCGATGGGGCCGATGGCGGAGGCGATGGCGGAGCCGGAGGCAGTCGTGCCGGCACCCCGCGTTGTCGTCACCTGCGACGGTGAGACGGTGGCGGAGTACGAGCTGACCGAGCGCCAGTACGTTATCGGGCGTGGCGAAACCGCCGACATCGTTGTCGACGATCGCTACGTCAGCAAGATGCACGCCATGCTGCAGGTTTATCACAATGCCATCATGCTGGTTGACCTGAACAGCACCAACGGTACAACGCTGAACTCACGCATGGTTGTAAAGTCGGCCCTGAAGAGCAACGACATTATTTCGCTGGGCAAACATCGGCTGAAAATCGAAAATGCGCCTGCGATCAGCGGTGAACTGGACGAGGCCATCAAGGTAACGGACACGATAACGATGCAAAGCCTCGAAGACCTGCGCCGCGCTCGTGCGAAGCGGACCATCACGATGCTGAAGCACAAGTAGCGGTTTAGAAACGAGCGGCATAACCGGGGTCTGACCCCGGTTTCACGAACACATTATCGAGTAGATGCTAAGACGGCATAAGATCAAGGGAACACCAATCTGGGACCGACGACTAATTGTCGTACTCGGCTTTCTGTTTGGTGTCACGCTGCTGTTGTTTTGTGTCTGGGTGGTCACTCTTTTCCTGAATTCATCCGACATCGACGACTGCCTCGACAGGGGCGGGAGCTATGACTACGAGCTCGGCCAGTGCGACTTTGAGGAGAATCACCCGAGGCCGTAATGCCATCGTTAGAGGTTGGCTTCGATCCGCATTGCAATACGGTGATAGCCGCGAATTTTCCTTACGCCGCATAGTCTGTAGAATTGCGCGCCCCGCGCCACGATGATTGCAGCGCGTCGACAACTATCTTCCCCGTCGGTCCGGCCGATGACCGTGAAGAGAAGCTGGCCTTGAAATTAGGGCAGGCTTTGACGCAGTTCACATTCCACGGTGCTGCAGCCGCAGCATGACCGCCAGAAACGAGGCCTGGCGTTACCTCGAGGCATGTTTGCGCTGTTCTTGAGCGGCGGCGATTTGAGGGGCAGGTCACAGTTTGAATCCTTAATTTCACGAATACTGCCAAAGGTCCACATAAGCGCCGCGAAAGCGTGCGCTGCTGATGTCTGCATAAGGATTATGCAAAACGAAAAAGGAATTAAGTGATGTTGAGTCGCATACGAACATTGATGCTGTGTCTGCTGCTGAGCTGCCCTGCAGCAACGTTGCTGGCGCAGGATCTGACAGGGGACGATACGAGAAGTCTGGACGGACAGGTGCAGGAAATTAAATCCGACGTGCTCGATATTGCGTCGGAGCTCAGCAATCTCGAAGAACGATTGCTTTATCCGTCTGGCACTCAGATCTCGATTTTCGTTTCCCTGGTCGACGATCAGGACTTTCGCCTCGACGCGGTGAAGATCGCGATCGACGGAGAAATGGCCACGCACCACATCTACAGCTTCAACGAGCTGGAGGCATTACAGAACGGCGGAGTGCAGCGAGTCTACACCGGCAATGTTCCCAGCGGCGATCATCAACTCGACGTTACGATGATCGGCAAAACGAAGAACGGTGCGGATTTCGATGCATCCGACAGCTTCCAGGTAGCCAAGGGCGTGACCCCCAAGGCGCTCGGAATCACTCTGTCGCCGCCCGACGCTGGCAGTAACGGAATCCAGCTCGGAGACTGGTAAACCATGTTTCGAGCACCGCTCTTTCCGTTCGGGTTCCTGCTGTTGGCCTGCCTGGCCACGAGCCCCAGTCGTGGCGACGAGCTGAAGGATCTCTATTTTGGCGAGGCGCTCTACTACGCGTACCAGGGCGATTTCTTCAAAGCGCTGGAGCGGCTGGATGCCGAAGTCAAACAACACGACGATCTCGACGAACCTGAACTTGGCTCGTTGTATTTTTACAAAGACGATGCTGAATTTTCGCTTGGCGATTTCGAACTCAGGTACCGGATGCACCTGCGCGCCGGGCGCGCGATCAAGGCTGTGCTCGAAGGCGCGGCAGACGAAATCGTAAGAAACGACGCGGCATACCGCCTGGCGCGCATTCACTTCCAGAAAGGACAAATGGACGACGCGATGCGAGCGCTCGAGCGCATCGAGGGCAAGGTTCCCGAGGAGATTCGCGACGAC
>CAYTTZ010000220.1:0-4807 GCA_964440945.1 uncultured Woeseiaceae bacterium
CAATGGCAAATCTCGCACCCGTAGTCGTCTGGTTCAGGCAAGACCTTCGTCTCACTGACAATCCGGCGCTGCAAGCCGCCGTCAATGAAGGCAGGCCGATCCTGCCGATCTACATTCTTGACGACGAAAACGCCGGGGAATGGATGCTGGGGGCCGCGAGCCGCTGGTGGTTACACCAGAGCCTCACAAGCCTCGACAAATCCCTGCAAAGCCGCTTGCGATTCTTCCGGGGCGATGCCAGGACGGTACTGCCACAGCTGGTGCGCGACGTCGGCGCTGAGGTCGTGCTTTGGAACCGCTGCTACGAGCCGTGGCGCATCACGCGCGACACGGCGATCAAGGACGGTCTGCTAAACGACGGTATTTCGGTCAGAAGTTTCAACGGCTCGGTGCTATGGGAGCCACCCAATACCAACAAGCCAGACGGCACGCCCTATCGCGTATTTACACCGTTTTATCGCAGAGGCTGCCTGCAAAACGGTATTCCACCGCGAGAGCCGCTGCCTGATCCGGTTTCGCTCACCCTTCTTGAGACGACTCACGGTATAGCGCTCGATGAACTCAAGCTGATGCCCGCGATCAACTGGCATAAGGAAATTGCCGACGAATGGTCGCCGGGCGAAGTCGGCGCGGCGACCCGAGTTGCCGAGTTCCTGGGCAATGGCCTTGCTCATTATGACGAGGGCCGCAACCGTCCCGACCAGCGCTTTGTGTCGCGACTGTCGCCGCACCTGCACTTTGGAGAGCTCTCACCCAACCAGGCCTGGTTCGCAGTGCACGACAAATTTTCAGGCAAAGAGCTTTCGCCCGACGCGGATCGCTTTCTCAGCGAACTCGGCTGGCGTGAGTTTTCGAACAACCTGCTTTACAACGAGCCAACGCTGCCGACTAAAAACCTGCAGCGGAAGTTTGACAAGTTTGCGTGGCGAGATGATGAAGAGGCCCTGGGTCACTGGCAGCGCGGCCAGACCGGTTACCCTATCGTCGATGCGGGTATGCGCGAGTTGTGGCAATCCGGCTACATGCACAATCGCGTGCGCATGATCGTCGGTTCCTTCCTCGTGAAAAACCTGCTTCTGCACTGGTCGCACGGCGCGCGCTGGTTCTGGGATACGCTTGTCGATGCCGACCTCGCGAGTAACAGCGCAAGCTGGCAGTGGATTGGCGGCTGCGGCGCCGATGCGGCGCCCTATTTCAGGATCTTTAACCCGGTAACGCAGGGCAAGAAATTCGACCCGGACGGGCTTTACGTGCGCCGCTTTGTACCCGAACTCTCGGCAGTACCAGACAAGTACCTTCACAATCCCTGGGAAGCGCCTGCGGAGGTACTCGACCTGGCGAGCGTGGCTCTCGGCGAAAACTACCCGAAACCCGTTGTCGATCTCAAGGCGTCACGCGAACGAGCCCTGGCCGCGTTCAAATCTCTCAGTCCAAAGAAATAGTTGGTCTAGAATGTCTGCATGACAATCTTCGACGCAAGAGGCCTTATCGGGCTCGTCGCAATCGCCTGCACGGTATTGGTGGTCGCGCTATTTTTCGGGCACGAGCCCGCAGCAGCCGTTGCAAAGCTCGTGGCATCGAGCGGATTCGTGGCACTCGCCATCCGGCTCGGCAGCCTGCAGTCGACCTATGGCCGGGTCATCCTTACAGGGCTTGCGTTCTCGTGGTTCGGTGACGCTTTTCTTATCGGACAATCCCAACTGCTGTTCGTACTTGGTCTCGGCGCCTTCTTACTCGCCCATCTTGCGTATATCACGGCCTTCGTTGGCCGGGGCATGCACCTCAGAACCATCGCGGTAGCGGCACTGCCCGTTATCGCAATCGCGATTGCTGTGACCATCTGGTTGCGGCCGCACGTGCCGGCCGAGCTGGAATTCCCGGTGCGCCTGTATACGACGGTCATTAGCCTGATGGTGGTCAGCGCGTTTGGAACGCATAGTCATAACCCGTCGACACTTATTCTGGCGGGCGCCACGATGTTCTTCCTGTCTGACCTGTCGGTCGCGGCGCTGCGTCTCGTACAAACCGACATGCCCACCTACCTGCTGGGGCTGCCGCTGTATTACGCGTCTCAGGTTTGTTTTGCCGTCAGCACATCGCAATCCCGATCCCAGCGAGGCACGCCGGAAAATCGTTCCGCGAGGAAATCAATCAGCGCGCGCACACGATAGGACAGGTGCCGAGTGGGCGGATAAACGGCGTACGCCGGTGCGAGCGGCCAGTCGTAATCGGTCAGCACCGGGACGAGACTGCCTCGCCGAATAGCCTCCGAGGCGATGAACGTCGGCTGGATGATGATACCCATGCCATGCGCCGCCGCATTTGTCAGGAAGTCGCCGCTGCTTGCCGCGAGGACCGAATTCACCTCAACGGTATGCTTCTCGCCGTCTTTGTCTACAGCAGTCCAATGGTCGGGGTCGGCGAGATTGGAATACGACAGGCAATCATGACGCAGAAGATCCGCCGGCGTTTCAGGTTCGCCGTGCACGCTCAGGTAGTGCGGTGATGCACAAACCACGGCATGGGAATCGAACAGCCGGCGCGCGATCAGCGATGAGTCCTGAAGGCGACCGATACGCAATGCCAGGTCTGCACCCTCTTCGATCAGGTCGATGCGCCGGTCATTCAGGTTCAGGTCAAACTCGACCCTGGGATGGAGTTTGCTAAAAGCCGCAATAGGCTTGCACATATGGCGGACGCCGAACGAGAGCGGCAGCGCGAGACGAATCTTGCCGCGGAGTTCCCCGTGTTCCTGCTGCACGGCAGCTTCGGCCTCTTCCAGGTCCGCGAGTATCCGTGAGGCGTGTTCGTAGAAGCCCCTTCCCGTCTCGGTCAGGTTCAGCACCCGCGTAGTGCGGCGCAGCAGCTGCACCCCCAGCCGCTCCTCGAGGGCAGAGATTCGCCGGCTGACCGCCGACTTGGCAGAATCCAGCCGCTCGGATGCCGCCGTGAAGCTCCCGGCTTCCACCACCGCCACAAATGCCTGTAAATCCTCGAATTTGTCCATATTGTTGCGTTTTTCGGAACAATCTAATGATTAGACTAGCCTTTATCTCATATTTGTCAACAGACACACTAGTGCCTATTGATAACGCAAGCTATTGCAGGAGAACACCCATGCCAGATCAACCCATCAACGTGCTCGAAGTCAGCGCCAGCGCGCGCCTCACGGGATCCGCAAGCCGCGAGCTGTCAGGCAACCTGATCGACGCTCTGAGCGACCGCCATGGCGAGGTCCAGGTTAAGCGCCGCGATCTCAGCCAAGGTATTCCCCTCGTGGACGATGCCTGGATAGAGGCCAATTTCACGCCCGAGGAAGATCGAACTGAAAGGCACCGCGCGGCATTGGCGATATCCGATTCGCTGGTGGCTGAACTCAAGGATGCGGACGTGCTCGTCATCGGGGTGCCGATCTACAACTTCAACGTGCCGGCATCGCTGAAGGCCTGGATCGACATGGTCGCACGCGCACGTCTGACGTTTCGCTACACCGAAAATGGACCCGAGGGCCTGCTGCAGGGAAAGAAAGCGTACCTCGTTGTCGCCACGGGCGGCGTGCCGGTCGGCAGCCCGGTTGATTTCGCGACCCCCTACCTGAAGCACGCACTTGGATTCATCGGTATAACCGATGTCGAGATCATCGCAGCCGAGCGGCTGAACAGCCAGGCGGACGAGGCCATGGACTCTGCACGCGCGCGTATCGCAGAATTGATTCATCTTGCGCCGCGGGCAGCCTGAGCAAAAGGAGGCAACAGACAATGTTCGACATTATTCAATCCGAGACACGCGGCGCTGCCGACCACGGCTGGCTGCGCGCGAAACATACATTCTCATTCGCTGACTACTACGACCCGGAGCGCGTCGAGTTCGGCAGCTTGCGGGTTATCAATGAAGACCGCATTGCGCCGGGAAAGGGCTTTGGCACGCATCCGCATCGGGACATGGAGATCATCACTTACGTGATCGATGGCGTGATCGAGCACAAGGACAGCATGGGCAACGGCACCAACATCACTCCCGGAGAAGTGCAACGCATGACGGCCGGCAGCGGTGTGCTGCACAGCGAATTCAACCACTCGCATGAGCAGGAACTGCATCTACTGCAGATCTGGATCTATCCCGAGAAAAACGGGCTTGAGCCGAGCTATGAGCAAACGCGCTTCACTCGTGAAGAGAAGCTCAACAGCCTGCGCCTGGTTGGCTCCCGCGATGGCAGGGACGGTTCGGTGACTATCCATCAGGACGTCAACCTGTATTCGAGCATCCTGGAACCCGGCCACGAGGTGACTCTTGATCTCGCGGACGATCGCAGAGTGTTTGTGCAGATCGTTCATGGCGACATCGCGGTTAACGGGCAGCCGCTGGCGGCCGGCGACGGCGTGCAGATCGAAGGGGAGCGAGCGCTGCAGATAGTAGCGAGCAGCGAAGCTGAGTTCCTGGTGTTCGATATGGGCTAGAACCGGGGTTAGAATGATCGGATGCCAACTCATTCGATCATTCTGATTCTCCTTCCTTTCCTGCTCATTCCTCTGTCCGCTTGTGGCCGAGGCAGTGGCACAGCACCTGCCGTGTCGATAGCGCCGCCGTCGGGCGCATTGCTGATATCCGAAGTTCAGGGCAGTGGGCCTTCGAGCCCGCTCGTCGGACAAACCGTCACGGTCACGGGTGTTGTCACCGGCGATTTCCAGGAGAACGACCCTGATACCGCCGGCAACCTCGGCGGGTTCTATATCCAGGATGAAACGTCGGACTCTGACGCCGCAACGTCAGACGGGGTCTTCGTGTTCGACAGTAATTCGCCTGCCAC
>CAYTTZ010000221.1:0-4800 GCA_964440945.1 uncultured Woeseiaceae bacterium
AGCTCGCCAACATGCGACTGCAGGCAATTCCAGGCTTACTCAAGAACAGCTCCATCGAATTGAGCACGAACGGCGAGGAAGCGATCAGGGGTGCATCCGAAATCCTGCCGCCGGGCATGGGCGTTTATGTTCCAAAGATGCCCAGGGAAACGCTTTCGGACAAACTGGTGCAGATCGGACTGCTTCGCAAATACGGGCTCAATCCGATACCACATATCGTTGCCAGACAGCTGACTTCAGAAATAGAGCTGAGTACCTTTCTGGCTGATGCCGTGCGCATAGGCGGTGTTCGCCGTGTACTTGTTATTGGCGGCGACGGTAAAACGTCCCAGGGTCCGTTTCGGGACAGCGCGGACGTTCTTGCGAGTGGATTGCTGACAAACTTCGGTATTCGCACGGTTGACGTAGCCGGCTATCCTGATGGGCATCCTGAGATTTCGTCCGATATTTTGCTTGCCGATCTAAAATCAAAAGTCGTGCTCGCGAAAAATCAAGGTTTCGACCTGAACGTCGTTACCCAGTTTTCATTCGAGCCCGACAACATCATGGCTTACTGTGCTGATCTCGCGATGACAGTGCCCGAAGTGCCGGTCTACGCCGGGCTGGTGGGGCCGACCAGTCCCGCGAAGTTGTTAAGATTCGCGAAAATCTGCGGCGTAAGCACGTCGATCCGCGCAGCGAACAAGCTCGGTATGAACGCATTGAAACTGGCGACGCACGCGAATCCGAACAAGCAGTTCGAAATTCTCGCACAACGCAAGGATGCGCATGAAACCGGCAACCTCGCCGGCATACATCTGTTTAGCTTTGGCGGGTTTGTTGATTCATCGAAGTGGCTTGACGACAAAGCTCGTAGCGCGGGTGTGCGTTCATAGGTTCTGCAGGCGCTCGTAGTCTTCATCGGTCACGGTTCTGTATCCAGGCGTCGGGTAGGCCTGAAATCCCCGGCCGCCATCGATGAAGATGGATTGGCCGAAAATAAAGTCGGAGTCCTCGCTCGCGAGGAAAACGGCCAGGCGCCCGCACTCTTGCGGCGTACCAATTCGTCCCAGTGGCGTGCGTGACAGTATGGTGTCCATGAGTTCCTTATCAGAACCAACACGGCGCATCAGGTCGGTCTCGATTGGACCCGGTGCTATCGCGTTAACTTTGATTTTGTGAGGCGCGAGCGCGACCGCCTGTACCTTGGTTAATTGCTGAATGCCACCTTTGGACGTGGTGTAGACAACCTGGGAATCGAGAGCAAGGTAGGCGTTCACCGACGACATATTGATGATGACGCCGCCGTCACCCTGGTCGACCATCTGGTGTGCTGCCTTTTGACCACCGAAGAACATGCCTTTGAGGTTTACGCCCATGATCCGGTCATATAGCTCAGGCGTGATGTCGAGAAAATGCGTTTTGTTGGCGTCGTTTATTCCGGCGTTAGCAACATAGATATCCAGCCGGCCAAAAGCATTGACGGTTTGCCCGATGATGTTGTCGAGATCGGCAAGTTTGGCCACATCGCATTTGACGAACAGGCACTCACCACCGGCCGCGCTGATTTCCTCTACGGCCGCCTGGCCGTTCTTTTCGGTCGAACCCCCAACCACTACTTTCGCGCCTTCGCGAATGTACTCCAGTGCAATGCCGAGCCCGATACCCTTGGTGCCACCGGCAATAATCGCTACTTTGTCTTTGAGCTTCATGTGCTGTCACCCGTCGCCGTAGGCGTCGCGAAATTCGGCCACTTTGCCCTTACCCGCGGTCAGTAGTGCCGCTCCGTCCTGCATAACGACCAGCCACTGATACCCTTTGTCAAAACAGTCTCTGGCCTTGTCCCACGTGGTGGCCACGGTGCCGAGGAATTTGTCCGATGCGAGTACCTTTTCCTCGATGATGGCAATTTGTTGTTGTGCCTCGGGGTGCCCGGGGTTGCCGAGGTGGCCCATACTGCTGGCGAGGTCCATGGGACCGATAAATATGCCATCAAGGTCCTCGACGCACAGAATCTCGTCGAGATTCTCAACCGCCTCGGTTGTTTCCACTGCGATCATGACAATGGTCTCTGCGTTGGCCGACATGAGGTAGGGCATCGCGTTGCCCGTGTATCCTGCGGCGCGCGGGCTGCCCGCGACACCGCGAACCCCCTTGGGTGGGTATTTGCAGGCCGCGACCGCGGCTTCAGCTTCCTCGCGTGTATTGACATAGGGTACGAGCACGCCCATGACTCCGGTGTCGAGAATGCGCTTGATCGCGACTTCGTCATTCCAGGGCGCTCGTGCGAAAGGCACGACGGCAGAACGACTCATGGCCTGAAGTTGCGCCTGCAGGTTGGCGAAATCGCCGGGAGCGTGTTCAAGGTCGACGATCAACCAGTCGAAACCACAGTGGCTCATTATTTCGGCGGCGACAGGGCTTAGCGTCTGCAGAAAACCGCCAATTGTCTTCTCGCCGTTTTTCAGTTTCTTCTTAACGATGTTTTGCATGAGCGTTTATCAGCCTGTTTTCGTTTTTTGCGGCGTGAAATAAGAAGGGCCGCTCTCAACGATTGATTTCAAAGCCGCCGGGTCGTTACCGAACTCGCGGGCTTTCTCGAACAATGTCACGACGTTTTCCGGCGGGACGTCGTGGCCGATGTTGTGGCAGGGCGCGAGAATATAACCGCCGTTCCGACCGAGGTCGTAGACGCGGCGGGCAATTTCTTGCTCCAACTCCTCGGTGCTGGCGTTGGGAAGCATCTGCTGGACATCGATCGCACCGTGGAACGACAAGCGGTCACCGAACGCCTTCTTCAGCGCGAATGTGTCTTCGAGTCCGCTGACTGATGTTTGCACCGGGTTCAGGATGTCGACATTCATTTCCAGAAAATCATCGACCAATGGCAGCACAGCACCGTCGGTGTGAAACATGAGTTTTACGTCCGCGAGGCTCTTTATGTGATCGTGCAGTTCTTTCATACGTGGTTTCAGCATCTCTCGAAATAATTTTGGTGAGATCAACAATGAGCTTTGCGAACCCAGGTCATCTGTAACGTAGGCGACCTGCACATAAGGCCCGACCGCTTCCATGTAACGGCTCCACATCTGTTTCAACGTGTCGAGGATGCGGTCCATGAGGGCTTCGGCGAACTCCTTGTCGATGACCAGGTCCATGAAGAACTGATCGTAACCACGCAACTGTAGGGCATTCATGAGTACGCCAGCCTTGATGGCGTCGGCACCGATGACGTAGTCCGTGTTTTCGTACAGAGCCTTCGCTTTTTCGCGCAGGCCCTTGAATTGCGCGGGGTCATTCGGATCCGGCCATTGGAAATCGTCTATCGTCTCCAGCGTGGCCGGCCGCATGGGTGCGCCATCGACGACACAATGGTCCCGGTCTTCCGTCGCTTTATAAGGCACGCCCCACATGTCGATGTAACCGGGCACGTCCTTGCGCTCCACGACCTGCACCCAGTTGGGTACGATCCAGCGAAAGTCGATATCGAATCGTTGCAGCAGGGACTCGTCCGGTACAACGGTTTGCGCCATTCGATCCAGAATCACATTCTCGTTGACCATGCTGTCGTCGCCGAGATGTTCCTTGAGCTTTATGTAGGCACGACGGTGAATTGAACCGATGTGTTTCCCCAAGTCGAGGAGGAGACGGTCAGGCTGCTCATGATTCATGGCGGCGTGGAAGCACTCTCTGCGTGTCATCATTCGGTCATCGCCTCATTTTCAAAAGTGTTCGTCCATTACAACGGGTTCGACATCCAGCATTTCGCACAGAGACACAAGTTCACGCACCCACGTGCCGGCGACGCCGGAAATATGATTCGATCCGAACTCATCAACGAACCGATCAAGGTTGGCATCGACCTGCACGAACGCCGTCGGCAACTGATGCTTGCCGCGTGCCGCGACAAACGCCTCCTGGTCTTCTGCGCTTAGGTTGACGACCTCACCAGGAATGATGGCCATGCGGTACTTGCCCGCCACCCGATAGAGTCGGGCCAGCGTAATCGGGCCCGGTGCAGCCGTGAAATACGTAATGGCACCGCCACCGGGACGGACCGACGGACGTAACTCGACGTGTTTCAGATTGTCTTTGGCGGTGTCCGACCGGCCTGCGAACCAGGAGCACATGCCGCCGCAATTTGGCAGATACAGAATCTTCTTGTCCGTATCCATGTGGCTGACATCGGCGAAGAGCGTTGAACTTCCGCCGGATACCTCCTTGAGAATTTCCATGCTCAATGCGCCATCGCCATCGGCTTCGCAGGACATGGAGCATGGCTGTTTTGCGCCCTCACCGTCATACGGGCCCGGCATCAACGCCGCGGAAATACACTGCGGAACGTAATGGTCCGACAGTTCGGTCATGCACTTGACCGAAATGAAGTCGAGGCCTTTCTCAGCGTTGATATCTTTGTTGGCGAGGTAACAGCGGATCTGGAATCGCAGCTTTTCCTCGGTGAGCTTGTCATCGTCGAACGCGATCGAGGCAAATTGTTCGGACATCCACTCCATGTTTTGATCGACGCGTTCTGAATCAACGAGCTCCGCCCGGCGGACGATTTCCAGCTGGTCGATGTGATCGACGTCCACACCGAATTGCGAGCGCCACTGCATTGGATCGAAGGTGCCGGTGTCGATACCGAGCGACCGGCCGCCATACAGGCCCATGACCCGGCCGCGCAGCCGGGCCTTGGCCGAGGCGGCCCGGAAGTAGGGCAGTAGTCTGTCTTCAAACACGGAAGCACCGAAATCGTCTCGGATCCTGATGTGATCGACACCAATCTGAGACAGCGTACCGGCCACGCCGAACAGGCCAACC
>CAYTTZ010000222.1:0-4780 GCA_964440945.1 uncultured Woeseiaceae bacterium
ATAGACATGCCCGCGGCGGTGGATCGGGCCGGCCATCTGTTCGGGAGAAAACTTACCGGTTCCGGGAACAGATTCGTATTGATAGGCCACCTGGATACAGTCTTCGAGGCCGATGACGCTTTCCAGGCTTTTGTCAGAGACGGCGATACTGGCATCGGTCCCGGCGTTGACGACATGAAATCTGGCAATGTGATCATCCTGTACGCGCTGAAAGCGCTGCAGGCGACAGGTGCGCTGGACGATATCCCGGTGATCGTTGCCTATACTGGCGACGAGGAAAAGACCGGCAAGCCGCTGGCGGTGAGCCGCAAACATTTGATCGAGGCAGGGCAATGGGCGGATATAGGCCTCGGCTTCGAGTCAGCCGTTCATAATGACGGCAGCGACTGGGCGACAGTTGCAAGAAGAAGTTCGAGCGGCTGGTTGCTGACCGTGGAGGGCAAGCAGGCGCATTCATCAGGTATCTTCAGTGAGGAGGATGGCGCGGGTGCGATATTCGAGGCGGCGAGAATCCTCGATGCGTTCTACGATGAGGTTCGCGGCGAAGAACATCTCACATTTAATGCCGGAAATATCCAGGGCGGCACCGACGTCAACTATGATCCTCAGCGAAATCGTGGCACGACGTTCGGAAAAACCAATGTCATTCCGGGGAGGGTCGTGGTTCACGGTGGTATCCGTGCGATCTCGCAAGAGCAGCTGGACCGGGCGCGCGCGGCAATGACGGCGATCGTCTCGCAACACCTGCCGCATACGAGCGCGAGCATCGAGTTCTTCGAGGGGTATCCGCCGATGTTCCCGACCGAGGGCAATCGGCGGCTAATGACCGAGCTCTCGGCTATCAACGACGCATTGGGGCGTGGACCCATGTCGGAGCTGGACCCATCGATGCGCGGTGCCGCCGATGTCTCGTTCGTGGCGCCTTATACCGACGCGCTGGCAGGATTGGGTGCCATCGGCTCGGGTGGCCACACTCCCCATGAGAACCTGGAGCTAAGCTCGATGCCGCTCGCGATCAAACGCGCCGCCATCCTTATTTACAGGCTGAGCGGCAGCGCGGATTGAACGAGAGCATGGCACATTCACACGCACAATCGACTAACAGCAACAACTTGCGGCGCGTGTTGATCGCGCTGTTCCTGACCGGCACATTCATGCTGGTCGAAGTTGTCGGCGGCATCCTCTCCGGGTCGCTGGCGCTGCTGGCCGACGCAGGCCATATGTTGACGGACACGATGGCGCTGACGCTCGCCGCGATGGCCTTCTATGTGAGCAAGCGACCGCCGGACGGCAACCTCACCTACGGTTACCAACGCTTCCAGATTCTTGCCGCGTTCGTGAACGGGTTGAGCCTGCTGGCAATAGTAGGCTGGATCGTATTCGAGGCCGTTCGTCGTTTCGTCAATCCAAGGGAGGTGCTCGGAGAGACGATGCTCGTGATTGCGGCGATTGGCCTGCTGATCAATCTCGTTTCTTTTGCCGTGCTACACACCGGCGACAGGGAAAATCTCAATATTCGCGGTGCCGCACTGCACGTAGCCGGGGACCTGCTTGGTTCGATCGCCGCAATTGTTGCGGCCATTGTCATCATCTATACGGGCTGGACACCGATCGATCCGATTCTGTCGCTTGCCGTCGCGGGCCTGATACTCAAGAGCGCCTGGGCTCTGGTGAAACGCAGCGCACACGTTCTGCTGGAGGGCGCTCCTGATTGGCTGGATGTTGATGTCATGCAGGAGCGAATTATTGCGGCGGTTCCGGACGTATCGGGCGTTCACCATGTACACGTCTGGGGTCTCACTCCGCAGCAGTTGATGTTGACCATGCACGTGTCTCTGGACAAGCCGGTAGGCAGCCAGTCCGACGTTGTCCGCAGCGTCAAATCTGTCCTGCAAAAAGAATACGGTATCGGACATTCGACCATTGAGGTCGAGGTCGATGGCTGCGCCGATCACTGACGGCCCCGCTATTCGTCCGCCGGTGTGACGATACCGATGTAGGGCAGGGTGCGGTGCTGTTCGGCGAAATCGAGCCCATAGCCGACAACCCACTTGTCGGGAATGTCGAATCCCAGGTAGTCGACGTCGACGTCGACTTCGGCGCGTTCCGCTTTACGCACCAATGCGCAGGTCTTTACGGACGCCGGGCCGTGCGATTCGAGCATGCCAATCAGGTATTTGAGCGTGTGGCCGGTATCGACGATATCTTCGACAATTAATACGTGCTTGCCGACAATGCTGCCGCGAACGTCCATGACGAGACGCACTGCGCCGCTGGACCGGCTGCCGCTGCCGTAGCTGGAGACGGCAATGAACTCGATCACCCGCGGAATCGACAACCTGCGCGACAGGTCCGCCAGGAAAATGAAGGAACCCTTAAGGACACCCACCAGCACGACATCGCCGCATTGTTCGTAGTCCCTGGAGATCTGCAGGGCGAGTTCCTGTACGCGCGCCTCGATCTCGGCTTCGCTAATCAGTACTTCCGGCTCTTCTTGCTGCACGTTTTTCTCAGTCTGATGACGCTGCAGCGAGCATAGGTGATCTTCTGTATGGATGCCAGACGCGAATACGGTATGGTATGCAGCCAATGAAACGAACTATCGCAATCGCCGGTAATATGGGCACGGGCAAGTCAACCCTGGTCGATTTTCTGCACAAGACCTACGGTGTCGCGCCGTTTTACGAGCCTAACGACGAGAATCCGTATCTCGCTGATTTCTACAAGGACATGAAGCGCTGGGCCTTCCAGTCACAGTTGTATTTTCTGAGCAATAAATTCCGTCTGCACCAGGAGCTGGACCGCCAATCTGGTGTTGTCGCACTCGATCGTACTATCTTCGAAGATGCAGAGGTTTTCGCGACCGCACTGCACCAGATGCGTAAGATTTCGAAGCGTGACTGGGAGACTTACCGGGGATTTTACGACGCCATTCTCGACGCGATTCGCCCGCCCGATTTGATGATCTACCTGCGCTGTTCGATGCGGACCCTGCGGCAGCGGATTCAACTGCGTGGCCGAAAAATGGAGCAAGACGTTCCGTTGTCCTACCTGAAGCGGCTCGATCGTCTGTACGAGGGCTGGATCGAATCCTACGACATGAGTGACGTGTTGGTGCTGGAAACAGATCGGCTGGATTACATCCACGACCTTGTGCATCGACTCGACGTAATGGAGCGTATTGAGTCGGTCTTGCCCCAAGAAATCGGCAGGCCGAACTGCTAGTCGATGCGGAATCCGGCCTGTGCCAGCCGGCGAGCGCTGCGCTCGAACTCTTCACGATCCTGATAGGTCATTACAACCTCGAATTCACCGGTGCCGCGCCGAAACCAGTCCAGGCTGAGTCCGGGTGACTGCTTCTCCAGTCGCTCTATGAATGCTTCTGCCCGATACGGCTCGCCGAACATCAGCAGCGTCGACTGGCCGATCGAGGAATAGAGCGTATCAGGTACCGGTTTTCTAACCGCACCATTGCCGAGCACATAGTTGAGATGTCGGTAGATGTATCCGGAATACCAGACCGCGCCGGACGGAACGCCATAGCCGTTTTTGGCAATACGGCCGGGCCCATAGTTGTAGGCGGCGAGTGCCAGGTGAACGTTACCGTCGTAGCGTGTGAGCAGTTCCCGCAGGTAACGCGTACCCGCGTCGATGTTTGTGCACGGCTCGTACAGGTCGCTGAGGCGATGAATGCCAAGATGTCTTGCGGTGCCCGGCCAGAGTATCTGCATTACGCCGTGGGCACTGGCATGCGATCTCGCGGATGCGTCGAAATCGCTCTCACCGCGGGCGATGGCCAGCAGCAGTGACTCCGGGATGCCGTACGCAAGTGACGCTGCGCGAAAGCAGCTCGCATGCGGGAACGTATAAGCGGGCTCCAGCTGTGCCCTGTTCGCTGTGTAATCCTGCCACGCGGTGTCGAGGTCAGGCTTGGTCGCGTGGCCGCCTGCAGCCAGTACAGTGAGCACAAGCCCGCTTACCAGGCGTGCTGCCGTGTGCCGCCATCCATGCAAACTAGCCACCGCCGAGCTCCAGGCCGGTCGCTGTTGAAATGCGCATAAGTTTGCCCTGAATGTCGTTCTTATCCGAATAGGCGAACGCCACTTCGTAAATGCCCGGTTTGAGCTTGACGACGCGATAGTCCAGCCCCGTCGTTCGTTGCAGCTCGGCAACAAAGCCGGCCGCGGCGATCTCGCTGCGGAACGGGCTCCAGAACGCAAACCACCCGGCTTCACCGGCAGGGGAAGGCTCCGCTTTCGGAGTCACTGCCTCCGTCGTAGCGTCCGGCGGGGCCGGAGAGGGCTCTTCCTCCGGCTCGGGCAGGTCGCTGGAAGTCGTCTCGGCAGCCTGCTGCGGTACGTCTGTGGCGGGCTCGGCCTGCGGTACCTCCGCCATGCCGGAAGACGGCACGGGAAGCATCTCTGTGGACGGCTCAAGCGGCATTGCTGGAACTGCCGGCTCAGTCGCAAACTGGGGAATGCCCAGCGTGACGATCAGGAGTCCCACGGCGATCGCGGAGCCCGTCAATATGCCTATTAGTCGAATCACCGGCGCTCCCAGTGTCCTGTTTGCCTGGTTCGCTTACCTTCAAAAAGCCCGCAAAGCGTGAGTGCAAGGCGCAGCCCGCTGGTAATGGCTCGCCCTTGCCCAGGGCTGCAACGCCGCAGTAGCGCTTTGCAGGCTTTCCCTCCGGGCGCTATTGGCAGCCCGTCCTGCCGCGTTGCAGTCGTTTGAAGTAGCCCGCTAATCCTGCTCTCCTGCGCCTCGCAACACGGGCTGC
>CAYTTZ010000223.1:0-4715 GCA_964440945.1 uncultured Woeseiaceae bacterium
AGGGTTAAGCGAACTTCCGAACCGGGGTTCGAGTCCCATCGTCCACCCCATTTTTGGTGGTGACCCGTGCTGAGGTACAGGTTGTCACGACGACCGGAATCGATTGTTTATGATCCCGGTCGGCCACAAGTAGTAAGCCGGGCAGGCGAACAGGGTTAAGCGAACTTCCGAACCGGGGTTCGAGTCCCATCGTCCACCCCATTTTTTTTGAAAGGGCGCGTTCGCGCCATCCAGGTGGGGCCTCTAGCTCAGTTGGTAGAGCAGGAGACTCTTAATCTCTTGGTCCGGGGTTCGAGTCCCCGGGGGCCCACCATTCTTTCATGCCCGCCGGTAACTACGCGTGCTGTCCGTCGGCGATCTCACGCAGACGATCCCAATCCTGGATACGCATCTTGCCGCGCGGTGCGTAGATCACACCGTTGCGTTTCATGTTGGCCATCTGGCGACAGACGGTCTCTTCGCTAAGCCCAAGCAAATCGGCAATGTCGTTGCGTGAGAACGGCAGCGTGAACCGACCTTCGTCAGGCTCTGCCTGCGGCGCCAGCAATAGAAGAAACGCGGCTATTTTTTCGGCCGCTTTCTTGTGGCCCATGACTTCCATCAGCGAGCGAGTATGAGCCAGCTGGGCATTCAGAGCGGCGATGAGTCGCAGGCCGATCTCCGGTCGCTCCTGAAGGGCCATCAAAAGCGCCCGGTGCCGGATCTTGCAGGCGCTGCCATCCGTTGCGGCTACCGCGGTGTACTCGTGGCGATCCTGATCGATGGATTGCAGCCCGAACAGCAGCTTGCCCGGGATGCCCAGGCCAACGATTTGCGCGTGACCGTCCGCCCCATTGTTGGTGATCTTGACGACACCACGGCTGAGTGAGAATAGGCTCGAGCTTGTCTGGCCTTGCGTAAAAAGCACGTCGCCGGCATTGAAGTTGAGCTGCTTGACCGCGTCGGTTACCAGGCAATTCAGGTCTGCTGACGTGAAATCACCGTCATCACTGTGTAATTCGTAGAAAGGGCATTCGCAGTTGGTGCAGTTCATTGATTCAGGCCTGAGTAACGAAGCACGATTGAAACACGGCCGGCCAGTCCTGTTCGATAGTGACTTCTGACCTCGAGTTCTCGGTATTTACGTAGTTGAAACTGACATTTATCAGTCTCCGACCCAACCTGTTTCGGCGAGATACTGCGAGCGACATGAGACATGGGTACGTGTAATCCACCGCGAAATGGCAATCCCAGACTGACAATTGTCAGTGTCAGCCACATGGCATGCGCCTAACATAGATTCCGTTCCCCACGTCCGTCCATTCTACAAATTCGTTACGGGGGCCTCGGTATAACGAGCGAAATTTAGGAGTGCGATCATGAACAGAGTCACTTGGCGCGTACTGTTGTTAGCAGTCAGCGCATTTTTTGTCGCGGGTTGCGATGGCGACGATGGCGCTGCAGGCGCCGCTGGCGCTGCAGGCGCTGCAGGCCAGGATGCCATCGATACCGGCACCATAAGTGCAACTGTGACCTCCGGGGGCAATGCCGTTGAGGGCGCAACGATCTCGACGAATCCGGCGAGCACGACCGCTGACACCGATGCCGCCGGCGTCGCATCTCTGAGTGGCGTCCGTATCGGTGTCTACGAGGTGATTGTGACCATAGGTGGCCTCACGTCGTCTGAATCGAATATCGGCGTTGCCGCGGGAACAACCACGGACGTGTCCCTGTCTGTGTCTGGCGTTCCGGGTACGATTACCGGCAAAGTCGTCGGCCCTGACGGTGACAACGACGGGCTACCCGATCCCGTAGAAGGTGCAACCGTATCTACGCCGGGAAGCGTATCCACTCTGACGGATGTGAACGGCGATTTTCAACTCGACTCGGTCACGCGATCATTCCTTTCGGTCGATCCGCCAACTGGCGCCAGTTTGCTGCAAGGTGGGACGCGCAGTTCCATCAGCCCGGGTGAGATCGTAGAGATCGAGCTGTCGGGCCGGCCCGCAGACGATGCATTTTTCGTATCAAACGATCTCTGCGTAGCCTGTCATGGCGCAATGTCGCCCGGCTTGGTCGCTGCCTGGCAGAATTCCGGTCACTATCGCGTGATCGAACGCTCTCTCATCGAGATGGATACGACCGGTTGGCCAGCCGATCCTGGAGCAGGTCTTTGCAGTGCTTGGGCCGACACCGGGGTAGACGCCAACGACGTGACGGAAGATTCGTCATCTACCCCCAGCCGCGACGTCTATATTCGCACCTGTAACGACACCCCGGCTCTTCGTTTTGAAATCCTGGTGGACGGCGACGACAATGGCGCCGATGAAGCTGTCGACACATTACTTACCGTGTACTCGACCTACGGCGGCGTGGGCAGCGCGGCCGGCGAACTCACGGTACTACAGGATCGCGGTGAAGCCACCGACCTGCACGGCGCTTGGAAACAGCGTTATATGTTCAACATTGGCGATGTCGTCGGCGGTTGCTCGGCGACGAGCCCGGAAGGCTTTCTCAAGCCCGCCAAACCGGCCTTCGTCACCTGGGATACCACCCAAACCTGCGAAGACATGCTGCTTTCGCCAATCCAGTACAACGAGCGGACGGGTGCATGGGTTTCTTACCACAACAACAACTGGTACACGCAAGGCAGGACGTATTCCAAGAAATGCTCCGGCTGCCACGAAGCAGGCCTTAAGCTCACGGCAGATGCGGCTGGCAACGTCACCGAGTATTCCGCGGTGGACTATCGTATTGGCTGTCAGAAATGTCACGGACCTGGCAGCGGCCATATCAGTGGGGCCGGTGATGTAACCCAGATAGTCAATCCGAATCACCTCACTGCTAAAGGCAGCCGGGAGATGTGCGGGCAATGCCACAGCCGCGGTTCGGAACCGCCTGTCGCGGGCGCTGCGTTCGGCTTCCCATGGCGCAGCGACGTCACCGAATTTGATGGCAACTTTGTCGCCGGCATTCACACGCTGGATTGGAACGCGACTGATGAGCCGGAAGGTTACTACCTGCAAAAACCGGGATTGTGGTCTACGGGATATTCAGTGAAGCATCATCAGCAGTACAATGACTTCCTGAAATCGACGCACGTCGACAATCCGTTTGAGATCCTGACCTGCTATGACTGCCACTCTCCGCACAGCGGCAAAGGCGGTCCGTTCCAGTTCGAGAACGAAGATTTCGCCGGCAACGAGTTCGTCTTCGGCGATAACGAGCAGGCGAACATGTCCAACGTCCGATGCCTGAGCTGTCACGCGTCGCACGGCTCGTTCGCGACACTGACGCTCGATGACATCGCGGTCTACCATACGACCAAAGGCGGCAGCGTTGCTAAAAACGACGTTGCATTGGCGCCGACTCCGACGGAACAGATGTCGGTATCGGATCTGGTAGAGCAGGCGGTCAAGGCCCATAGCGGTGAACGCGCGGGAATGCCGCTGGCGCCGTACCAGCCCGAGAATTCGGTTATTCCGGATAACTATCAGCTCGGCCAGGGCCCGGTAGGACGTTGCACGTCCTGCCACATGACCAAGACCGCCAAGAGCGCAACGTGGTTTGATGATCCGGACGGCCTCAAGATCGAAGGCGATGCCTCGAGCCACGTGTTCGACGTTGTTGCGATCCAGCCTGGCACGGATCAGCCAAATGCATGCGGCAAGTGCCACGAATCGTTCCGCACGACTTCGGCACCGCCGGGAGAAGACTAGAATCAGGCTTTGGCCTGAGTACATTAGAGGGGCGGCTTTGCCGCCCCTTTTTTTTGGCTAAATGACACGCTAATGCATCATCGACCGCAGATTGAGCGGGGGCTATGATCGTCCTGCGAGACTGTCCCGTCGTAGCCTCCAACGAGGCAAGCAGCAGGTAGCCAGAGGTCCTTGCTCAGACGGACTTCGGGCAAAATCTCCGTGCCCAATTATGCCTATCTTGTTTGATGAATTTGCTGTCGAAACACGGTCACGGCGCCAGCCGGCCGATCTCCCAGCTGCCGTCATCCTGTAGCACGTAGCGGAAACGATCGTGTAGTCGATTGCGGCGGCCCTGCCAGAATTCGATTTCTTTTGGCACAACGCGATAACCGCCCCAGAAGGAGGGCAGCGGTATCTCCTTGTTGCGGAACTTGTCTTTCAGTTTCTGAAACTCGGTCTCGAGGATAGATCGTGACGAAATCACGCTGCTTTGCGCCGAGACCCAGGCGCCGATCTGGCTACCACGTGGGCGGGTCATGAAGTACTTCAGGGTTTCCGCGGCCGGGATTTTTTCGGCTGTGCCGTTGATACGGACCTGCCGCGCGGCGTCCGACCAGAAGAACAGCAGCGCGACATTCGGGTTGCCCTCGATCTCGTGAGCCTTGTTGCTCTCGAAGTTGGAGAAGAACACAAAGCCCTTCTCGTCAAAATACTTCAATAAGACGGTTCGGCTGGCTGGCCGACCGTCGCTGTCGACCGTCGCCAGGGAGACCGCATTCGGATCCATCGGCACCGTCTCGCAGGCGTAACCAAACCAGTCCGCGAACTGCACGAAAGGATCGTCGCTGAGATCGTCGCGGTCCAGGGCAAAGCCGGTAGCGGAGCGCCTCAGCCCCCCCACGTTCATGCCGTGCGACTCACCGTTTGATTTCTTATTGTCGGACATGCGACGAATATTAAGCGTCTACGGCCTTTAAGCAACTATTCGGGTTATTATCATCGAATAAACAAGCTCGAATAAACAAGCCGCGCCAG
>CAYTTZ010000224.1:0-4625 GCA_964440945.1 uncultured Woeseiaceae bacterium
TGATTTGAAATTCGCTCACAAGGCTCGAACGATCTTACATAAGCGGTTCATACTGAATCCGATGCCTGTCATACAAGCATCCATCTGATGCCACCAATGTATCGGGAGGAGGTATGAGAGACAGCGATGTTCTGGAAAACAACCCGCATATATCTCGACCGGCACTGGAAGCCATTCACGGCCAGGTATTTGGCTGGGCCCTCTCCCGTACAGACTACGATCAGGCGACTGCGGAGGACCTGGTGCAACAGGCTTACATGGAATTGCTGACGGGCAAGGCACGTTTCGACAACAGGTCGTCGCTGAAGACGTTTGTCTTTTCCGTTGTGCAGAATCTTGCGCGCAGTCGTTTCCGACGCATCGCATCACGGCTACGGCTGCTGCAAACGGCAGCCGATTCCGGGATTGAGGACTCAGCGCATCCGGTCGAGCCGGAAGATAACTCGCCGGTTTGGGACGCGGTCAAGGCTTTGCCGCAGCGACAGCGGGATATCGTTGAGCTCGTATTTTGTCGCGAAATGACGATAGCGGCCGCCTCCAGCGTGATGGGTGTAAGTACAGGGACCGGACGGGTGCACTACGACCGCGCCAAGAAGGCACTAAAGACGAAGCTTGGCAGTTATGGAGAAAGGTCCGATGACTGAATCCGACGACACGTTACGCAGGGCGGTACGCGAAGCACATGCCAGGGCGGAGAACGTTCCCGCTCCTGAGTTCGAGGAGGCATGGGCGGCTGCCAGGGCGCGAGTGGGTTCGACACGAAAGCGCCAGTTTTTATTTGCCGGTTCGGCCGCGGTTGCGGCCGTACTGGCGATCGCGTTTGGCCTGCGTGCGCCGATGGACGACAACTGGCGTTACATCGATGAATACGAGCTGCTGGAGACGACGAGCTGGTCCGCACCCAGCGACAGCCTGCTACCCAGCCGTGAATTTGACATATACCAGACTGTTCCGGTGCTGATCGAGTCAACCGAAACCTATGGAGGAGCGTTATTGTGAAGAAGGGAATTTTTCTAGTGCTGGCAGTAGCCAGTCTCGGGTTAGGCACCGCGCTGGCCGCAGCGCCCAAAGACGATGTATTCAAGGGCAAGCTGTTTCCGCCGAACGTGATCCTGGAAAACAAGGCGGAGCTTGGTCTCAGTAAAGCGCAGTTCAAGGCAATCCGGGCGGCGGTTGTAGAGGTTCAGTCCGGCGTGGCAGAGCACGAGTGGGATATGCAGGAGGCTTACCAGGAGCTGATGCAGGAACTGGACGAGGCGCCAATTGACGAGAATCGCGTCCTGGAGCTCGCCAGCAAGGCACTGCTGGCCGAAAACCAGGTCAAAAAAAAGCAGATGGCCATGCTGGTTCGATTGAAGAACCTGCTCACGGAGGAGCAGGTCAGCTACCTCGAGTCGGTGCAGCAATAAACGAGCGTAACGGAACGTGGTTCCTGTAACCCGCGCAGAATCGGGGTGAGTATACGATTATGAAGACGAACCGACTGATCGCCATCATGGTGTCGCTGTTACTGGGCCTCGCCGGTTGCGGAGGTGGAAGTGGGGGCGGCACACCGCCGCCACCGCCACCACCCCCACCGCCGCCCATTACCAAAGCGGAGGCCCACCAGTTTCTGAACCAGGGCTCGTTCGGTGCTACCGAAGATGAGGCCGACCGTGTCATCTCGATGCGCCAGGAGGCGTGGATCGACGAGCAAATGCAAAGGCCGGTGTCTTTGCAGCTGCCGCATCTGCAGGCATTACCGAGCCCACAGTTTGACTTCGAGCTGCATACAGACCGCGTGGATATCTGGTTCCGCAATGCGTTGTATGGTGAAGACCAGCTACGTCAGCGCGTCGCCTTTGCGCTGTCGGAGGTGCTGGTCGTATCGCAGCTTGGCGCGCTTGGTAACCTGCCGTACGCGGTCGCGGATTACTACGACGTGCTCGCGAGGAATGCGTTCGGCAACTATCGCGAGCTGCTCGAGGAGGTCACGCTGCACCCGGCAATGGGCGTCTACCTGAGCATGCTGGGCAATGAAAAACCCGATCCGGTTCTCAATATCCGCCCCGACGAAAACTATGCGCGCGAGGTCATGCAGCTGTTCTCGATCGGCCTGGTCGAACTCAATACCGATGGCACCGAGAAGCTGGACCTGCAGGGCCAGCCGATCCCGACGTATGACCAGGAAATTATCGAAGGCTTTGCACACGTTTACACGGGCTGGACGTTTGCCGGCGCGCCGAGCTTCCGGCAGGCGCGACCCACGCGCTTCAACCAGTTAATACCCATGCAGCTGTATCCCGGCTTTCACGACACCGAAGCCAAACTGCTGCTCAATGGTGACGTCCTGCCAGCGGGGCAAAGCGGCGAGCAGGACCTGAGCACCGCTCTCGACAATATCTTCAACCACCCGAACGTCGGGCCGTTCATCGCTATCCGGCTGATACAGCGGCTGGTCACCAGCAACCCGTCACCGGGCTACGTACGACGCGTGGCTGAGGTGTTCAACAATAACGGTTCGGGTGAGCGTGGTGACCTCGCGGCGGTTGTCAGGGCCATTCTGCTGGATTCAGAGGCCCGCCCGGCCATGGCCATGGAGATCGACGGTAAGCTCAAAGAGCCGCTGCTACGCCTCACGCAATTGTGGAAGGCGTACAACGCGACATCCAACAGCGGCCGTTTTCCGCTGATCGCAGCCTACATTCTGTTTGCCCAGGGACCGTTGCAATCTCCCTCGGTGTTCAACTTCTTCAGCCCGTTCTATGCACCGCCAGGTGAGATTCGCAATAGCAGTCTTGTCGCGCCGGAGCTACAGATCGCGACCGAGTATCAGAACACGCTGTTCACGAACTACATGTTCTACCAGACTTTCGCTCTCAATCAGACGAACAACGCGCTCGAAGATGACGACGTGTTCATCAACTTTGAGGAAGAAATGGCGATCGCTGCCGACGCAGAGGCGCTGATCGACATGGTTGCCGGCAAGCTGCTTGCAGGGCAGATCTCAGCCACCCTGCGACAGGAGATCGCTGGCATGTTGACGCGAATCCCGGAAACTGAGACCGCTTTGCGGGCCGCAGAGACCATCTACTTTGTCGTGACATCACCGGAATACGCGTACCAGCGCTAGGTGCCACGGAGAACCCCTATGAAGACCCTGAATCGACGTGATTTCCTCAAGACCAGCGGCGCTGCTGCCATGTTCGCTGCGACGCCCGGCCTTGCATACTCGCAGGTCGTCGGCGGCGCCGGACCGTTCGACGACTATCGCGCACTCGTTTGCGTGTTCATGTTTGGCGGCAATGACTCGTTCAACATGCTCGTGCCGAACACCACCGCGGAGTACCAGGCCTACGCGACATCGCGACAGAACCTGGCGATCGACCAGGCCGATCTGCTGCCGATCATGCGGGCATCCCAACCCACCGCCGATTTTGGTCTGCATCCGTCAATGGGCGGCATCAAAGGGCTGTTCGATGCGGGCGACGCGGCGTTCGTTACTAACGTGGGACCGCTGGTGCAGCCGACAACAAAAGATGCGTACTTCAACGGTTCGGTCGTTCTGCCGCCGCAGCTGTTTTCTCACAACGATCAGCAGGACCAGTGGACCTCTTTGCGCGGTAATGCCCAAAGCAGTACCGGCTGGGCAGGGCGCATGGCCGACCTTATTCGCACCGGTGTTACCGAACAGCAGATGGCGACAAATGCCTCCTTGTTCGGCGCAAACCTGCTGCAGTCAGCCGATGAAACCGTCGCCTACGTAATGGGGCCCGGCGGACCGATTCAGTTCGAGGGTTTTTCGACCGACCCACAGAGTATTCTGTTCGAGCAGCGCGAGGCCTTCCAACGCGTCATCAGTGCGCAGTATGGAACGGTGTATGAGCGAGGCTTTGCCGAGGTACAGCAACGAGCTATCAACGCTGCCGATGTTGTCACGGCGGCCATCGACTCGGCGCCACCAATAAATGCCGTGTTCCCGCAGTCACAGTTAGGCGTGCAGCTGCAAACCGTCGCTCGCCTGATCGCCGTGCGCGACCGGCTGCAAATGAAGCGACAGATTTTCTTTGTTGCGACGGGCGGCTTCGATACGCACGATAACCAGCTTAACGACCAGCCCGGCCTTCTGGGGGGCATTAGCGATGCGATTGCCGCGTTCCACGCAGCGACTGCAGAGCTTGGCGTTGAAAACGATGTGACGACCTTTACGCAGTCCGACTTCGGCCGCACGCTGACGTCGAATGGCGACGGCACCGACCATGCGTGGGGTGGCAACCAGCTGGTTGTCGGCGGCGCTGTAAGCGGGCAGGAACTCTATGGCAACTATCCACTGCTGGCCATCAACGGTCCGGAAGACGTTTCCGGAGGCCGCATGATCCCGTCGACGTCGGCGGATCAATACGCGGCAACGCTGGCGAGCTGGTTCGGCATCCCGGATGGCGACCTTAATATCGTGGCGCCAAACCTGGTCAATTTTGCGGAGCGGGATCTAGGGTTTATGATCGCCTGATACATATCAGGAATTCCCGCTATGAAACTACTCGCCACAGCCGCACTGGCTGCGGTCCTGCTGGTATCCGCCTGCGGCGGCACGAAAGATACAGCAGCGCCTGAAACAAGCCCGACGAACGCAGCCGATACACTGG
>CAYTTZ010000225.1:0-1302 GCA_964440945.1 uncultured Woeseiaceae bacterium
ATGGGGGTTGTACGGGCCACGACAAAGCCTTACTACCAGCGGTAGTGCGAGAACGCCTTGTTGGCTTCTGCCATACGATGCGTGTCTTCTTTCTTCTTGACGGCGGTTCCACGGTTCTCTGCAGCATCAAGCAGCTCATGCGCAAGCCGATGCGCCATCGACTTCTCACTGCGCTTCCTGGCGGCATCGATAACCCAACGCATGGCCAGCGTCTGGCGGCGTGCCGGACGAACTTCTACAGGGACCTGGTAGGTAGCGCCACCAACGCGACGCGACTTTACTTCGACCATAGGCTTGACGTTCTCAAGCGCTGTCTCAAGCAGCTCCAGTGCTTTATCACCGGTCTGTGTTTCGCGTTCGGAAATGCGATCCAGTGCACCGTAGATAATACGCTCCGCAACGGACTTCTTACCGTCGTTCATGATCATATTCATGAACTTCGCCAGCAGATCGCTACCGTACTTCGGGTCAGGCAGAATCGTTCGTTTCGGGGCTTGTGTTCTTCTCGACATGAGTTCGTCTCTTTATAGTCCGCCGCCTGGGCGGGGCTGATTAGGTTACTTTTTAGGGCGCTTGGCGCCGTATTTCGAGCGGCCCTTGCGGCGATCGGAAACGCCTGAGCAGTCGAGCGTGCCGCGAACCGTATGGTAGCGAACACCCGGCAGGTCCTTCACACGGCCGCCGCGAATAAGAACGACACTATGCTCTTGCAGGTTATGGCCTTCGCCGCCAATGTAGCTCGTTACCTCAAAGCCGTTTGTCAATCGCACACGAGCGACCTTGCGCATCGCCGAGTTCGGCTTTTTCGGGGTCGTTGTATAGACACGTGTGCAGACACCGCGCTTCTGCGGGCTGGCTTCGAGCGCCGGTACCGTGCTTTTTGCACGCTTGGTGGCTCGTGGATTACGTACTAACTGATTCACTGTGGCCATGGGCCTTCCACTCTTTTTTATCGGGTTAAAAGATAGTCGTCTTGTTGCTTTGCGCCACGTTAAAACGGGCACACCAAGCCCCCAGACTGCATCAGTCCAGAAGCCGCGAAAAATCAGGGCCCGCCTAATGGCGAGCCCTTGAAAATCAGGACCCGCCTGTCGGCGGGCCCCAAGGATAAGGGCGGGCATTTTAGTGACGCAGTCAACTCAGTGTCAAGCAAGCATCAGTCAACGCCCATCAGGGCCGCTAAGCCTTTGATTTATATATCAAGCTGGCAGGCTACGCCGCCGTAGTCTCCTCATCGCCCTCAACAGGCGCATCAGACTCCGCTGCGACAGGCACCTCGGACTCCGCTGCGACAGGCGCCTC
>CAYTTZ010000225.1:1402-4615 GCA_964440945.1 uncultured Woeseiaceae bacterium
GACAGGCGCCTCATCGACCAGCTCTTCTGCTGCATCCGCGTCCTCGTCGGCCACGCCCTCGAGGGCCCTTTCAGCCGCCTGCGCGTCCTCCAGGTCTCGAAGCTGGTCGGCCAGATCCTGCTCCCGCGTGCGTCGTCGCTCAGCATGGTGGGCAAAACCGGTTCCCGCAGGAATGAGCCGCCCAACGATGACGTTCTCCTTGAGACCGCGCAGCTCGTCCCGAAGGCCCCGCACGGAAGCTTCGGTCAGCACTCGCGTTGTCTCCTGGAACGACGCAGCTGAGATAAAGGATTCCGTGGCCAGCGACGCCTTGGTGATGCCAAGCAACACCGGATCCACTGTCAACGTCTCTTTTTTCTGCACCTCGAGCTGTTCTTCTTCCTCGAAGAATCGCGCCTTGTCGATCTGCTCACCACGCAGGTAATTACTCTCACCCGGAGTCGCAACGATAACTTTGCGCAACATCTGGCGAATAATCACCTCGATGTGCTTATCGTTGATCTTCACACCCTGGAGGCGGTAAACCTCCTGGATCTCACGAACCAGGTAATCGGCCAGGTTTTTAACGCCCTGCAGCCTGAGGATATCGTGGGGATTCGGCTCGCCGTCAGCGATAGTCTCGCCGCGAACAACCTGCTCGCCCTCGAACACGTTGAGATGACGCCACTTCGGAATCAACTCCTCGTGACTCTCGCCGTTCTCTTCAGTAAGGACCAGGCGACGCTTGCCCTTGGTTTCCTTGCCGAAGCTGACCGTACCCGTGTGCTCGGCCATGATCGCAGGATCCTTTGGCTTACGCGCTTCGAACAGGTCGGCCACACGCGGCAGACCACCGGTGATATCGCGGGTCTTGGAAGACGCCTGTGGGATGCGCGCGATGATATCACCCACTGAAACACTGGCACCGTCCGCCATGGAAATAATGGCGCCCACCGGCAATGCGTAGACCGCGGGGATCTCGGTATTGGCGAAGAAAATGTCCTTACCTTCATCGTCAACCAGTTTTGCGACCGGTCGAAGATCCTTGCCGGAACCGGTACGGCTCTTCGGATCGAGCACGACAATACTGGTCAGGCCGGTGAATTCGTCGACCTGCTCAGCGACCGTAATACCGTCGATGAAGTCCTCGAACTTGATCTTGCCTTCAACCTCGGTGACAACCGGGTGAGTATGCGGGTCCCAGTTTGCAACGACCTGGCCCTGCTTGACGTCAGCGCCGTCCTGGATAGTAATCGTTGCACCGTAAGGAACCTTGTAGCGCTCACGCTCGCGGCCCATCTCATTAACGATAGAGATTTCACCCGAACGCGATACGGCAACCAGGTAGCCTTTGTGGTGTGCAACTGTCTTGATGTTGACGAGCTTGGCAACACCCCGGGAGCCAATTTCGATGTTGCTGATCGCGGCTGAACGTGATGCAGCACCACCAATATGGAAGGTACGCATCGTCAGCTGTGTGCCCGGCTCGCCGATTGACTGAGCCGCGATAACACCAACCGCTTCACCAATATTGATGCGGTCACCGCGGGCGAGGTCGCGTCCGTAACACTGTGAACAAACGCCGTAGCGAATCTCACAAGTAATGGGCGAACGCACCAGCACATGATCAATCTGCAACTCTTCGAGACGCTGAACCGCGGCCTCATCGAGCATCGTACCGGCGTCAAAGGCAACCTTGTCGGTGCCCGTTATCATCACGGGCTCAGCGAGTACGCGACCAAGAACGCGCTCGGTCAGGGGCTCGACGATATCGCCACCCTCAACCAGCGGCGCCATCGCCACACCCTTGCGGGTGTGACAGTCCACCTCGGTAACCACCAGGTCCTGGGCGACGTCAACCAGACGACGTGTCAGGTAACCGGAGTTGGCTGTCTTCAAAGCGGTGTCGGCAAGGCCTTTGCGAGCGCCGTGAGTCGAGATGAAGTACTGCAGTACGTCCAGCCCCTCACGGAAGTTCGCCGTGATCGGCGTTTCGATGATTGAGCCGTCCGGCTTGGCCATCAGGCCTCGCATTCCGGCAAGCTGGCGAATCTGCGCGGCAGAACCACGAGCGCCTGAGTCGGCCATCATGTAGATCGAATTGAAGGATTCCTGGTCGACGGTCTTGCCCTTCGCGTCCTTGGTGGACTCGGTACCGAGCTTGTCCATCATCGCCTTCGCAACCTGATCATTGGTGCGCGACCAGATATCGACGACCTTGTTGTATCGCTCGCCGTCGGTGACAAGTCCGGAGCCGTACTGGTCCTGAATCTCCTTCACCTCGGTTTCCGCGACCGCCAGGATTTCCTCTTTATTCTCCGGCACGACCATGTCGTTGACGCCGATCGAAATACCGGCCCGCGTCGCGAAGCGAAAGCCCGTGTACATCAGGCGATCCGCGAATATGACCGTTTTCTTCAGGCCGAGCTGGCGGTAGCAAGCGTTAATAACGCTGGAAATCGCCTTCTTCGTCATCGACTGGTTGATGCGCGCAAACTCCAGTCCGGCAGGCATGATTTCAGAGAGCAGTGCACGACCAACGGTCGTCTCGATCACTTTCGTGACCTCACGAACCTCGTCGTTTTCATCGCGCTCAGCCAATGTGACCCGAACCTTCACGATGGCCTGCAGCGCAGCGGCACCCATTTCGTAGGCACGTCGAGCCTCGTCAACGCTGGCAAAAATCATGCCTTCGCCTTCAGCATTGATGCGACTGCGAGTCATCCAGTAGAGGCCAAGAACAACGTCCTGTGACGGCACGATAATAGGCTCGCCGTTGGCGGGCGAGAGGATGTTGTTGGATGACATCATCAAGGCACGCGCCTCCAGCTGCGCCTCGATCGACAGGGGCACGTGTACTGCCATCTGGTCGCCGTCAAAGTCAGCGTTGAACGCGGTACAGACCAACGGGTGCAGCTGAATAGCCTTGCCCTCAATCAATACCGGCTCGAATGCCTGGATACCAAGCCTGTGCAGCGTTGGCGCACGGTTCAGCATGACAGGATGCTCACGAATAACTTCTTCGAGAATATCCCAGACTTCTGTGCCTTCGCGCTCTACAAGGCGCTTCGCAGCCTTGATCGTTGTTGCTTCGCCACGCAACTGCAGCTTCGAGAAAATAAACGGCTTGAACAACTCAAGCGCCATCTTCTTCGGCAAGCCACACTGGTGCAGCTTCAGCGTAGGACCAACCACGATAACGGAACGTCCGGAGTAGTCGACGCGCTTGCCGAG
>CAYTTZ010000226.1:0-4589 GCA_964440945.1 uncultured Woeseiaceae bacterium
AACTGAATATTTTATCATTTTATCCATTAAACCGGCGGCGGCATCAGCAAAGGCATTCTCACGCTCACGTGCATGAAGACGTTGTGCATGCCCATGAGCACGATCACCATCAGGATCATGCGCACGTCCACGACGTGCCCTCGCGAAAATCGATAACCCCATGGGTCATATTCATTATTTTCGTTTTGGGGCCGTGCGAGGCATTGATTCCGCTGTTCATGTACCCGGCTGCGCAGCACAACCCGGCGCTGGTTATCGCCGTTGCAGCGGTTTTCGGAACGGTCACGCTGTTGACAATGTTGGCGGCTGTTACTGTGACGACCGTGGGGCTTCGCAATCTTAAGCTACCCAGGCTCGGCCGTTGGGAACATGCCATCGCGGGCGCCTCCGTTGCGCTATGCGGTGGCGCGATCACCTTGTTGGGGATCTGAGCGTTTACGATAGACGCAGGACCTGCATATCGAAGTTCAATCCGGCGCTTTAGTTTCAGCTGCATCTGATTTTCAGCCGGTGATCCTCTGCCGGGCTATGTTGCTGCCTTGGAATCAGTATAATCGCCGGCTTGCACCTTGCTTCCGGGACCACCATGCAGCCAACGCTACTTGATCAGGGACTGACGCTCATGCTGGTCGGCATGGGTACTGTTTTTGTATTCCTGACGCTCCTGGTCACCGGCATGTCGCTGATGGCGATGATCGTCAAGCGTCTGTTGCCGGTGCCCGTTGAAGCTGTGCCCAGCGACGAGGAAATTGCCGTGATCACAGCGGCAATCTCACAACACCGAAAATCACACACCTAAGACCCTGCGAACGGTAGCTAATGAGCAATAACAAACCTCTCGGAATAACCGAACTGGTGCTGCGCGATGCGCACCAAAGCCTGCTGGCAACGCGTATGCGTATCGATGACATGCTGCCCATTGCCGACAAGCTCGACAAAGTTGGCTTCTGGTCGATCGAGTCCTGGGGCGGCGCAACTTTCGATGCCTGTATTCGCTACCTGGGAGAGGATCCCTGGGAGCGTATCCGTCGGCTGAAGGCGGCTATGCCAAATACGCCGCAGCAGATGCTGTTTCGCGGGCAGAACATTCTTGGCTACCGGCACTATGCCGATGACCTGGTCGAGAAGTTTGTTGAGCGTTGTGCCGTCAACGGCGTCGATGTATTTCGTATATTCGACGCGTTGAACGATCTTCGTAATCTGGAGACGGCGATCAAAGCGACGCTCGCGGTCGGCAAGCACGCGCAGGGCACGATGTCCTACACCGTGAGCGAGGTGCATACGGTTGATCTCTGGGTCGATATGGGCCGCCGCATCGAGGACATGGGTGCGCATTCTATTTGCATCAAGGACATGGCTGGGTTGCTGCGCCCCTACGTTGCCTACGATCTTGTGAGTCGTCTCAAGGAAGCGGTGGATATCCCCATTCACATGCAGTGCCATGCGACGACCGGACTTTCGACCGCGACCTGTGTGAAGGCCGCCGAAGCCGGTATAGACAATATCGACACGGCCGTGTCATCAATGAGTATGACCTACGGGCATTCGCCTACCGAGTCCCTCGTTGCGATCCTGGAAGGTACTGGCAGGGATACCGGCCTGGACCTGATTCTAATCGAGGAAATCGCTGCGTACTTCCGCGAGGTGCGGAAAAAATACGCGAAGTTCGAGGGCTCACTCAAGGGTGTCGACTCACGCATCCTCGTCGCGCAGGTTCCCGGCGGTATGCTGACGAACCTGGAGAATCAGCTCAGAGAACAAAGCGCGAGTGACAAACTCGATGACGTACTCGAGGAGATTCCGCGGGTACGCAAGGACCTGGGAATGCTGCCGCTGGTTACACCAACCTCGCAGATCGTCGGCACGCAGGCGGTGATCAACGTGATGTCAGGTTCCAGGTACGGCAATATGACGAAGGAAACCGCCGGTGTCCTGAAGGGTGAGTACGGAGAAACGCCGGCAGCCGTGAACGCGGATCTGCAGTTGCAGGTACTGGAGGGCGCAGAGCCGGTTACCTGCCGACCAGCGGACTTGCTCGAGCCGGAGCTTGAGCACCAGACAGCGGAGCTAATGCGGATCGTGAAAGAAAAAGGCATCCGGCTGGCCGACGATGTTGTTGACGACGTGCTGACCTATGCGCTGTTCCCACAGATCGGTACGCGATTTCTGGAGAATCGCGACAATCCCGATGCGTTCGAGCCCGTTCCTGATGGGGAAGACGAAGTGCCCGCCGCGGCGCCGACAGTTGCTGCAAAGGATTCAGGCGTCTACTCGGTGCGCGTAAATGGCAAGACGTTCACCGTGGAAGTGGCTGAAAGCGGCCAGTTGGCCAGCGTGGCTGCAGCGCCGGCACTGGCAGCAGCGACCGCCGCCCCTGCGAGTGGCGGGCAGTCCGTCAAAGCCGTTCTGGCCGGCAATATCTTCAAGGTCAACGTCAAGCCCGGAGATGCTGTGTCACAGGGCGATCCGTTGCTGATCGTCGAGGCGATGAAGATGGAGACCGCCGTCGCGGCCCCAACGTCGGGCACGGTAACCGAGGTGCTGGTCAGCGAGGGCGATGCCGTCAAAGTTGGCGACGCACTCGTCACGATCGGTTGACGGCAGACTGATCGGTGGAACTTGTTGAACAAATCTGGAGAGGCTCCGGGATCTACCAGATCGAACCGGGGCAGGCCATTATGCTTGGTGTCTGCCTGGCGCTGCTCTACCTTGGGATTGTCAAGAAGTTCGAACCGCTGTTGCTCGTTACCATTGGCTTTGGCGGACTGCTAAGCAATATTCCCGGCGTTGAGATAGCCACTGGCGATGGGCTGCTGCATCTGTCCTACGTGGTCGGCATAGAGACCGGCGCGTTTCCCTTGATAATCTTCATGGGTGTCGGTGCGCTGACCGATTTCGGGCCGCTACTCGCCAATCCAAGAACGTTGTTTCTTGGCGCTGCAGCGCAGTTCGGAATATTTGCGACGTTGCTCGGCGCGCTGGGATTGACGCAGCTGGGCATAATGGACTTCTCGCTTCGTGAAGCGGCTGCGATCGGGATTATTGGCGGCGCCGATGGTCCGACAGCCATCTACGTCGCTGGCCAGCTCGCGCCGCATCTTCTCGGTGCAATTGCGGTTGCCGCCTATTCCTACATGGCGCTCGTGCCGCTGATTCAGCCGCCCATCATGAAGCTGCTGACCACCGAGTCAGAGCGTCAAATTGAAATGGTGCAGCTGCGCGAGGTATCGAAAGCGGAGCGCATTGTCTTTCCACTGCTGCTGCTGTTGCTGGTCGCACTGTTGTTGCCATCGGCAGCGCCATTGCTGGGCATGCTGTGTTTTGGCAACCTGATGCGCGAGTGCGGCGTTGTCGATCGACTTTCTGATACCACGCAGAATGCGCTCATCAACATCGTCACGATCTTCCTGGGTCTCGCCGTAGGCTCGAAGTTGAGCGCAGAGCAGTTCCTGGTGCCGAGCACGCTGGGCATCCTGGTGCTGGGGATGGTGGCATTTGCGATCGGCACAGCAAGCGGTGTGCTCATGGCCAAGCTGATGAACAAGCTATCCTCACAACCGATCAATCCGCTGATTGGCGCGGCCGGCGTGTCCGCCGTGCCCATGGCCGCCCGTGTAGCCAACAAGGTCGGGCTCGAAGCCAATCCCCACAACATCCTGCTGATGCATGCTATGGGTCCCAACGTGGCTGGCGTCATCGGCTCGGCTGTAGCGGCCGGCATCATGATAATGTTCGCTTCGTGAACCCGCGCCCGCTGTACGCGAGCCGGCCAGCAATCAGGAAGTAGCCTTTATGTCCCTATCAATAGTGATACCCGCAAAAAACGAATCGGGTGCAATCGGCGCCGTCGTGGCCGCCGCACTTGAGTCCTGGCCTGACGCCGAGATAATCGTTGTCGACGATGGTTCCACCGATTCCACGGCTGAGGTCGCCGCCGAGGCAGGTGCGACGGTAATCCGGCATCCGGAGAGTCTTGGCAACGGGGCGGCTGTGAAAGCCGGTGCGAGAGTGGCAAGCGGTGACATCATTGCCTTCATGGACGGCGACGGGCAGCACGACCCCAAGGAGCTGGGTCCGCTGCTCGACAAGCTCGACGAGGGATATCACATGGTGGTGGGGGCGCGTGATTCGGGTTCGCACGCGAGCCTGGGGCGACTGTTCGCAAATGGCATTTACAACGCTGTTGCGTCCTGGCTTACCGGCCGTCCGATTCCGGACCTGACTTCCGGTTTCCGGGTGGCGCGTGCGGAGCATTTCAAGGAGTTCCTGTACCTGCTACCGAACGGCTTCTCGTATCCGACCACAATTACGATGGCGTTTTTTCGGTCGGGCTATCCGGTTTTTTATTTACCGATAAAGGCTGCAGAACGCGTCGGCAAAAGCCATATTCGACCGATTCGTGATGGTGTGCGTTTCATGGTGATTATTTTCAAGGTCGCCACGTTGTATTCACCACTTAAGATTTTCCTGCCGTTCAGTGCATTGTTTTTCATGACGGGCTTGGGACTTCTTACGGTTTCATCAACCATTGATACACACTTTTAGACTATGACAAAAGCAAAACATAAAAAAAAAATGGATAAAGTGCC
>CAYTTZ010000227.1:0-4582 GCA_964440945.1 uncultured Woeseiaceae bacterium
CAAGCGCGTAAGAAATGGTATGACTATAACTACGACGCTAACACCGAGCCGGAACACCTGGTCCGATATCATCAAACGGTAACAGGAATCGATCGAGTCGTCGGCGATCTGGTTGAGCAACTTGATCGTTTGGATATTGCCGATAACACGATCATTATATATTCGAGTGACCATGGCTTATTGAACGGCGAGTACGGTACGGGTGGAAAGGCGCTGCTGTACGATCTGGTCGCGAAAATTCCGCTTATTGTCTACGATCCACGTGATTCGCACTCCGAGCGAAAAAACGAAGCCACCGAGTTGGTACTGAGTATCGATGTGCCGGCGACCATACTGTCTTACGCGGGTATCACAGTCCCTGAAGCGATGGAGGGACGAGATCTGAATTCCGGCGAAGCGGAGCGGGACGAAATCTTCCTTGAGAGCCTTACGGTTGCGGAGGGGAATCCGTTCATTGAGGCACTTCGAACGCACGAATGGAAGTACGTACGATATTTGGAGCCGGCCGGTTGTCCCTACACAGAAGAGCATCTGGACTTTTCGGATCAAGAGCCAATATTTGAGCAGCTTTTCAACTTAAGCAGCGATCCGGCGGAACGAATAAACCTTGCTGGCGTCGAGGAACATACCGAGATTCTTAAGCAGTTTCGCAGGCGCATAAAAATACGCTCATCGGATTTGACCCGTCACGGGCGGCAGCACAAGGAAGATGTTCCTGTCGAGTTGCGGCCCGAGGACGGCGTCTTCTGTTGGTAGACCTGGCAAAACGTGAGTTTATTTTCTGGAATGTAAGTGGTCTACGTCACGCTACGTTTCAGCTGCGTCAAGTTCGTGTGGATGAGTTGTGCATCGTTATGCGCGGTGATGCAATAGAGGCAACGGACGCCCCGGTAACTAATTAAAAAATAGAGCCTTTGGTCTTCCACCGACGTTCTGAAGGTCTGCACCTCCCGGACCCAACGGCCCCTTGCGGACGATGGGATAGCGTGGACTTCTAGGGGCGGTTCTCGCCACGCTTTAGCGGAGGTGTGAACAGCACCGCCCCGAACCATGCGGCAAGCACAGCGTAGATTACGGCGGCGACGATGAATGACGACGTTGCCTGGGCCGATGACGCTTTCAAAAGCACGATGGTTACCATCGCAAAGTGCATGAAATTGCCTATGGCCACCGGGCGGCTGTAGATTCCGCCAATGAGCGTACCGCGCGCCATCCAGTTCAGAAATGCAAAGCCCAGGAACAAGGCGCCGGTTACCTGCACGAATACGACTGCCAGCCCCTTTGCCGGATAGCCGGCGTAGGTGAGCGCTTCCTGTGGCAAGAATGTCGCGCTGAGGCCCAGCACCGCCATGAAGGTAGCGCTGATAGCCATGAGTGCTCTTGTACGTAAGTCCATTGGGTTACTCTCTCTCTCTCTCTCTCTCCCGGTCTTCGGCTGGCCGTGACTATGAAACCGTATCGATTTCGGAATAGTGAACGAGCAGATCCAGGCATTTCGACAGGATATCTTCAAATTCTTCAATGTAGTTGAAATAGGACTGATGGCTGGTTTGTTCTCCGGCAGCCAGACCTATCAAATGCGTCTTTCCGCACAGGTTTTCTGGCGTCAGAAGATCAACGCTATCCGGCGCAAACCAGTCATTCTCATCGAACAAGTCTTATCACAATCGTACCGTCTGCTTTGGTCGCCAGCCGTCGTGCGTCAGCTTATCACCTGGCAGTCTGGTCTCGGCCAGAAGCAGGCGGTCTGAAACCCGTTTGGAATCCTTAGTCCGCAAAACCCTCACCGCTATCCACTTCAGCCGTGCGAATTAGGCGACTGTCCAGTACCGCGGCCTGGCGATGCTTAACGGCAATTCGATAGTCGGGATCGGTGACCATTTCGAGAAAAGCACCGGCGGTGGGGTAACGGGCGATAAAAATCACGTCCCACTGCTTGTCGGCTGGACCGATCAATATGAGTTCCGGCTTGCCCCGCCAAACGATCTCACCACCTACGCGGCGAAAGACGGGGCCGCTTTCTCTGCTATACGCGGCATATGCCTCCGCGCCAGTCGCCTCGCGGTCTTCTTCATAAGCCGCTTTGTCACGGAAACGCAGGAGGTTGAGCATCATGATCGGCTTGTCGCGGGGAAGTTCCTTGAAAGCCTCGAACTGGTCGCGCTCAGGATCAATGTAGTTGGACACGGTCGCCTCCTGTTTCGAATAGCTGCCACCAGAATAACAAATCGAGCGCCGCTATCGTTCCGCAAAGAAAATCGTGTCCGCTTTGGGTCGGCAGCAGCCAGTCGCCAGCTTTCCAGCTCAAGGGCTACTGACGGTCACAGGCAACTATTGGAAACAGCCAGAAAATCCGTCGATCAGCTCCGCGTGTCCTTAAATCCAGGAGCCCGTCTCTTGAGGACCGCAGAGTTTTCCGACGATGTCCGGTACTCTAGTCGAATGAAAAACTGCAACTCATGCGGCAAGTGTTGTGAGACGGCGGGCAATGGTGGATTGTCTGCTTCAGCAGAAGAGATCGACTGGTGGGAGACCTACCGACCGGATATTGCTCGCTACGTCCAGGGTGGGAAGGTCTGGGTTGATCCCGCGACCGGCGAGTATTTCGCTCGTTGTCCCTGGCTAAAGAAGTCGCCGGACGACAGTAAATTCATCTGTGATATTTATGAAGACCGTCCTGAAGACTGCCGCCACTATCCTGTCGACATCGCCCAGATGGTTCGGGATGACTGTGAAATGCTTGAGCGGCGTGACCTTCTTGATCTAAGGCGCGCTCAAAAGAAACTGGACTTACTAATGAGCGATAGCCGACCACCAGCTGGCAGAGAACCCTGAGCAGTCGATTTGGGCCATAGGCCCACAGTCACGATAGTCCATTCGCACTAGCCGGCGTTCTCCAGCTCAACGTCGATTTGACCGATAAGGTTGCCGAGATAGGCCTCTATCGCCGGCGTTGTCTTCGCACCGATGATTCACCGTATGCTGCATCGGTTTCATGTGGCTTCGGAGTAATTCCTTAGTCACATGATGATGCCCGGACCCTAAGGCATGCGGTCAACTGGTGGAAAGCGCATCGTAATCGTCAGGCCACCGGTGGGTTCATTAGTGGCCGTCAATGTCCCACCCAATTGTTGTAGTACCCGCTTCGTTATTGCCAATCCAATGCCGGCGCCGGGCCGGTTCGTGTCTATGCGATAGAAAGGTTCAAAGATCTTGTCTAAATCCTTGACGAGAACGCCGGACCCGCCGTCCGTAACCGTAACGGTACCTGGCGCGCCTTCGCTCGTAGTTACCGTTAATTCACCTCTGGACGGGGTGTGCTGAATCGCGTTACGAACGACGTTCTCGATGGCGCTGGCAATAGCGTCGGGATTTCCCCACACCACAATATCGCCGCCAGGTTCGGCATAGCGTATCTGCACATTGCGCGCATCAGATTCATATTTCGCATCCTCGATGATTTGATTGACGACCTGAACTAGCGAGGTCGACTCGTGGGAATCATGCACCTGTTCAGCACGAGCTAACGCAAGTACCTGGGACGCCAGGTCCTCAACGCGTTCGATCTCATATCGAATACGTTTGAGTTGCTGACGTGAGCTCTCGGGTTTTCGATCCAAAAGCTCGGTGGCAATTTGCAGGCGTGTCAACGGCGCTCTCAGCTCGTGCGCGATGTTGCGGAACATCTCCAGGCGCGTTCGCGACTGCAGGTCGAGTTCCTCAGCCATCCGGTCAAATTGTGCGGCGAGCTGGCCGATTTCATCCCGCGTATAGGCGCTCGCACCAACACGCGATGTCATGTCGCCAGCCGCTAACTGTGCAGCCGCCTCAGAAATGCGGGCGACTGGACGCGCGAGGGATCGGCTCAGCAACCAGAAGCTCAGCAAGCTGATCGCAGCCGCCAGGCCGAGTACGGCCCAGCGACTGCCGCCGGCCGGGAGAAATCCGAATCGCGCCCGCGGAGCGGGTCCGGGCATGGCCAGCAGCATTCGGCCATCGGCTGTGACAAGCAACGATTGACGCAGCCGCCGCGGATATCGATCCGATCCCCGTCGATCGCGTCTATGTTCCGAGATCGAGGACCAGATCCTTCGCGCCCGGCTGTGCACGCGCTCAGGAAGCTTTCGATCAAGCAGGTCTTTGCCGTTGCTGTCGATAAGATAGACCGTCTGCCCGGGCGGAAAATTATCAGGTTCGGAAATGTGCTTTTCTAGCCCCTCGACGCCCTCGAGCTGCAGAACGGCTTGCAGCAGCTGGTCGATCTCACGTGGATCGGCGAACGAGTAGGGAGATTGTTCATCTGCAATCTTGAAGCTGACAAAGATGCTGACCGCGAGGATGACAAATGTTGTCAGCCAGAACGCGCCGAACAGTTTCCAGAACAGTGAGCGCATGTCAGTCGATCACCAGGCGATAACCGGCGCCGCGTACACTGCGGATGGCGATCGGTGGGCTGCCTGCCTTTCCCAGCTTGTTGCGCAAATGACTAACATGTGTGTCCAGCGCGCGATCGTAGGGGCTCAACTCACGTCCCAGCGCGAATCGTGTCAGTTCTTCGCGACTGACAATTTCACCCGGCCGC
>CAYTTZ010000228.1:0-4561 GCA_964440945.1 uncultured Woeseiaceae bacterium
ATCACCAGCCTCTATTGCCTCTCTCACCTTGCGGTTATAACCCCCGATATTGCGCACACCCAACGCCGACATCAGGCGGTAACGACGATCCATCTCCGCGACGCACCAGCGCAGCGAATTCGACGCCTCTTTCATGTCCGTAACGACGGGCGCCAGGAGATGCGGAATGCCCTCGTAAACCGATAGCTCGAGCATCTTCGGGTCGATCATGATGAGACGCACCTGCTCCGGCTGCGCCTTGTAGAGGATGCTCAGGACCATTGCGTTGATGCCGACCGACTTGCCCGAGCCCGTCGTGCCTGCGATCAGCAGGTGCGGCATGCGCGCGAGATCCGCGACGAATGATTTGCCGCCGATATCCTTGCCCAGTGCAAGCGTCAACGGAGACGACATTTCATCGTAGACTTTCGACTTCAAAATCTCGCCCAGCGTCACCAGTTGGCGCACCTCGTTCGGAATTTCCAGTCCGACGAATGACTTGCCAGGAATCACTTCCACAATGCGCACGCTGACAACCGATAAGGAGCGCGCCAGGTCCTTGGAGAGATTCGCTATCTGGCTTACCTTGACGCCCGGCGCAGGATCCAGCTCGAAGCGCGTGATGATCGGACCAGGTGACACGGAGCGAACCTCGACGTCGATATTGAAGTCCTTCAGCTTGAGCTCTACGAGTCGCGACATTGCCTCCAGCGAGTCCTCGGAGTAACCCTGCTTTTGCTCCGGTGGATCATCCAGTAGCGACAAAGGCGGCAGCTCGCCTGCGGCCGGTGGATCGAACAGCGGCACCTGTCGTTCTTTTTCGGCTCGGGCACTGGTTTCGACCGTCGACACGACCGGTTCGATGCGCGGCTTGGCACGTTTCGCCTTGAGGATCTTTTGCACCTTGGCGACGTCCTGTCGCGCTGCCGCCTGCCGACGGCCTTCCGCACGATCACGCAACTCACCAATCTTGATTTTCAGTTTCTCGTAGGCCGACAAGGTCCACTGGCCAATGCGGTCCATGACATCGATCCACGAGATACCGAGGAAAAGTGAGATGGCGGCAACCCACAAACAGAACAACAAGGTGCTCGCCCCGAGCAGCTTCATGACGCTCTCGAGGCCGCGACCAACGACCTGTCCGATGATGCCGCCGGCAGACTCGTTGAAGCCTGCGGATGAAAAATGCAGTGTCGATAAGCCACAGCTGGTGACCAGCGTGGCCAGAAAACCGGCAAAGCGCAGCCCGAAATCAAGCTTGGTCAATTCAATCTGGGTCTTTTGTTCGCGGTACAGCATCCAGCCGAGATAGATCACCATCACCGTGAACAGGTACGCCGGCCGGCCGAAGAAATTGAACAGCAAATCGGCGACTAACGCACCGAAACGACCGATGCCATTGCGCACTTCGGCATCTGTGGTTGCCTGACTGAAACCCGGGTCGCCCGGATCGTACGTAAACAGGGCGAACCACAGAATAAGCGCGAGTGCGCCGAATACGTAGAGCGCCCCCTCTCGCAGTGCCCGATGCACCTGCACGGACAATCTCGATTCAGGCTGTTTCGCTTTGGAGACTCTTGCCATAAAGAAACGGTTTTCCCTACACTAGTCCAAGGACGCGCTCTTCCGCATATAATTTGCCCGCATCATCGCTCTTGAAACTCGGTGTTTAAGCCGCATTTCCGGGCTCTGCGCGGGCAAATCAGTGCATCGAAAAATTCAGGGACAAATTATACATGAGTGACTTGAAACATTGCCGGGTTCTGATTCTCGGGTCCGGTCCAGCCGGCTACTCCGCCGCCGTTTACGCAGCCCGTGCCAATCTCGACCCGGTCATGATCACCGGTATTGAACAGGGCGGCCAGCTGATGACCACAACCGACGTCGACAACTGGCCCGGAGACGTCGATGGGCTGCAGGGCCCGGAGTTGATGGAGCGCATGCTGCGCCACGCGCAACGCTTCGATACGGAAGTCGTGAACGATCACATTCACACTGCCGACCTGTCGCAGCGTCCTTTTCGACTCGATGGCGACTACGGCAGCTACACCTGCGACGCCCTGATCATATCGACCGGCGCCACCGCCATGTACCTGGGGCTGCCCTCCGAGGAAGCCTACAAGGGCCGCGGTGTGTCCGCCTGCGCCACCTGTGACGGTTTCTTCTACCGTGGCAAACCTGTCGCTGTCGTCGGGGGTGGCAACACAGCGGTCGAGGAAGCACTCTACCTGAGCAACATCGCGTCCAAAGTCACACTGGTACATCGGCGTGACGAACTCAGGGCGGAGAAAATTCTGCAGGACCATCTCTTCGAGAAAGAGAAGAATGGCAACGTCGAAATCCGCTGGGATAACGTCGTCGATGAGGTGCTTGGTGAGGATACCGGCGTCACTGGACTTCGTATCCGAAGTACCAAGGACACGGAGCAGACGACTGACCTCGAGGTCGACGGTGTCTTCATAGCTATCGGCCACAAACCCAATACCGGCCTCTTTGACGGCCAGCTCGACATGAAGAACGGCTACATCATCGTAAAATCGGGTATCGAGGGTGACGCGACAGCGACCAGCGTTCCCGGCGTCTACGCAGCCGGTGATGTCGCCGACCAGGTTTACCGGCAGGCCATCACGTCGGCCGGCGCCGGCTGCATGGCCGCACTCGATGCCGAAAAATACGTCGATGCGCTCGAAAAGGCAGCTGACGCGGCGGACGATGCCGCCGCCTGAGGCCCCATTGAGCCGAGCCCTGCTGTCAGCTGGCGCGCCCTAGTGGAGGTCACTGTCCACGCCAGCATCGCCGACATTGCGGCCGACGACTGGAATCGTCTCGCCGGCGCCGACGTTCCGTTCCTGCGCCACGAATTTCTGCAGCTCGCAGAGCAGACGCGCTGCGTTTCTCCCGAGCAGGGATGGTCGCCGAGGCACCTGACGATAGGTCACCCCGGCAGCATTCGCGCCGCAATGCCGCTCTACGTAAAAAGTCATTCATGGGGTGAGTTCGTTTTCGACTGGGCGTGGGCCAACGCCTACGAGCAGGCTGGCCTCGCTTATTACCCGAAGCTCACGTCTGCGGCACCCTTTACGCCAGCGCCCAGCCGCCGGCTGCTGCTGGCGGATCCCGACGACACCGAGGCAGCGATGGCGCTCATCGACGCGGCCGTGCAGCTGGCCATCGAGTCAAATTATTCTTCAGTGCACTTCCTGTTTCCGACACCCGAGGAGATTCCATTATTTGAATCCGCAGGCCTCCTGATCCGCAAAGACTGCCAGTTTCACTGGCGCAACCGCGGCTACACGAGTTTCGACGACTTTCTTGCGACGTTTAACGCGTCGAAGCGCAAGAAGGCGAAGCGTGATCGGCGCCGCGCTGAGGAAAATGGCATTCGATTTCGTCACTTGAAGGGCGATCAGCTCGATGATGCACTCTGGTCCGTGGTGTACGCCCTGATCAGTCGCACCTTCATGCGCCGTGGCTCACTGCCCTACTTCAACGAAGAATTCTTCCGCTCTGTGAGTCGTCAACTCCCGGAGAATATACTGGTGGTGCTCGCGGAGAAGGATGCCGATCCGGTTGCCGCCGCTGTGTTTTTCGAAAGCGAGCAGGTTTTATACGGACGATACTGGGGCAGCGATGGGCACTATGACGCCCTGCATTTCGAAACCTGCTACTACCAGGGTATCGATTACTGCATTGCCAACCAGATACAGACCTTCGAACCCGGCACACAGGGTGAGCACAAGATCAGCCGCGGCTTTTCCCCGGAAACCACGTGGTCCGCACACTGGCTGGCGCACCCGGAGTTCGCGGATGCGATCAGCCGCTACCTCGACGAAGAAGCACGTCATGTCGACCGCTATATGGACGCCGTGGATTCGCGCAGTCCCTACAAGTCCGACGAATGAACAACAGTCGCATTACCTGGCTCAGTGCCGACGATCCGCCCGGCGCGTTTCCACCGGTCGAGCATGCACTTAGAGAGCCCGATGGCCTGCTTGCAGCCGGCGGCGATCTGGGCTCTGAGCGCCTGCTGTGCGCGTACAGCAAGGGGATCTTCCCGTGGTACGACGATGGACAACCACTGCTGTGGTGGTCCCCGGATCCCCGCTGCGTATTCCAGCCCGGAGATCTCCACGTATCTCGCCGCCTGCGACGGGCGTTGCGGCAATCCACCTCACAAGTGCGCTTCAACACGGACTTCGCCAGCGTTATTCGTGCCTGTGCGGCACCTCGCGGCCCGGAGACAGGTACCTGGATTACCGCGGATATGATGAACGCCTACGAGCGATTGCACCGCGAAGGCTGGGCACATTCCATCGAGATCTGGCGGGATGGGTCGCTGGTTGGCGGGCTCTACGGCCTGGCTATCGGGCGGGCTTTTTTCGGCGAATCGATGTTCAGCAGCGTCGAAGGCGCCTCCAAGATTGCGCTGCTGGCAATCTCACGGATGATGGATGCAGGTGAACTCGGCATTCTTGACTGCCAGCTGGTATCGAGCCACTTATTGAGTCTCGGCGCGAAGATTATCCCGCGCGATGCCTTTGTGGCCTCGCTGGATAGCCTGTGCAGCCCGCCGATACGGCTT
>CAYTTZ010000229.1:0-4512 GCA_964440945.1 uncultured Woeseiaceae bacterium
CATGTCTAAAGAGAAATTTCAGAGAACAAAGCCCCACGTAAACGTAGGCACTATTGGTCACGTGGACCATGGCAAGACGACGCTGACGGCGGCGCTGACGAAGGTCATGGCGGAGAAGCACGGTGGCGAGGTCAAGGGTTACGACCAGATTGACAACGCCCCTGAGGAACGCGAGCGTGGCATCACGATTGCGACGGCGCACGTGGAGTACGAGAGTGACAACCGTCACTACGCCCACGTTGACTGCCCGGGACACGCGGATTACGTGAAGAACATGATCACAGGTGCAGCACAGATGGACGGTGCGATCCTGGTGGTATCGGCGGCCGATGGCCCGATGCCGCAGACGCGCGAGCACATTCTACTGGCGCGCCAGGTAGGTGTTCCGTACATCGTGGTGTACATGAACAAGGCTGATCAGGTAGACGACGAAGAGCTGCTGGAGCTGGTTGAGATGGAAATTCGCGATCTTCTGTCGATGTACGAGTTTCCGGGTGATGACACGCCGATTATTACGGGTTCGGCGCTGAAGGCGTTTGAAGGCGACGAGTCGGACATTGGCGTTCCGTCGATTCACAAGCTGATTGAACAGATGGATAGCTACATTCCGATGCCGGAGCGCGCTATTGACGGTGACTTCCTGATGCCGGTCGAGGACGTATTCTCGATTTCGGGTCGTGGCACGGTGGTAACGGGTCGAATCGAGCGTGGTGTGGTCAACGTGGGCGATGAGCTGGCGATTGTTGGCATCAAAGACACGATGAAGACGACCTGCACGGGCGTCGAGATGTTCAGGAAGCTGCTGGATCGTGGTGAGGCGGGTGACAACGTAGGCGTACTGCTGCGTGGCACCAAGCGTGAAGAGGTTGAGCGTGGCCAGGTACTGGCGAAGCCGGGATCGATCACGCCGCACACCAAGTTTGAGGCAGAGGTATACATTCTGACCAAGGACGAGGGTGGCCGACATACGCCGTTTTTCAAGGGCTACCGACCGCAGTTTTACTTCCGTACGACGGACGTAACGGGTGCGTGCGAGTTGCCGGAAGGTACCGAGATGGTAATGCCGGGTGACAACGTGCAGATGGTTGTTGACCTGATTGCACCGATCGCGATGGAAGACGGTCTCAGGTTCGCTATCCGTGAGGGTGGTCGTACCGTGGGTGCCGGCGTCGTCGCAAAAGTCATCGAGTAATAAACCGGGGTCGAACCGAGGTTTTCGCAAAAACCTCGGTTCGACCCCAAATACACTAACAAGGAGCCAATTGTGGCGACAAACCAGAACATACGAATCCGGCTGAAAGCGTTCGATCATCGCCTGATCGACACCTCGGCGCGTGAGATCGTGGAAACCGCGAAGCGCACGGGCGCGACTGTTAAAGGTCCGATCCCGCTGCCTATGAGGAAAGAGCGTTTCACGATCCTGATTTCGCCGCACGTCAATAAGGACGCTCGCGATCAATACGAAATCCGCACGCACAAGCGCCTGATGGATATCGTGGATCCGACCGATAAGACCGTTGACGCCCTGATGAAGCTGGAGCTACCGGCGGGCGTGGATGTGCAAATCAAGCTGAACTAAGGCTTGTCGGCGGGTTTTTTGGCGCCTTCGGGCGGCGTGATCCTCGTCGAAATGGCACGCTGGACTGCGTTTTGTTTCCGTCGGGGATTATCCCGGGCTCAGGCACTTGCTTAACTGGTTGATTTTATTCAGGAAGAGTTTCTTCCAGAATTCCGCAAAAAAAGGCTGAAAACCGCTTGTATTGGGGGGTTCGAGTCGTATAATAGCGGGCTCGCTGCGCTTGGCCGGACCGGGAGTCGGCCAGGAACAGCAAATAAACACTTCTGTCGTCAGGAAATCGAGGGCGACACGGCAAATCCCGGAACCGCCGGACCGATGGATCGGGTCGGAGCTTAGGGTCAGCCCCAGAGCAACGAGAGCGAGTCTCTCCGCGACGGCTGGCCCTTTCGCATGTCTGGGAAAAGTACAGCCGCGGCCAATCGTAGTCTCGGCAGTGAAGATTTGAATTGGATAGACGCTGGCCAATCGTAGCCAGCGCGAGGTTTTGAAGATGACGATGGGTCTTGTTGGCCGCAAATGCGGTATGACGCGTGTCTTTACGGAAGACGGAGTTTCGATTCCGGTTACCGTAGTGGAGGCGCAACCAAACCGAATCACTCAGGTGAAGACCGTGGAGACGGACGGCTATCGCGCGCTACGAGTTGTAGCCGGAAGCCGTAAAGCGTCGCGCGTGACCAAGCCTGCAGCCGGCCACTTTGCCGCGGCAAAGGTTGAAGCTGGCGACCTTATTACCGAGTTCCGCATCGCAGACGGCGATGAGACGGAGTACGCGGTTGGCTCAGAGCTACGTGTCGAGTCGTTCGAGGAAGGCCAGAAGGTCGATGTCATTGGTACGTCCATCGGTAAGGGTTTCGCTGGTGCCGTCAAGCGCCACAACTTCAGCATGCAGGATGCAACGCACGGCAACTCGCTGGCGCATCGTGCCCCAGGTTCAATCGGCCAGAACCAGACCCCGGGTCGCGTGTTCAAGGGTAAGAAAATGGCCGGCCACATGGGCAACGTTCGTCGCACCATCCAGAACCTGGAAGTCGTGCGTATAGATAACGAGCGCAATCTTCTTCTGATCAAGGGCGCTGTCCCGGGTCATCGTGGCGGCCGCGTTATCGTGCGTCCAGCCGTGAAGTCCAAGCGATAAGGGGCGCATCGATGAAATTGAAACTTCAGGACAAGGGCTCGGTTGATGTTCAGGACGCGGCGTTCGGCGCCGCCTATAACGAACCTCTCGTGCACCAGGTCGTCACTGCTTACCTGGCGGGTGGGCGTGCCGGCACGAAGGCACAGAAGAATCGTGCTGCGGTAAGAGGTGGCGGCGCGAAGCCCTGGGCCCAGAAAGGTACCGGCCGCGCACGTGCTGGTACGATTCGTAGTCCGATCTGGGTTGGCGGTGGCCGCACATTTGCCGCCCAGCCGCGCAGCTACGACCAGAAGGTAAACAAGAAGATGTACCGGGCGGCGCTGCGTTCGATGATGTCCGAGCTGGTCCGTCAGGATCGCCTGGTCGTCGTCAACGAGCTGGCGCTCGAGGCGCCGAAGACGAAACTGCTCGCTGCGAAGTTGAAGGACATGAACCTCGAAAACGTTCTGATCCTCAACGAAGCATTCGATGAGAAGCTTTTCCTTGCGGCTCGCAACTTGCCGAATGTCGGCATCTGCGATGTCGCGTCAATGGATCCGGTTGTACTGATTCGCTTCGAAAAGGTGTTGGTGACGCTGCCGGCGCTGAAGCTGATCGAGGAGCGCCTGTCATGAGTCAAGCACTGCGCCAGGAAAGGTTGATGACGGTTATCCGCGGCCCGCACCTCTCTGAGAAGTCGCACTTGGTTGCCGAGAAGAACCAGGTTGTTCTCAAGGTTCGTACCGACGCTACCAAGAAAGAGGTCAAGCAGGCTGTTGAGCTGCTGTTCGAGGTCAAAGTCGATGCGGTTCAGGTTGTGAACGTTAAGGGCAAGACGAAGCGCTTTCAGCAGGCACAGGGCAGACGCGCTGACTGGAAGAAAGCCTACGTCAAGCTGGCCGAGGGAAGCTCTGTTGAAGAGTTTTTCGGCGCTGAGTAATTTAGGAGTACGTTGTGTCACTGCATAAAGCCAAACCAACCTCTGCGGGACGCCGATTCGTCGTCGCCGTCAAGACGCCGGAGTTGCATAAAGGCAAGCCGTACGCGCCGCTGCTGGCAAAGAAGACGTCAAAAGGCGGACGTAACAACAATGGGCGGATTACCGTGCGTCACCAGGGCGGCGGTCACAAGCAGCACTACCGCATTGTTGATTTCAAGCGCGACAAGGACGGTGTACCGGGTGTCGTTGAACGGCTCGAGTACGACCCGAATCGCAGCGCGCACCTTGCATTGATCAAGTACGCCGACGGCGAACGACGCTACATACTGGCACCGAAGACTGTGCGTGCCGGTACGCCGATCATCAGCGGTGAAGATGCACCGATTAAGGCCGGCAACGCGCTGCCGATTCGCGCAATCCCGGTCGGTACGACGGTGCACAACATCGAGATGAAACCCGGCAAGGGTGGCCAACTGGCCCGCTCGGCCGGCGCCTCGGCAATGCTGGCCGCACGCGATGGTGCGTACGCCACCGTGCGACTGCGTTCAGGCGAGACTCGCAAGATCCACATCAACTGTCGTGCGACGGTAGGTGAGGTAGGTCACGGTGAGCACAACCTGCGCAAGCTCGGCAAGGCCGGTGCCAGTCGCTGGAGAGGTGTTCGTCCGACGGTTCGCGGCGTTGCCATGAACCCGGTTGATCATCCGCACGGCGGTGGTGAGGGCAGGACCTCGGGCGGCCGTCATCCGGTTAGCCCGTGGGGCACGCCGACAAAGGGCGCAAAGACACGTTCAAACAAGCGTACGGATAGCATGATTCTCCGCCGTCGCAAGCGTAAGTAAAGGATTTCGATAATGCCGCGTAGTGTAAGAAAAGGCC
>CAYTTZ010000230.1:0-4479 GCA_964440945.1 uncultured Woeseiaceae bacterium
ACATAAATAGGGGTCTGACCCCTATTTATTCCTCAGACAGACCTTTCGAAGCGACTTGAGTAACTTGTCGTTCTCACGAAGCAACCGCGCGTAGCGCGCCTCATAGCGCCCACCTTTGGCGCGCAATAGCTGACGCAGTGACCGCTTATCCGCTGTGGGCCAGGCCCCAGGGTTTGCGGCCGCTACGATCGGTGCAATCATCCTGAATCCACGGCGCTCTGCCGTCGACCATCGTCCTTGTGACTTGAGCCCGATATCGCGACTGAGTCTCGCAGCAACTCGATCAACACCGATTTTGCGCGTGCGGCCACCAGCACTGCCGAGCTCCCGGGTTGCCAGCATTGAAACTGTCTCGAGCCATCGTTCGTCGAATAAGTCGCCGGCCCGTGCGCCGGGCAAAGTCAGGTGCATATCACAGCTTGCGAGCTTGCGAAGTGTCTTGATATCGCTACGGTACTCGCGATTACGTTGAATCCTTGAAGCCTCACGTTGAGCCAGACTGCGAACATCCGGCATCACCGGGCGATAGCCAAGTCGATAATAAAACCAGAAAGCCCCGCTCTTCAGCGCCTCGCTATTCTCATCGCCGAACTGGTAGGCATTGGCGATGAACCGGGTGCAACCGGTCAGCGCGTGGTAGACACGCATGACCTGGACCCAGAGGAATGACGCTTCGCTGCCACGGTATTCATCAAAAATATTGATTCCCGTGTTCACCTGCCGAAACAGGATGCTTGATCCGCCGTAGCCGACGGGCAAACCATTCGCCAAGATCAGGAAACCCATCGTGCACTCGAGCGAATAACGATGTTCGGGCCGCAGGCCAAATACAGCTATTGCAACGCCAGCTCCCACGTCCGCGAGATAAACTTCGTCGGCATTGGCGTAATTGAAGTGATTTGTCTCGCGATGCCGTACCGCGAGTGACGCCATCGCGACATCAATCAATCTGGCCCCTTTATGCGGAGAGAGCTTTCGGATCGATTCGAGCGGCTTCTGAATCTCCTGTTTCACGGCACGTGGTCTTGGACGCATCCCGCTCTCGCGAGAGTGAACATGAGGCACCGGAAACACGTTGGCCGAGGTCGAAAACTCGCTGCCGCTGAGGTCCCAGACGAGCGGCAGGTCAACGGCATCGTACAGCTGGCACCAGAACAACTGCCGCGGCTTGTCGCTTATCTGCGCAAGCAACCAGTCAAAGTCCGTACCATTGCTGGAGCCGCGGGCCGCATCGATCCACTTCTGGCTGCTGACGGAGCCACTATCGAAGTACTCATCTTCGGACGGTTGCAGGAGTTGTCTGAGTAGTTCATCAAGTCGGGTCGTATCGTCGACGGCATCCCAGTCGATCGATACCTCGCCTGGCGCTCGCCGCGCCAGCCAGCGAGCGACTTCGTAGGAAAAACTGTAATAAATCAGCGTACCAGCAATGCCGCTGTCATCCGGTTTGTCGCGGCGTTGGCTGTCGAATGCGAGCAGCTGCGCTTGTGCGTCACGGTGCGCAGCGATCGATTCGGGAAAGGCACGAACGAAACACAATTTGCCATGCACTTTTCGCGTCGACGTCAATCGCAACTCCAGAAAGCTGTCACAGGATTATTCGTTGGAGTGCAGCCATGACCAATCATACCTGCAGAGCCACGTTGTTGTATCGGCTCTTTGCGTCGCAAAGCGGTTTTGGTTGGCGATCTGCCAATCCGTCTCAGGAGTGCGTGATTATAGAATAAATAGGGGTCAGACCCAGTGGGTCTGACCCCTATTTATCTTCATATTACCAGCTCCGGTTTTCGCCTGAACGCATGGCGCGATGCCGACGCTCAACCTGGTCAGGCCGCAATCGCCAAAGTCGGGTCGATGAGCGATGCAAACCGCTCCGTTGATCGATGATTTACAACGTATCCCCCCCACATCCTGGCGCGTGCCGTTCATTCGGGCCATCCCAGCCATGTGTTAGCCTCACCGAGGCGTTAGAAATTCTCACCGTTTGTCATTCCATTTGGACGAAAATGATGCGTAACGAGACACTGCACCGCTTATCTGCGTTTACCGAAAATGCGGCTGGCGGCAACCCTGCTGGCGTCTGGATTGGAGGCACACTCCCGGACTCAGACACAATGCAACGAATCGCAGCCGAAGTCGGCTATTCTGAGACGGCATTCATTGCACCTGAATCGGGACCGGATCGCGAAATCCGCTACTACAGCCCTAGGGCGGAGGTTACGTTTTGCGGCCACGCGACCATTGCTTCGGGAGTGGTACTCGGGAAGACTGACGGAGACGGCACTTATCGACTAAGGACTATTGTTGGTGAGGTGCCGGTGAGTGTTCGGCAACGCAACGGCCGGCTGGAGGCTTCATTGCGGTCGCTTGAAACGCGCCACGAACTAGCGTCGGACAATCTGCTCGACGAGGCACTCACCGCTCTCGACTGGCGACGAAGCGACCTCGACCCGGCCATTCCGCCAGCCAAGGCATATGCGGGGGCCTGGCACCTGGTAATAGCCGTTTCCAGCCTGGAGCGACTCAAAGATCTGCATTACGATTTCGAGGCGCTGAAATCATTGATGCTCGGTGAAAATCTCACGACCCTGCAGCTGGTTTGGCGGGAGAAAGACGACGTGTTTCATTCGCGAAATCCGTTTCCAGTAGGGGGTGTGGTTGAAGATCCGGCCACCGGTGCCGCCGCTGCAGCCCTGGGCGGCTATCTTCGTGATGCCGGGTTAATCACTGCACCGTTACAGTTTGTCATACGACAGGGTGAAACCATGGGCCGGCCAAGTTTGTTATCGGTCGACGTTCCGGCAAGCGGTGGAATCGTTGTGAGCGGCACAGCGGTCGATATCTGAGGGCCAATGAACGTGGGAACCATAACGAAAGAACTAGAGCTTCTCGAAAACGCCGACCGCCGCGGCCGACGCTACGTTGCCAATGTTGCGGAGCAACGCGTATATCCGGATTCAGACGCCTTGGCCGGTCTTGATCGATTCGATGAACCGCTGCCGGAGAGCGGCAAAAGCGCCGAAGGGACCTTGGCGCTCTTAGATGAAGCCGGGTCGCCCGCTACCAGCGTATCGAACGGTCCGCGATATTTCGGTTTTGTCATAGGCGCCACGTTGCCTGCGGCCGCGGCTGCGGAACGAATGGTGCTTGCCTGGGACCAGTGTGCCTCATCATTTGCCAACTCCCCGGTGGCAGATTTGGTCGAGAAGACGGCCGCACGCTGGGTACTGGACATTCTGGACCTGCCTCGCGAAAGTGCGGTCAGTTTTGGCACCTCCGCGTCGGCCTGCGGCCTCGCCTGTCTGACTGCGGCACGGCGCAGGCTGCTCGAACGTCAGGGCTGGGATTTTGATAATGACGGTCTTGCCGGCGCTCCTGAGATCCGGGTGATCGTCCCGCAATCGGTGCATATCACCGTGACGAAGGCGCTGCGAATCCTGGGATTCGGCCTCAATAACATCCTGATTGCGCCGGTCGATGAATTTGGCCGGATCGATCCCGAGCAACTGCCGAAACTCGACGAACGAACGATATTGTGCCTGCAGGCGGGTGAAGTGAATGGCGGCGAATTCGATCTCTTCGAGCCGCTGATCAAACAAGCGAAGCGTTCCAATGCCTGGATTCACGTCGACGGCGCCTTCGGGTTGTGGGCACGAGCGAATCCACGGACGCGCGAACTGACAGCTGGGATCGATGGCGCCGACAGCTGGACGACCGACGGACACAAATGGCTCAACACACCGTATGACGGTGCGATGGGTATCTGCCGTGACCCCGAGGCGCTTGCAGGGGCCATGAACAGTGACGCCGTTTATGCCGCGGCTTCCGTCGACAGCCAGAAAAACCTCGGCATCGAATTTTCCCGGCGGGCGCGCGGCATTCCGATCTGGGCGGCGCTTCGCAACCTGGGCCGAGATGGTGTTGCCCACACAGTGGAGAGACATTGCCGCCAGGCGCGCCGACTCAGCGATGGCCTGAAACAGGCTGGCTTTGATGTCCTGAATCGAGTGGTACTCAACCAGGTGCTGGTGCGACTGGATACGGGAGCTCAGACAAATGCTCTACGTGAAGCGGCTAACGAAACTGGCGAAATCTGGTTCGGTCCGACAGTCTGGCAGGGTGATGCGGCGTTCCGCCTCAGTGTGTCCTCCTGGCGCACAACCGACGACGACATAGACAATGCTATCGAACTGCTGGCCAATCTTCGTAAACAGATTGGCGTCGAGTAAGAGTGGACACCAGACCAGTCTGACCGCCATTCAATTTCTCGTTCCTGTTGCGGATGCGGCCGCGGAGAGATGGAGCGGCAGCTGCGCTGCCTCGCTTGCGGCGTCCAAAACGCTGGCGCGTATTGTCGAACTCCCGACCATCTCAATAGATGCACCGTCGATTCCCATTAAGACTGCCTCAAGAAGTACTGGGTTCGAAGCCAGTCACTTCAATTCGAATTTCGTTTTTCGATTAAGGTACTTATGAGCC
>CAYTTZ010000231.1:0-4397 GCA_964440945.1 uncultured Woeseiaceae bacterium
CTGGTACCCACCGGCGATGACGGCGTAAAAGAGATGAACGAAGTCGGCGACAGGTTCTTTGAAACTGTTGCGCCGATCATACCGCTGGCCACAGCCGATGGTCTGAGCGCGGTCTCCTACGTCAGAAGGAACGCGACACGGTTAGGGCTGGATCCCGCGAAGATTGGTTTCATGGGGTTTTCTGCCGGCGGTACAGTGACGATGGGCGTCACGCTCAATTACACCCCCGAAAGCCGGCCCGACTTTATCGTCCCCGTATATCCTGCGGTGAGTAGGCTCGGAGATTACGAAGTACCCGGCGATGCGCCACCAATGCTCGTAATCTGCGCTTCTGACGACGCTCTTGGGCTCGCACCGGATAGCGTCAGTTTGTTCTCTGCCTGGCACGATGCGGGGGTCTCGGCAGGTCTGCATATGTATTCCAGGGGCAACCACGGATTCGGCATGCGTAATAACGGTTTGCCGTCGGACCGCTGGATCGAACGCTTCTACGAATGGTCAGTCGCCGAAGGCATTACGGTTCCGGTCGCCGGTTCGCTGCATTGACAGAATCTACAGCGTGGACGCTCAGTAATGCTTGCTGACTTCACGCGCTCTGAGTGCACCGACTTGCAGGTCTCGGCCTGGTTGTCTTTCCTGGGGTCCGGGCCTGCGCCGACAGCCACCGCCATGTCTGCGTTACCTGCGCGAGAGCCGATCGTGAGCAAGCTCAGGGCCAGGAGCAATACAGTCAGAAAAGCCAGGAGCAATCGCAACATACTGTTCCTTCACAGCTTCTTCAGTCGCTCGAGTTTGCGGCGTCGAAAACGCCAGCGCTACTTGTGCGGAACTCTGTTCCCGGTAATCTGGTCGTTATAGTATGAGGGCAGGCATAGCGAGGTAACGGAATGAAGCGCACGGTATTTCTCATTGCGATCGCGGCTTTGTCAGGGGGCTGTGCGACGGACGTGTCGAGCTCTTTGCTTGACGTCTACGAAGAGGTCGATGCCACCAGCATCCTGGACGCGCCTGCTGCCCAGCCCGGCACTTACTCGCCACAGAACAGGGCGCTGGTCGAGCGCGGCGAGTACCTCGTTGAGCTGCTCGGCTGCGGCTCTTGCCACACTGATGGTGCTTTGCTTGGTGATCCCGATTTTGATAAATCCCTGGCCGGCTCAAGTACCGGCATCGCCTTCACGAACCCGCTGGGCGAGAAGAATCCGGGTATCATTTATCCAGCCAACATCACGCCCGACGATGCGACGGGGATAGGGACCTGGACCGACGGGCAGATCGCAAACGCGATCAGGGTCGGAATCAGTCGGCACGGCAGCCGACGCCTGGCCCCCATGCCCTGGCCCGGCTATGCGAAGATTTCCGATGACGACGTCAATGCAATCGTCAGCTACCTCAGACGTATTCAGGCGGTCGAGCATCGCGTGCCGGACGAAGTTGCGCCAGGAGAGCGTGCCAGCCATCCGTTTGTCTATTTCGGCGTCTATCGCAGCAAACGCTGAAACAGGCTCGGGCCGCGCCGTACGATTTTCAGGTTGTTGCGCAAAATGTGAACCGGGTTGCCTTAAGCTGCCGCCAATTCTGGGATATTCCTCATCGAACCGCGCCGCCTTTGGGCGACGTTGACCATTACATGAAAGTGAAGAGGACCAGCCATGATCAGTTCAATTCGAGATACGGGAACGAAAATTGCGGGGATACTGTTGATGGCCGCGATGCTGCCAGTTGCAGCGAACGCTGACAGCGGATTCTATATTGGCGGCAGCGCCGGCGGTGCGACGATCGAGTCAAATCTCGACGGTATTTCCATTCCCGGGCTGCCCTCCAGCATCGACGAGGATGACACGGCGTTAAAGGCGTTTCTTGGTTACAGATTCGACCTGCCCGTGATCAGCCTCGGAATCGAGGGCGGCTATGTTGACCTCGGCGAGCCGGATATCGACATATTGGGCGATCAGCTGCTCGTCGACGTTACCGGTTTCAATCTCTGGGGCATCGCCTCGCTGGATCTCGGTTTGTTCGATGTCTTCGGCAAGCTTGGCTACATCTCCTGGGATGTTGACGCCGACTACCTTGGCTCAAACGTGAGCGATGACGGTTCAGATCTCGGCTATGGGCTGGGTGCCGCATTTTACTTCGGGCCGCTGCAGATACGCGGCGAGTATGAAATCTACGATCTGGAAGACACCGACGTTTCAATGCTGTCGCTGGGGATTGCCTACCAGTTCAACTAGTCAGTTCGAAGCGCGGCGTCGAGAAGTGCCTCGGCAATTTCGCCGGGCGAGGCGTTATCGCTGTTGGCCATGACGGCAACCGCAAGTTTGTTCTCGGTATCCAGCAGCAGGTGCGTGCGATGCGCGGCAAACCAGCCGTCGTGTCGTGCCACGCGCCGCCCACCGATGTGATCGATCTTTAGACCAAGCCCCCGTCCCGAGCTCTGACGCTCGAACATGCGCGCGCGCATAGCGGTGGACATCACATCATCACCGTGTGCCCCCAGCAGAAAGCGCAGGAACTTGCCCATGTCAGTAGCACTGGCATAGGCTCCAAAAGCAGGGCTCATCGCTCGTGCGTCGTGATAGCTGCGCTCATGGCGGCCGCCCACACTTGCGCCGATACCGGCGAACGGTCGCGCGCTGCTGGGCAGGATCCGACCAACCGGGGTGTAGCCCATTACGGCATCACCGGCCGGGCCACGCGCGCCGGAGGCCGTCATTTGCAGCGGTGCAAGGACGCGTTCTGTGAGCGCCTCGCTGTAGCTCTTGCCAGTGGCCTGCTCGATAAGTTGGCCCAACACGGCATAGCCGATGTTGGAGTAGTGCAGAGAGGCGCCCGGTTCGCTTCGCAAACGAGCGCCACCAAGGTACTCGGAAAGCGCCGTGTTGTCGGGAAAGTCGGCCGTGAACCAGTAGCCGAAATTTCCTTCGCGTTCCAGTCCGGCCGAGTGACTCAACAAATGGGCAAGCGAAATCGGCGCATGATCTGTGACCTGATCCAGCCCGATACCCCCGATTGGGGCACCGAAAGAAAGTTCTTTGGCCTCGACAAGCTGCAGCACCAGTACTGCTGTCAGGACCTTGCTGAGCGATCCGATGTACAACACGCTGTCTGCACTCATCGGCGCTGCAGACTTCAGGTTGGCCACACCAGATGCCCCGGAGAACAGTACCTTGTCGTCGCTGACGACTACCGCGCTGACGCCGGGGATATCCTGCGCCTCCCGGTAGTCGTCGAGTACCGACTGCAGGTCGGAGGCTCCTGATGCGGCGAGCGCGAACAAGAAAAAGGCAACGGTCATGGACTTTGCCTCAACCGCCGCCTGTGCTTCATGACCGAGTGATCTTACTGTGCAGCTTTTGCCTGCATTGACACTTGCCCGCAGTCATTATTCAGGAAGTCGATCATCGTTTCGTAAAGCTCGATCTGGTGATGGAAAAACAGCGTGCTCGAGAAATGATCGGCGCCTTCCAGTTCCAGGTACTTGTAGTTCTTGTTGTACTTGTCGAGGAGCTTGCGATATTTCCTGGCGTGATCCGGCGGCACGCGCTGGTCGACGTCGCCATGCACCAGCAATAACGGCACGTTGACTTTCTCGACTTCTTTCAGCGGCGAAATGCTATCGTCCCACATACGCAGCTGTTCATCTTTTCCGGTGCCACGGAGCCGGTAGCGATAATAATTGACCTGCATGTTCGGGTCGGAAACGGCTGCGCCGGCGATGACACACTGGTAGATCTGTGGTGTACGGGAGGCCGCGACGAGCGCCGCGTAGCCGCCGTAGGACCAGCCGAACATGGCGATTCGATCCGGATCGACCAGGCCCCTCTCTACGAGGTACATGGCGCCGTCGTCTTTGTCATCCTGCATCTTGTAGCCACCCTGGCCACCCTCCATGAACGCATCCATGTAGAACTGTATGCCGTAACCCTGAGAGCCGCGATATTGCGGTTGCAGGACCATGTAGCCGTTGTTGGCGAGCATCTGTCCCCACTCGTCCCACCCGACAACTTCCTGAACAAACGGGCCGCCGTGCGGAAGGACAATTAGCGGGAACGGACCCTCGCCCTGGGGAACGGTCAGGTAAGCCGGAATCTGTTTCCCGTCGCGCGCATCGTAGTTGATATACTTGACGTCAGCGAGGTTCTCGCTCTCCAGCAATGGCTGCCGACTTCCAATCGTCTTGATTTCGCGGTCTTTCAATAAGTAGTAGGTGCCCGGGTCACGCGGTCCGACGTTATAAACAACCATCGTGTCGCCATCGCGAGAGCGGCTGTTTATCCGCGTGCTATGCGAGTACGGAATCACGGATTCAAGTTGCTTGTAAGTTGCTGCCTCGACATCGTCGAAGTACTCGATGCGGGTCTTGTCTTTTCGATAGGCGACGCCGACTACCTTGTCCGGGT
>CAYTTZ010000232.1:0-4359 GCA_964440945.1 uncultured Woeseiaceae bacterium
CGAGACACACGAGAACATGGTTATCGATGGCGTGGATGTCTCCGGTCACTGGAGCACCTTCATCAAGACGCGCGTCGTCAGTGACTACAACGAGACGCTGCAGGATGAAATCGCGGCGCTTCCGGGTGGTGAGCAAATTCACCGCTGCTGGCAGTGCGGTTCCTGCACCAACGCGTGTACGGTCAACGAGGTCAACCCGGATTTCAACCCGCGCTACTGGATCTACCTGATCCGCATGGGCATGGAGTCGGAGCTGCTTCGAGACAAGGACATCATCTGGCAGTGCGTATCGTGCAATAAATGCACCTATGCCTGTCCGCGGGACGTTTTTCCGGAAGGCGTCATGAAAGCAACGGCGCATTGGCTGGAGAGAAAAGGGCACACGGAGAAGTCCCCTTCAACGCACTTCGATGACGTTTTCACCGAGCAGGTTCTCGCCACCGGCAAGATAGAAGAAAGTCGTACGATGCGCCGCTTCTTCTCGCGAACGAAGCAGAAGCTGGCACAGCCGTGGATGATCGAGATGGTTCGGAAAATGATCAGCGGCTTGCCGATCGGCATGCTGACACGCATGGGACTCGCGACGCTTATAGCGCCGCGCACCAGCGACTGGTCCAAAGCATCGGCTGCGATGCAGGAATACATTGAAGAGCAGCATGAGAAGCAGGAGCACGCGCTGAATCTTGCCGAACTGATCGAAACCGCCAAGCGTGACGCGGCCTGACAAGGACTCCCGATCGATGACGAAAAAAGACAAGTACAAGAAAGTCGCCTACTACCCGGGCTGTGCCCTGGAAGGCAGCGGCCATTCCTATAACCGTTCAACGAAGGCCGTGGGCAAAGCGCTCGGGCTCGACCTGGTCGAAGTGAAGAACTGGAACTGCTGCGGCGCGATGGAGGTAAAGAACGTCGATCCGAAGCTGCAGACCTACCTGTCATCGCGAGTGATGTCGGTCGCTGCGAACGAGATGGACATGGACGTCGTCATGGCGCCCTGCAACGGCTGCTATCACAACCTGAAGAAAGCCGAGTACGACCTCACGAATGACGCCGAGTCGGTCGAGGTTGTGGATCGCCTGTCGAAGAAGGCAGGGCACAAGACCTACGAGTCCGGTCAGGTTGAGACCATCCACGCGCTGGACTGGATCAGGGATACGATCGGCGAGGAAGGCCTGAAAGAGCGGGTCAAAAACTCCCTGAGCGGCATCAAGATCGCAAACTACTACGGCTGCATGTACACGCGGCCGAGACACATCTTCCCTGAAAAAGACCAGGGGCCGGGCAGCGAGTCGACCTCCAAGCCGCACTTCATGGACGACCTCCTGGCAGCGGCTGGCGCAGAGAATGTCGACTTCCCGTTGAAGACGGCCTGCTGCGGCGGTGCCCACACGCTGTCTGACAGCGACCTGTCGACCAAATTGGTGCTGAATATCTTGCAGACGGCGAAGCTGGCCGGTGCGGACGTAATCGCGACCGAATGTCCGACCTGTCACTCAGGGCTGGAGATGCATCAGATTCGCGCTGAAAAGACGCTCGGTGAAAAGGTCGATATCAAGATTCTGTATTTCACGCAGCTGCTCGGCATGGCGCTGGGACTGAAGGCGAGGAAGGTTGGCGTCCACGAGAACATTTCGGACTCGATGAAATTCTTGAAGGAACGAGGCCTGGGATGAGGACGCTCGCTGAGCTGGAGACGGTTTTCGAGTTGCCGCTTGCGACGCCCGATGCGGAAGTCAGGGCGGCGGAGCTGCTTCAGGCGAGTGAGGAGGTTCTCGAGCACTGGATCACGGCCCGGGGCGACGTTCCAACGAGCGACAAGCGTGAGGGTTTTCGCCTACTCGCCTTGCATCGGCAGGGCGGGAAAGGCGACCCGAGCTTCAATGCCTGCCGGGAGACCTGCCGGGAAATCGCCTACCACTACAATCTGGTGAGAATGCGAGACGTATATTCGGATATTACGGATCGCTTAAGTATGTTGGCAATGATATCTAAGCACTTATATTTATTCGTTAGCGGCAAGATGCAGGTCGCCGAACTCGGTGAGTTCTGCTGTTCGGCCAAACCGATCCGCTTAGCTGACGGCGCAACAACAACGTAAAAGGAAGACTGACTATGCCATCTGTACGCGGCTGTAATCTGCCCGATGACCTGCTCTACGACGTTGATAACCACATCTGGTTTTCGGAGGTCGGTGACGGCAACGTGAAGATCGGTATGACGGCTGTCGCGACGGCGATGTCCGGCAAGCTCGTCGCCTTCACGCCCAAACGCGTTGGCCGCTCCGTTCGCGCCGGCAAATCCTGCGGCACTCTGGAATCCGGCAAATGGGTCGGTCCGGCGAAGTCAGCTGCCGCTGGCGAAGTCATTGAGGTTAACGACGCCATGGTCAATGAACCAAGCACCGCCAACGATGATCCCTATGAGGCGGGCTGGCTGCTCATTCTGAAGCCCGAGGACTGGGACTCGGTCAAGGGGACACTCGTGCCGGGCGCAGATGTTGCGGCACCCTACGAGGCCAAGATGGATTCTGAAGGATTTGGAGGTTGCGCTTGACCACAAACGCGACAGCTAGTCCGATGTCTGGCGACTCATCGGAAATGCAGGAGCTGCACGATATGGCTTCGCATGCTGTGGAGCTGCTTAAGGCCATGGCCAACGAGTGGCGCCTGATGATTTTGTGCCAGTTGTCGGAGGGCGAGAAGACGGTCAGCGAATTGCAGTCCGCTCTGGGCCTGAGCCAATCAGCGCTGTCGCAGCATCTCGCTATCTTGCGACGCGAGAAAATTGTGCGTTCGCGCAAGCACGCACAGTCAGTCAGCTACTCCCTGTCGGGGGAGGACGCGACGAAAGTTATGGAAACATTGCACGACGTATTCTGCGCCGCGCAGGGAGATAAAAAATGAACGGTAAAACAGTAAGGGGCTTTGTCGCATTAACGGCGATGGGCATGTTTGTGTTCAGCGGGTCTGCGCTGGCAACAAATGGTTACTTCACACACGGCGTTGGTACGCAGTCGAAAGGTATGGCGGGTACCGGCGTCGGATCGAACGCCGATATGGGCGCGATCATGTCCGCCTCCAATCCGGCACTGGGCGTGTTTGTCGACGACAACTGGGAAGCGGGTCTTTCCATATTCAGTCCGATGCGCAGCTTCGTCGCGTCATCAAGTCAGCTTAACGGCGCCATCATAGACCTCGGCGGCGGCGCATTCCTGCCGTCACACACGATCCTGCCTGGTGAATACGACAGCAGCAGCGAGTTTTTCCCAATCCCGTTCGTGGCCAAAAACTGGAGCCTGGCGAACGATGCGAATATCACGGCCTCGTTTTACGGTCGTGGCGGCATGAACACGGACTGGGATAATTCAAACCTGACGGCCACGTCGGCATTCTGTGACCCCACGGGCCTGGGCATCGTTACCGGGCCGGGACCTTACTGCAGTGGCAAGGCCGGTGTCGATCTGTCGCAGGCTTTCCTCAGCGTCAACTACGCGGCAATGACTAGCGACAAGTTCGCATGGGGCATCGGACCGGTCATCGCCTTACAGTCGTTCGAAGCGAACGGTGTTGGCGTCTTCGCGCCGATTACGAAGACATTCGCCGCATCCGGTGGCACGACGTTGCCAACGGCGTTGAGCAACAACGATCATGAAATAACATTCGGTGTCGGTCTCGCAGGCGGTATCTGGTTCGCGATGAGCGACACCGTCAGCGCGGGCCTCTCGTACCAGTCGAAGATATCGATGGGTGAATTCGACGACTACGCGGACTTGTATGCCGATGCCGGCGGCTTTGATATTCCGTCCAGCATCAAGGCAGGCGTATCGTTTGTTGCAAGCGACATGCTGCGCGTCAACTTCGATATCGAACACACCGCATTCAGCGAAGTCGACTCCGTTGGCAATCCGATGGCCAACATGATCGCGTGCCCGACCTTGCCGTTTGGTGGCACCGATCTCGAAAGCTGCCTTGGCGGTGCCAACGGCGCGGGCTTCGGTTGGGAAGACATGACGACCTTCAAGCTTGGATTCGAGTGGCAACGCGACGAGATGAACACCTGGCGCTTCGGCTACAGCTACGGCGAGCAGCCGATACAAAGTGCCGATGTGTTGTTCAACATCCTGGCGCCGGGCGTTATGGAACAGCATGTTACGCTCGGTCTGACTCGCAAGGCGGCAAGCGGCGGCGAATGGAACTTCTCGTTTATGTATGCGCCCGAAAACTCTGTCACCGGACCGAGCATGTTCGATCCAACGCAGACGCTCGAACTGGAGATGAGTCAGCTCGAGTTTGAAGTTTCCTACGGTTTCTTTTCGTTGACCGAGCATTTTCGGCAGATATTGTTGATTTATTACAAAAG
>CAYTTZ010000233.1:0-4319 GCA_964440945.1 uncultured Woeseiaceae bacterium
GCCGACGGCCGCTGTGTATCTCGTCGGGTTAATTCCTCTCTTCATTGGCGTCGTACTACTCATCCTCTCGGAACTCATGATGAAGCCCACGGATTGATGAAAACAAGCCGGCGAATTCAGCGCGCTAGTATCGTACCGAGAATTCAATTTGCAGCCTCGACTAGTGTCTCGCATAGAGAAATGTAAGTTTTGCGTGAATTAATTGTGCATCGTTATGCACTGTGATGCATATTGAGCAACGGACGCCCCAGTAACTAGTTGAAATGCGTAGCCTCAGGCGATCCGGCTCGCGACTGAAGATCCGCGTGTCCCGCACGGAAGATCGCCTCGGTGATCAATTGGTTGGGGGTCTCTCCAGGCGAGGTTCAACCGAGGCGCGTAGCGCCGACAGACGCACGCAGTGTGAGCTGGCGCAGCCAGCGTTCCATTCCGCCCCTGGCCACCATTTTTTTGAAAATCCCAACGCACTCATGCGTTTTCGAGGATTCTGAATATAAACCGACCTACGGGGTCTCTTGGAAGCGAATCGCTCATGACCTTAATTCTACGTGAGTTTCGAGATTGTCTTAAGAACCGCGAATTAATCAGTCCATGAGGTCGAAAATGTGGCTGTACTTGAGGATGAACTCGCTGCCGGTCGCTGGCGCGCCATCGAATCGTTCGTCGATTTCGTTGTAAACCAGGTACAGCCCGGAATTGGCGTTTCGCAGCCAGGAGAACCGAACGTTGGTGCCGATGGTGTCGGCGTTGTCGTTGTACTGGACGAGTGCCTGCAGCTGTACGCTGGGCGTGAACGAATAGGACAATCGCAGCCGCGCGAGGTTTGCGGTGAAGTCACCGTTTGGCACTGGCAGGTCAAAGTCGTTGTAGACCAGTTCCAGCTCTGAGCGAAACGTTTCGCCGATTCGGTACTTGATCGACGGTTGCAGCGACAGGCGGTCGCCACCGAACTTGCCGCCGGAAACAATACGCAGATCGAAGCTCAATGGCTTCGATTGGTTCGTAAAATAATTGATTTGTACTTCGGCATGGTCATACGTACCGGGCTGCACGATCACGCCGTCGACGATCTCGAACGCATCGATGACGCCGTCCTTGGTGAAGTTGACGCCAGTGTGGAGTTCCGTGCCGGTGCGAAATTCAAAGTGATTGTCGATGTGCAGGAAGCCGCTCTCCTGAAAGCCATCGGGCTTCCAATAACCCGTGTAGGATATGTGTGGCCGCAGCTCCAGCAAGCCCCAAAGATTGTCCGGGCGAACGCGACGAAGTAACTGGCCACGGGCCTTGCGATAATTGGTGCGAGACAGGAAGCCGACCTCGGGATTAAAGTCTTCGCCGACGTCCGTGAAGCTTAGCGCTGACGACCAGGTTGGTGAATCGTAGTTGGCGCTCACGGAATAGGCATTTTCGTCGCCGTTGAGTCCAGGCGTATCCGACTTTGCGGCCCAGGCCTTCAGCAACACGTGATCTCCGATACCCCAGGCGCCATCGACCGCGTAACTGCGGTTGTAGTCATCGTCCCCTGGCATCAGGAACGAGCCATCGCCTTCGCGACCGACGTAAATGGCACCGAACGACGAACGATTGGACAGCTCCTGGCTAAACCGGGCAACCGCAAAATCGTTGCCTGGTGCGATGCCGGCGACGGACTCGGTACTCATGTACAGCAGTCCAAGGTTAGTGCGTTCGCCGACTTTGCCTGATAGCCGGGCGCCACCGTCCACAGGGATGACCGAGCCCTCGTCGCTGATACCGATGCGGCGACTGAAAAAGAGCTCGACTTCGCCGCCATTGCCCACGCCGAACAGTCCGGCGTTCTCCAGGAAGAACGGTCGCTTTTCGGGAAAAAACAGGGCGAAACGGTCGAGATTCAGCTGCAGCTCATCCGCCTCGACCTGCGCGAAGTCTGTGTTGTAGGTCAGGTCCAGCGTCAGGCTGGGCGTGATCGAATACTTAAGGTCGAAGCCAACGTCGGAATCGGTTTCGGTGCCCGTCAGTTCACCGCCGCGTCGCGCGCTACTCAGTACGTAAGGCGTGAACTGCAGGTTGCGTTGCGGCGGTGGCTCGAGGCCTTTGAGCGTGCCGGCCTCGGATACACGTTGCAGATTTCGATTCCGGTCGAGTGGCGCCCAGTAGGCGACTTCGTTGTTGCGACGAATATTGCGCCGGAAGTTGATGCCCCAGTCCTGCACGTCGCCTGAGCCGTAACGCAGTGTGCGGAACGGGATTTCAAACTCGGCGCTCCAGCCGTGTTCGCCGATCTGTGACTTAACCGTCCAGGAGCCGTCCCAGTTCAGGTTAAAAGCGCCGCCGCCGGAACCAAAATCGCCGCTACCTTCCTTGGTAATCTGTGCGTCGTACTCGATACCCGCCGCGTTGGTGCCGAACATGAAGCCATTCTGTCGGTCGAGGAGGCCGTCGATGATGACCAGAAAAGCATCCGTGTCGTCGAGGCTCGAGTCGCGCCGGCTGTCGGTGACGATTATGCCCGCGGGATTATCGTCATAGGCGATAACACCGATAAAAAGAGAAGTGTCAGAGTAGCCGATGAAGACCTCCGTCTTCTGCGAAGCTGACTGCCCGTCATTTGGTTGTACTTGCCGGAAGCCAGTTGCCGGTATTGCGCCTGCCCACGCCTCATCGCCAACAACGACGCCATCGACAAGCGGTGCAGTTGCCAGTTTGTGGGCCTTCATCTCCGGCACTGCGGCGAACGATGCGTTAGCCTGGCACAGGAGGCAGGCCAGAATCGCCAGGCCAAGAGTCGTGGTTCGCTTCATCGGAGATCTTTCTCAGTGGAAGGGCAGTATGTGCTGGTCAGTGATGCTGTGCCTTTTTCAGTATACGGGCCAACAATAAGGGCAACAAATTGTCCTGTACTCGCGCATTCCAGCGGGCAGGTTGTCAATCTGAGCTTAAGGCCAGTCGATCTCGGTGCCGCGGTGAGAGCGGAACAAATCGGCCAGGCGATGTTTGAGGTGACAGCACGAGCTGGCGAATTCGAAAACGGTGACAGACCCGGAACACGGAGTATTGTTCGTTACAGTGATGCGTACGGTCGGCGCCAGACACTTGCCGAACGATTCCGCCCCTGGTCACAATTTTCCCAAATGAAAAGGGCGGACTTGTTAGTTCACCGAGTCGGGCGAAAGGATACGATCACGCTCCGCAATGTCACGAACGAACTTGAGAATCTGCTTAGAGGAATACTTCCGCGCTGCTTCCAGCTGGCCCTCGTTCGTGGTGCCGATGAGCTCGCCGTCGGAATCGAAAAAGATGGCGACGGGGATGCCCCTGGATAGCGAAACGCCCAGCGACTCGGCGACATCGCGGTTCTGATTGAACTTGCCAACGTCGACGAAAACGAAGCGGAACAGGTCACGAGTGTATCCGGCGACCGGCTCGCTGTTGAGGTGGTGGTGCAGTGTCCGGCAATCTATGCACCAGTTGGCGCCGAAGGTCACCATCAGGAACTTGCGCTCCACCTGAGCCTGAGCTCGTGCCTCACTGATCACCAAAGCGGCGTCCGCCTGCCCATCGTACGGCGCCTCATCCGGGCTGAAAGCTAAGCCGGCCTGAACTTGAGGCTGGAAGAGCTCTTCGGTCAGTTCGAGGTTTTCTTGCTGCAATAGTTCGAGCTGGGCCTGCTGCTCATCCAGATGTTCGCGGGCGACAGGCGTCTGCCCGGTGAGAAGCAATCCGGCGTGGTAGACGGCCAGGCCCAATATCAGCCCGGCCAAAACTGCAAATCCTGTCGTCCGTGGCTGTCTCATGGCTTATCTTCGATCATATGATAATTGGTCAAAATTATTGCAATTTCATGGGGTTTTTCAATGTTTTTTTTAGAATCAATAACTTAGGGCTGACTTCAATTGACCAACTTTCGGCCGTGTGCTAAGTACTATTAATAACACGTCAAATTATGGCGTAAGTGGAGCGTCCGCTATGCAATCACATATGAAAGTTCTGATCGTTTCATGCGCCTTCTTGTTCTCCCTGGATGCCATCGCCTGCGGCGATAGCCTCTACCGTGTAGGCAAAGGCGTTTCCTATCGCGTCTATACCGCGCCGCTCCCCGGCAGTGTATTGGTTTACGGGCAATCCGAGGGAGCGAAGCAATTGGCCGAAGCCCTGGCCCAATCGGGTCACGGCGTACGCTTTGTCGAAAATGAGCTGGAGCTGGCCGTTGAGCTTAAGTCGGGAGACTACGACGTGGTCATCGCGCCTTACAGCGACCATAGCGCCGTGGAGGGCAGCGCCGGCGCTTCGGGCGACATCAAGACCACCTATCTGCCTGTTGCTCTTAGCACCGACGAGGC
>CAYTTZ010000234.1:0-4225 GCA_964440945.1 uncultured Woeseiaceae bacterium
CTCGCTGATTCGATGTTGACCGACGAGGAGCATACCGCGCTGATCCGGACCGAACCAACCTGCAGGAGCGGCCCCAGGCCGCGACCACGTACGGCTGCAAACGCATTCAATACGCACTGTCGCGGCCACGGGCTGCTCCTACAGGTTGTAAGTCGTCGGCAGGCGCAGGTCGCGCCCAAGGGGGCACTCCTACAGATCAGCCTGGTGCTGTCGCGGTCACGGGCCGCTCCTACAAGTTGCAACGGTGCCAGTCGTCGGCAGGGGCAGGTTGCGCCCAAGGGGCGCTCCTACAGATCAGCCTGGTGCTGTCGCGCCCAAGGGGCGCTCCTACAGGTTGCAACGGTGCCAGTCGTCAACAGCGGCAGGTCGCGGCCAAGGGCTGCTCCTACAGGTTGTAAGTCGTCGGCAGGCGCAGGTCGCGCCCAAGGGGGCACTCCTACAGATCAGCCTGGTGCTGTCGCGGTCACGGGCCGCTCCTACAAGTTGCAACGGTGCCAGTCGTCGGCAGGGGCAGGTTGCGCCCAAGGGGCGCTCCTACAGATCAGCCTGGTGCTGTCGCGCCCAAGGGGCGCTCCTACAGGTTGCAACGGTGCCAGTCGTCAACAGCGGCAGGTCGCGGCCAAGGGCCGCTCCTGCAAGCGGCTACTGCAGGTCGAAGTTGATTCCCTGCGCCAGCGGCAGGTCCTTACCCCAGTTGATCGTGTTGGTCTGCCGTCGCATGTAGGCCTTCCACGCATCGCTGCCAGCCTCGCGTCCGCCACCGGTCTCTTTCTCGCCGCCAAATGCGCCGCCGATCTCCGCGCCGGAGGTGCCGATGTTGACGTTGGCGATGCCGCAGTCCGAGCCGCCGTTTGACAGGAAGTACTCCGCGTTCTGCAGGTTGTCGGTGAAAATCGCCGACGATAGCCCTTGCACGACGCCGTTCTGCATAGCTATGGCTTCATCAAGCGTGTCGAACGGTATCAGGTAGAGAATCGGACCGAAGGTCTCGTGCTGCACGATCTCCCAGTCGTTTTCGGCAACGGCGATCGCGGGCGTAATGAAGTGGCCGGGACCATCGATGCGTTCACCGCCGCACAGGATTTCGCCGCCGGCGAGTCGGACGGTCTGAAGTGCCGCTTCTACACGCTCCACCGAGGCGTCATCAATGAGGGGTCCCATGAGCGTATCCGGGTCGAGCGGGTCGCCAATGCGCACCTGGCCGTAAGCTTTGACCAGTGCCTTTTTGAGTTCGTCCATGCGCGAGCGATGCGCAATAACGCGTCGCGTCGACGTGCAGCGCTGACCGGCTGTACCGACCGAGCCGAACACGATTGACGGGATGGCGATTTCGAGGTTGGCGTACTCGTCAATAATGATGGCATTGTTGCCGCCAAGCTCGAGCAGGCACTTGCCCATACGATTGGCGAGGCGTTCGCCAACGCCACGGCCTACGGCCGTCGAGCCTGTAAACGAAACAAGGTTCACACGCGGGTCGTCTACGAACTCCTGCGCGAGCTCGTTGGATCCGTCATTGATCAGGAAAAAGATCGGCGGCAAATCGAGCTCCGCGAGCGCCTCGTTGAAGATTTTGTGCACCGCAACACCACACAGTGGCGTTTTCGGTGACGGCTTCCAAATGTTGACGTTGCCGCAGATGGCCGCGATGCAGGAATTCCAGGAGTACACGGCGACCGGGAAGTTGAATGCCGAGATCGTGCCGACGACGCCGAGCGGGTGCCATTGCTCGTACATGCGATGCTGTGGCCGCTCCGAGTGCATCGTGCGTCCGTACATCATGCGGGACTGGCCAACTGCAAAGTCAGCGATGTCGATCATTTCCTGCACTTCACCGTCACCCTCGGCTTTGATCTTGCCCATTTCCAATGCGACCAGGCTGCCGAGCGCATCTTTGTGCTGACGTAATCCATTGGCAATACGGCGAATTGCCTCGCCACGGATCGGGGCCGGGACCTTGCGCCATTCGAGGAACGCCGCCTGTGCCTGGCTGATGACGTTTTCATATTCCGCTTTGGACGTTGAACGCACGTTCGCAATGAGCTCGCCCGTCGCCGGGTTCAGGGACTCAATAATCGAGGCAGATTTGTCGGCGCTGGACTTGGAGCCGCACCAGGTGCCGTCGTTAACGGCTTCGAGACCGAGTTGATCAAGGATGGATTGCATATCGTTACTCTCCCGCGTCAGCGCGTTGATGACCGGTTTCGCCGCGCGCTACGAGTTCAGCTGAAGTGATGTTGGTGCCGCCATGGGCGTAATACCGTCCGAAACGGTTTTCCAGGATATCGGATAGCTTGAACTGCTCCTGGGCCACGAAGCCGTGATACTGCTCCGGTTTCTCCAGGACGAGGTCCAGTACGCTGCAAATACCGGCAGCCGTGGTGATCTGGATGGCTGACCACAGGCGCCCGGCAACAACTTGTGGGTAGACCTTGTTGACGTAATTTTCTTCGCGAAACTCCCCGTCCTGGTCGCCGGTGACGGCGGCGTAGACGATGACCACGTCCTGAAGGGTCTGCGGAATGGAGTCCTCGAGGATTCGCTTCAGGGTTCCGCGATCGTTATTGAGCTTCAACCCGTTCATCAGCAATCGCATTTGCTCGCAATGTCCGCGGTAGCGAATGGTCTTGTAGTTCATATTCACGACGCGATCGCCGTAGGTTTCTCCCAACGATCCCAGTCCGCCCGATGTGTTGAAAGCCTCGTAGCGTTCGCCATCGATTTCGATGCCCTCAAGTCCTTCGAGCGGCAGTACATCGACTTCCTTGCCGCTAACGATGCTCTGGCACATATTGCCGTACTCGTTGATCACACCGTCCGTTGACCACGTTAGTGAATACTTGAGCACGTTGTTCGGGTGCTGGGGCAGGGCGCCGACTCGCAGCTTCACCGAGTTCAGCGAATCGAAGTGCTGGATAAGCTCGTTGGCCGCAATACTGATGAATCCGGGTGCCAAACCACACTGTGGCGCGAATACCTGTGAAGCGCCTTCGGCCAGCTTACGCACGGATTCCGTGACGGCGACATCTTCAGTGAGATCGAAATAGTGCAATCCCTCCGCTCTTGCGACCTCGGCGACCACCACATTGCAGAAATACGGCAGACCGGAAACCACGGCAGCCGGCTTGTGAGCGCGCACGTGCTTGCTCAGGGCAGCCTTGTCGGTCGCGTCCAGGTCAAAGGCCTCCAGGTGCTCAAGGCCGTGGGCCTGGACAACCTCCGCTGCTGCGCCGGGTTTCGAATCGGCCAGTTGCACACGGTAGTCACCGCTCTCAGCGAGCAGGCCGGATATCAAAGCGCCAATTTTGCCGGCACCCAGTACGAGTACGTCTTGCATGGATAGCTCCTGCGCGAACCTTCGCGCAATAAAAACCGCCTCATGAATGGCGGGAAGATGGCGCGCATTGTGCCAATCTCAGAGCGGGCTTGCCATACCTCAAATAGTGTTGAATAGTGCGCCGAATCAGGCTCCTGCGCCGCGCGGGAACCGGCTCCGTCGACCGGTTTGAATGCACTGATAAAAGCATTTCTAAACCATTGATTACATAAGAAACTTTTGAGCGCCGCGGACTCGCATGGCATAGTCCGCGGTCCAAACCGGTGCGGAGGATTCCGCCCGCAACATGAGAGTACGTATAAACCGTGAGTAGATCTTTACCGAAAACCGACTGGCATCCCGCAAGCTGGCAGAGCTTTGAGGCTTCGCAGCAGGCGGCGTATCCGAACAAGGCCGAGCTCGAGCGGGTCGTAGCCGAACTGAGCCGCCTGCCGCCGATAACGACGTCCTGGGAAGTGGATGCATTAAAGGACCTGATTGCCAAGGCTCAGCGGGGCGAGGCGTTCGTCCTGCAGGGCGGCGATTGCGCGGAGACCTTCGACGAATGTACCTCTGAGAATATCGTCGACAAGCTCAAGATCCTGCTGCAGATGAGCCTGGTGATGATCTACGGCATGAAGAAGCCGGTGGTTCGGGTCGGTCGCATGGCCGGCCAGTACGCGAAGCCTCGCTCGGCCGACACGGAGACCCGCGAGGGCACGACGTTGCCGAGTTTTCGTGGCGATCTCGTGAATCGCAGCGGGTTCACACCGGACGATCGTATTCCGGATCCGCAGATGATCCTGCGTGGCTACGAACGTGCGGCTTTGACCCTGAATTTCGTGCGCTCGCTGGTTGAAGGCGTATTGTGCGTAATAGACGCTCAGGTTCCCCTGGCTGAAATGTTCGGCT
>CAYTTZ010000235.1:0-4224 GCA_964440945.1 uncultured Woeseiaceae bacterium
ACACGGGGCATAGGGCAAGTATATAAGTACAAACATCCCCACAAACGGTGCGGATTCGAGGTGGAAATTGCCGGTTATTTTGTGACGGCGTCCAAGGTGCCGGGCGCACCGAAGCTACGAGCTGAAGCCGCAGGAATACGACGGCGACGAGCGCGCTTGATGCGCTCGGTTCCTGCGGCAGGTTGCAGCGATCTAGTTGTCTTTCGCGCCCTGATCGATCCAGGCGGCAAGGGTCTCCAACTCGTCGGCGCTCAGCGAATCGCCGCGTCCTTCCGCGTGTGCCTCGCTGTGGTGCGGCGGCATGCGGATCTCCGGAGCAGTCTTGCCGGCAACGACCAGATAGAGCGAGCTCGAAATACTGCTGCCTGGCACGACCACCGGTCCAAAGGTGGTGCCTTTCATGACGCCGGCATAGTCGACGACGCTGTAGTCACTGGCGGCACTACCTTCACCGCTGCCGTTGTGGCATTCCAGGCATCGTTCGTTGAGTATTGGCTGAACATTTGCGGCGAAGCTGACTTCGCTGCGGCCACAGCTGGCGACCTGCGTACAGAGTGCAACAAACACGACACTGAACAGGAGTTTTGCGTGCATGGCTCATTCTCCATTTTGGCTGCGGTTTCAGTGTCGCACCATGGTGTAACGCTGCCGATAGGTAGTTTCCGCCTCAGAGGCCGCGCCGGCCGGTAATCGCGTCACGTATGTGAGCAAGCGGGGCATTGCGCTCCAGGCTGACGGCGTCGTCATCGGTTTCGATGCCGATGCGTTCGAGCGCCGGACCATAGTTGGGGAATTCGCTGCTGTTCGCATAGCGCTTATACAGGGTCATGAAAACCGCGCCGTCGACAAGTGAGTCCAGTTGCGCAAACAGCTCGGGCCCGCTCCAGGTGCGCTGCGAAGGCAGGCAACACTGTTGCAGTCGATCAAGCGCAACGTCGAGCGATTCGCGCCCGCTGGAACGTTCCCTGAGTTCGATATCCGCCAGCAATGCGATGGCTGCGCCGCTCCAGTAGATCTTCATTCGAGCCTGTCGCACACCTGCGTCGGCAGCCTCATTCAAGGTGAGATCGGGACGCGACAGGCGACCCCGTTCGAGGCCTGCATACAACTTTTGCCAGGCTTGCCGCGGCGTGTACCGCCCGGCCCGTGACATCAGTACGTTTTGGTAATAGCTTGCAAAGCCTTCCGATATCCAGCGGTGGCTATCGCCGACGTAAGGCAGCATCAAATGGCTGAACTCGTGCGTGGCCGTCCAGTCTCCGTAGAATTCCTCGATCGGCCGATCCGCATTAACGTACAGCTCGATTTTTTCCTCGCCATGTCGCGTCAGGCGCCCGAATGGCACCGGTGAATCGCCACCCCACGATCGATCCTTTGTCGGAATGACCACGATGCGCGGCGACGTACTCGGGAACCGCCCATAGGCGAGGCTGACGTTGCTGGAGGCGGACTGCAGCCAGGTAACAATCTCGGCCGCCTTCTTGTCGTCGATCGGCGGCAGCACCTCGATCCGCAGGGTTGCGCCCGGGATGCTTGCCTCGGTAACCAGCGGCTCTCGCGACGCGGCAGAGGCGTCGCCCGAGAACAGTATTGCGATCAGTATCGCTTGAACGAAACGCATAAGTTACTCCGGCCAGAGCGACTGTGGACCGGACCAGCCGACGCGAGTTCAGTTGCGAGGCGGAAACGCGGCTCGTCAATCCAGCAACAAGTGGACGCGGCGATTACGTTTACCCTTGTTTTCGATCTTGCTGATTCGCACGGCGCCGATTTCCGACGTATTGCTGACGTGGGTGCCGCCGCAAGGCTGAAAGTCGACGTCTTCGATGCGCACGGTGCGGATGTCGCCGGCCCCTCGCGGCGGCCGCACAGACAGGGTCCTTACCAGCTCCGGTCGCTCATCGAGTTCCGCTTCCGTGATCGTGCCAAATGCTACCGGATGCGCTGCAGCGACCAGCGCATTCATCTTGAGCGTCAGGTCTTCCTTGTCGATCTGGTGTTCTCCCAGGTCAAAGTCAAGCCGGCTCTTATCGGCGCCGACGGAGCCGCCGGTGACCGGTACCGGAACCAGGGACCCGAGCAGGTGCATGGAGGTGTGCATGCGCATGTGTCGGTAGCGCCTGTCCCAGTCAAGTTCGGCATCGATCCGGTCACCGGACTGCAGCGCGTGGTCCGCCGAATCGAGCTGATGTCGTACCTGGTTCGTGGCTGCGCTTTTTCTCGTGTCCAGGATTTGGTAGCGTCGTCCGTCAGGCCCGGTGAGTACGCCTGTATCGCCGGGTTGTCCGCCACCGAGCGGATAGAAAATGGTCTGGTCGAACTCAAGCCACTCGCCGTCGACGGCCGTGACTGTAGCTGTGAGGCTTTTTTGGTAGCTGTCCTCGTAGTAGGCTCTTCTGACTTCCGGCATTTCGAATCCTTTGCCCCGGGGGGCGTTTTGCCTGTTGCCGCTAACGGTATTATGAAACGTCACCGCCATTTGGCAAGTAATAGCACGAACTCAGGAATACTCAAGCCAGCGATGAATAGCCCTATCAGTATTGCGCCCATGATGGACTGGACGGATCGGCACTGTCGCTATTTTCTTCGCCTGCTGACCCCCTCAGCATTTCTGTACACCGAGATGGTGACGGCCGCTGCTGTCCATCATGGCGACGCGGATCGTTTCTTGCGCTTCAACGAAGAGGAACATCCGTTAGCGTTGCAGCTCGGGGGCAGCAATCCGGAATGGATGGCGAGCGCGACACGCAAGGCCTCGGCATACGGCTACGACGAGATCAATATCAATGTGGGTTGTCCGAGCGACCGGGTACAGAGCGGCCAGTTCGGTGCCTGCCTGATGGCCGAGCCTGCGACGGTGGCGTCTTGCCTGAAAGCGATGCAGACCGAGACGTCTGCGCCCGTGACGATCAAGACTCGCATCGGTATCAACGACGATGACAGCGATGAGTTCCTGCGTCGATTCGTCGTCTGCCTGGCAGAGGCGGGTTGCCGGAAGTTCGTTATCCACGCGCGCATCGCGATTCTCGAAGGGCTCAGTCCGAAAGACAACCGCAGTATCCCGCCGCTCAACTATGAGCGAGTCTATCGAATCAAGCGCGAATTCCCGGAGCTGGCGGTTGTCATTAATGGCGGGCTGACCGAGTTGGCGTCTATCGAGACCGCCCTGCGCCATGTAGACGGTGCCATGATCGGTCGGCAGGCCTATCACCAGCCGTATTTCCTGGCCGAGCTGGAGCATCACTTCAATCCGGGTTGGGCACTGCCGGAACGCCCTGAAATCGTTCATGCAATGCTCCCCTATATCGAATCCGTCCTGACCGCCGGCGAGCCGCTGCATCGTGTGACGCGTCACATGCTGGGCCTGTATGCTGGACAGGCAGGCGCGCGAGCCTGGCGCCGCCATATCAGTGAAAACGCACACCGGCCCGGAGCCGGCGCAGAGGTGCTAATAAACGCACTTAACGCTATGCCTGTCGCCGCCTAGACACGTACAATGCTTGACCCACCGTCGGCAAATCAAACGAGGAACAGAATCCAGTCATGAGCGCCAAATCCGCGAAAACAACCAGCCAGCCAACGATGGCCGAAACAGCCGACGTTCATGAACTGTACGAACAGTCGGTGCAAAATGTCGAAAACGAAATCGAGTTCCTGCAGGCGACCTTCAAGACCCTCACCGGTCGCACCGCCTACCTGTTTCGCGAGGACTTTTGTGGCACGGCCAGCGCATCATGCCAGTGGGTACGGCAGGGCAATGAATTCCAGGCGATCGGCGTCGACATCGACCCCGATGTGCTGAACTGGGGACGCAAAAACCGCGTTGCAAAGCTGGCAACGGAAGACCAGGCGCGAGTCAGCCTGATCGAATCCGATGTCATGACGGTCGAAACGCCGAAGGTCGACCTTCTCGCTGCCTTCAACTTCAGCTTTTTCATTTTTGATACGCGCGACAAGTTGCGTGCGTATTTCAAGCGTGCCTACGAGGCCACCAAAGACGATGGCGTATTCTTTTGCGACATGTTCGGCGGTCCGGAGGCCCAGGAAGAGACGCGGGAGAAGACCAAGCACAAGAAGCATGGCTTCACGTATATTTGGCATCAGGCAGAGTTCCACCCGATTACGCACCATATTCGTTGTCATATCGACTTCAAGTTCAAGGATGGCTCGAAGATCAAGAATGCGTTTACTTACGAGTGGCGTCTCTGGACGGCGCCGGAGCTT
>CAYTTZ010000236.1:0-4211 GCA_964440945.1 uncultured Woeseiaceae bacterium
GACATTGGCGTAGTGGTGAACGGCAACGTTAACTTCGGCCGCCGCCTGGTAGCCGTCGGCGCTGGCCATGATCCGGGCCAGCGCATCCGAGCCCGAGTCGACAGACGCCGCTATTTCCGCGGCGACGTTGCCCGGATCGCCGAGTTTCTCTCGCAACGCGACCACGTCAGTCTGGCTCTTATCCATGTTGGCAACGAGCTGCCAGTGCTGCGTTGTCTCCGGCGCGAGATCTAGCGATGTACTGACCAGGTAGGCGCCTCGGATGCCGCGCTTGTGAACTTCCTGTTCCGGCGACTTGCCGACGCGAAAATCGTGGAGCTGATTCGACGAAATCAGCACCTTGTGTCCTTCGAGGCCCAGGCAGAAAACGGTATTGGCTCGCAGCGACTCGGCCGGTTCGGCACGGTCCGTAATGCCGGAAAACAAGGTGAACAGAGCCAGTCCGCTCGTTTCGTCCAGCTCTGTCCATTTGTACGCGTCCACGAGGTTGCTGGTATTGGTCTGCGCGAAACGCGGAGTGCCGGCAGGCAGTACGTTCTGCAGGCCGTCGACCATGTCGACACTGACGGACTGATCGCCGAGGTTCTCCAGCTCGCACTGCCTCGCGAAACCGTACTGGTCGCTGGTCACCCAGGTGTAACGAAAAGCGAGTTTCAAATCGTGGTTGATCTCTTCGAAGCAAAGCTTGCTGCCAAGTCTGTTCTTGTAAAGATTACGCGTGACGGCAAAATGACCGTCGTGTTCACGGTTGAACGGTTCCCAGTTGTAGTGCTCACCATTCAGATGGACGCGCAGCATGGTCTTGCTGCCCGTGTGAGTGGTGCTCTCGTGAATCTTGTCGACCGTGACGTAAGGAAAAAGCGCTGTTTCGGGCGAAACCCGGCCAGCGGTCAAGCCGCCGGTCGACGAAATGAAAAGCCAGTGGTCCGTGTCCGAGATTACGCTAACGAAGAATGGTTCGATTCGGTCGACGTTATGAATTGCGTAGTATCGTTCCGCCGCACGAGTAATGAACTCGCCGGAAACGACCTGGTCGTCATTATTGTGTGTTTTCAAGAGTTGTCCCATTTCGTTTGGTCTTTTTTGCAAGACTCTATTTCTCGAACTTATTCAACCAGTACCAGTGATCCGAATAAACCTGCGTCTATCCAGCCGCGGTCTTTAGGCCCCTCGGCTACCGTTTCTGATCCGATGAAGTTCTCCCGGAGCTCACTGCCATCGTTGTCACAATAGGCGACCATCAACCCCATAACTTTTCCGGCCGAGAGCGTTGCCGGCGTGTTCGCATCAGAGTCGTCCACATAGGCGTCTGTGTAAATGTCGATGGCTACTTCCCAAACGACTTTGTCGCCCAGTTGTTTCCAGCGGCTTTCGACATGATGTGAGTAATTGCGTGCCTGCTCATCGGTGCCAATGTCGATGGCCTGGTTGTCCAGCGACATGTGGTAGGCAAATGCGTTGTGATTGAACTGGTGATCGCCGCCCGAAAAATCCTCGTCCAGAAAGATCTCCAGGCAATCATCATCCCAGTACTGGAGCAGTGGATCGCGGTGCGTATCGATCAGAATATCGTCGGTAAATTCGGCGAGAAGGTACAGCTTCTGCTCGGTCCAGACAACCTTGAATTGGCCCTCAAAGTCCGCGGCCGAATACTCCGGTCCGAGCCAGCGTCGATCGAGTGGCTGCCATGCAGCCTGCTGCCAGATTGTCTCGTTGGCCACACCGTCGATTGTCAGGGCTTCAGCCGCCTTGGGAGCGAGGTACGCACTACGGTTGGCGAGGTGTGCATCGTCAGCCGCCACAGTACCGACAGGCGCCAGCGGCAGGAGGACCAGAAGGCAAAGAAGTTTCGTTGCTGAACAATTCAAGACACTCTCCCGAGAACATCGACATTGGTAAAGACGTTCGACGAAATTGATTGCGCCACCTTGACCGTACGCTCCGTGAGTTCGTTGACCGACAACTCGCCATAGCCGGCAAGGCTTACGCCGACACGCTCGTTCCACGGGCTCGTCCACGCGTCCGGAATCGGATTGTTCATCAGGCCGAACAGCCCGCCAACGGTAGCGCCATTACAATCGGTGTCCCAGCCGGCGGCGACCGCATCGCCGATGGCCGCCCCGAAATCGCCGTCGGATGCGCATAACGCCCAGACAACAAGTGCCAGGTTATTGATTGTATGTACTGGCGACAGGTGCGAATACCGGTCGTGCAACTGCTCGACGGCGTCCGGCGCGCCGGCAAGCGCTTGCCCGAAGCGAACGGCTGACGCGGCCTGGCAGTCGGCAGGGATATGCTCGAGCGCTTCGTCTATGGCTGCGTCCAGGTTGCCGAAGGCCGGAATGGCCGCGCCGAGCGCCGCAATGAAAGCGGCGCCGTAGACGCCCTCACCACGATGCGACAGCGCAGCGTCTCGAGTCGCGAGTTCGGCGGCAAGGGCAGGGTTGCCGGGGCAAACCCAGCCATACAGGTCAGCCCTGATCTGGGCGCCAATCCACTCGTTGTACTCGTTATCCGAGCATTGCTCGAGGTCGAAGCCGGCATCTGCGCCGTTGACGAATTCATCCGCCATGTTGTCCAGGAGTGTTCTGTACGCTGCACGTTCCGCGGTCCAGGTGGCGCCAGCAGGCAGAAGGCGCAGCCAGGCCCTTGCGACGTCTGCGGTCGTGAATTCAATGCCATGGTTCTCGAGGAGAATCAGCGCCAATAGCGTGTAGTTGATGTCGTCATCCGGCTCGGCACGCCCGATATACCCCTGGCAGCACGGCCTGCCCAGCCGTGCAACGATCGAACCCTCGACCAGCGGCACGTAGTCGCGCAAGGGCAGGGCGTCGGCAGAGCGGAGATAGGCGTCCAGACCCTTGCGACCCTCCTGGAAGGAGAGTACCTCAACGGGTTTTCCAAGCAGGCAGCCGGACACTCGCCCTTGCCAGGCTGTGCGAATGCGGCTTGGATCGACAGATACGGGTTGCAAGTGCTCCACTCCTGAGCGTGTCGGAGCCAGCTTTTAGATTCTAATTATGGGGCTGGCAGTTCGAGAGTGTAATAAAATTTGACAGCGCTGTCAGTAGGGAGGCATCATACCAAATAACAGCGTTGTAAGTTTCCTTTGAAACGGCAAGAAAACGCGAGAACAAAGTAATTTCACGCCGTGCCAGCGCGGCAAAGAACCAGCAAGCTAGGGGGCTGTAGCATGCAAAACCGACGTTTCCACCGTAATCCATTAGCAGCAGGCGTGGCACTGGCCTTGGGCGCGACAGGCTTCACGCCTGTAGTGGCGCAGGACGCAAGTGAGCCGGACGCAAGTGAAGAGGTGATCGAAGAGATCATCACTACCGGCATCCGCAGCAGCTTGAAGCGGGCCATGGACGTCAAACGCTCTGCAGCGGGCGTCGTAGACGCCATTTCTGCGGAAGATATCGGTAAGTTCCCTGATGCGAACCTGGCAGAGTCCCTGCAGAGGATAACCGGCGTGTCCATCGACCGGCAACGCGGTGAGGGCAGTTCGGTGACGGTGCGTGGATTTGGTCCGGAATACAACCTGGTGACCGTCAATGGCCGTCAGATGCCAACTCACAGTGGTACCAGCCGCTCTTTTGACTTCGCTGATCTGGCTTCAGAAGGGGTAGCGGGTGTCCAGGTCTACAAAACGGGTCGAGCCGACGTGCCCTCCGGCGGTATCGGTTCCACTATCAATATAAACACGCCTAAGCCGCTTGAAGGTGAACCGACGGCAAGTCTCGCGGCGAAGACTGTATACGATACCTCGACTCGCACCGGCGACGACATTACACCGGAATTCTCTGGCATTTACACCGGTCGTTTCCTGGATGACACGGTAGGCATTGCCATCGTAGCAAGCCACCAGACCAGAAATAATGGTGTGAACGGAGCATCCATTAATGGTTGGTACACCAGGCCGGGTGACGATGTGCTTCCAGATGGTTCCACAGACGTGAGAGTCATCAATGACGCCAACCAGATAAACCGGCCACAGATAGCCAATGAGAGCTATTCCATCCCGCAGGCGGTGGCGTACAACATTGCTGAATTTGAAAGTGAAAGGACCAATGCCCAGCTTGTGCTGCAGTGGGCGCCGACTGACAGCATTACTGCGACGGTGGATTACATCCAGTCTGAATTTGAATTGGAACGATCCTACAGCGATCTGTCTGCCTGGTTCCCACTAAAACCGACTTTAGCGGGTTTAA
>CAYTTZ010000237.1:0-4179 GCA_964440945.1 uncultured Woeseiaceae bacterium
ATCGAGGAAGAATACCTGCTGGTCGACAAGGAAACGCGTGCCCTGGTGATTGATCCGCCCGCCACGCTGATGGCCGAGGCCGAAGAAAAATGCGGCGAGCAGGTCACCTCTGAGCTGCTGCTGTCGCAGATCGAGATCGGCACCAAAGTCTGTAACAACATCCAGGAGGCGCATGAGGACGTCGTGCGCCTGCGTGGCAATATCATCGAGGTAGCCAACCGCCACGGGCTCGCGCCGATCGCGGCGTCGACGCACCCGTTTTCCAGCTGGACCGAGCAGAAGCATACCCGCAAAGAACGTTATGACACGCTGACGCATGAGATGCAGGGCGCCGCGCGGCGGCTGCTGATCTGTGGCATGCATGTGCACGTTGGCATCGACGATGACGAACTGCGCATCGACCTGATGAACCAGATGTCCTACTTCCTGCCACACCTGTTGGCACTGTCGTGCTCATCGCCGTTCTGGAACGGCCGCGATACCGGCCTGAAAAGCTATCGCCTTACCATTTTCGATTCGCTGCCGCGCACGGGTTTGCCGGAGCGCTTCGCAAGCTGGGCCGAGTACCAGCGCCACGTCGGCATCCTGATGGAGGCGGGCCTCATCGAGGACCCGACGCGAATCTGGTGGGACCTGCGCCCGAGTGCGCGCTACCCGACGCTGGAGACGCGCATCATGGACGTCTGCACGCGTGTCGAGGATACGGTGGCGCTCGCATCGTTGCTGCTCTGCGTCCTGCGGATGCTGTATCGCCTGCGTACGCACAATCAGCGCTGGCGCATCTATACACCGATGCTGATTCGCGAAAACCGCTGGCGGGCGATGCGTTACAGCTTCGATGAAGGCCTGATCGACCTGGCAAAGGGGACCGTGGTGCCGTTCGAGGATCTGCTGGACGAGCTGCTGTCGCTGATTGCCCAGGATGCCAGGGCGCTGGGCTGCGTCCAGGAGTTGGCCGGCGTACGTGACATCCTCTCGCGTGGCACAAGCGCGCATCGTCAGCTCAAGGACTACGAGCTCGAACTCGCCAACGGTGCCAGCGTCGAGGAGGCCCTGAAATCGGTGGTCGACACGCTGATTGTCGACACGGCAGAAGGCGTCTAGTGTCCTGTTTGCTGAGTTCGCTTACTTTCAGAAAGCCTGCAAAGCGTTACTGCGGCGTTGCAGCCCTGGGCAAGGGCTAGCCATTACCGGCGGGCTGCGCCTTGCACTAACGCTTTGCAGACTTTCTGAAAGTAAGCGAACTCAGCAATCAGGACACTGGTCCTTTGCAGTCTTGCCCATCGTAAGACCCAGGCTGGCGAGCTGGCGCCGTGCCTCTTTGGGATCCAGTTCGAGAGGTCGGTAAACCTCAACACGGTCGCCATCAACAAGTACATGGTCATGCGCCACGGTGTGCCCCCAAATGCCCGCCTGCAGGTGATCGAAATCCACCTGCGAAAACTGCTTCGGCAGACCACTTTCGAGCAACGCATCGGCGACGGTCGAGGTTGCCGGCAAGATCACCGGCAGCAACACCTGGGTGCCAGGCGTCGCATATACAACCTCCACCTTGATTTGCGTCGCCACGCCCGCTATCGCCCCCCGTACATTTGCGCCGCTCGCTGGGTGAACGAGTCAACAAGTGAATTACAGGTACCTTCAAAGAAGCGTCCGAAAATAATATCGGTGGCACGATTTTCAAATTCGAACTCAAGCTCCAGCGCGACCTTGCTGCCGGAGTCACCCAGCTGCTGAAACTGCCAACCGCCGGACAGGTGGCGAAACGGGCCACCGACAAGCTCGATGCCGAGTGACACGTTTTCCTGCAGAGCATTGCGAGTTCTAAAGCGCTTGCTGATCCCGCGCCGATGCAATTCCATGGATGCCTCGATAAAATCCGGCCGCGCAATATGCACTTCTGCATTGTCACACCATGGCAGGAACGCGGGGTAGGCCTCAACGTCTTTCACCAGGACGTACATGTCAGCAGCCGAATACGGCACCAGAGCACTGCGACTGACACTACGCATGCAAATTGGCCAACCGACAAAAGCCTCTGAAAGACACGCCTCAGAGCACGGCGTTGATCAGCACCAGCAGGATACCGATGGGCGCAACGAAGCGCGCCAGGGCACGCCAGGTCTTGTACATCATGCCAGAGCTCCCAAGCTCATCGGCCGTAGAGTTGCGGCACATGACCCAGCCGGCGAATAACACGATCAGCAGACCACCCAGAGGCAACATGATATTGCTCGTCAGGTAGTCGACATTGTCGAAGATCGTGCCCGCGAGGAATTTGAAGTCCGCCAGCACATTGAACGAAAGGACCGAACCCATTCCCAGCAGCCAGATAGTCAGGCCAGTCATTATCGTCGCTTGTGCACGAGTCTTGTTATATCGCTCAACGATCCAGGCAACGGCGGGTTCCATCAGCCCGATCGCCGAGGTCCATGCGGCGAAGGCAAGCAGCACGAAAAAGATCGTTGAGAAGAACACGCCTCCGGGCATCTGCCCGAACGCCAGGGGCAAAGTCTGAAAGACGAGCCCAGGGCCGTCGGCCGGGTCCAGGTTGTTCGCGAACACCAAAGGAAAAATAGCGAGGCCGGCGAGAATTGCGATAGAGGTATCCGCGATCACAACCGCAGCAGACGCGCCGGCAATGGAGGTCTCCTCGGGGAGATAGGCTCCATACGCCATGATTGCACCCATGCCGATGCTCAGGGTGAAAAAGGCCTGGCCCAGTGCCGCGAGCACGCTATTCCATGTCAATTTGTCGAAGTCTGGCGTAAACATGAAGGCCACGCCCTCGCCGAAGAAACCGGAGTTGATCGAGTAACCCAGCAGCACCAGTATCAGCACAAGCAGAGCCGGCACCATGAATCGCACCGCCTGCTCCAGCCCCCGCTCAACGCCGCGGGCAACCACGAAAACAGCAAGCCCCATGAAAACCGTGTGGCACAGGCCAATTAATCGCCAGTCGCCGACAAAGCTCGCGAATTGCCAGTTGACCGCGTCAGGGCTGGCCCCGACAAACACGCCCGAGGCACTCTTGACCACGTAGGCCAGGGTCCATCCAGCGATCACGCTGTAATAGGACAGTATGAGAATACCACCGACCACACCCAGGACACCGAGCCAGCGCCAGCGCGCAGAGCTGCCCTCCTCCTTACCGAGGAGCTCCATCGTCGAGATCGGGTTGCGCCGTCCACGCCGACCAATGAGGATTTCCGACATCATGACGGGCATGCCAATTAATATCACACAGGCCAGGTACACCAGCACAAAAGCCCCGCCGCCGTTCTGCCCGGCGATGTAGGGAAATTTCCAGATATTACCGAGACCGACGGCCGATCCGGTGACAGCAAGGACAAAGGCCATGCGGGAAGACCAGTGGCCGTGGAGGGAAAGCCTCTTCCCATCGGCTGCCTGATTACTTAGCATTATTATTCTCAAATCGGCATTGGTTGCCGCGATTCTCATACAAATCCGGGAGTGTGACAACGCTTTACCCGTATAATCCGCTCGCCGTCGCATGCCCGATACCCAGGATTCATGAGTAAGAAGAAACCAAAAAAACCGACTGGAAACGTGATTGCCGTCAATCGGCGGGCACGCCATGACTATTTTATCGAGAACACCTTCGAGGCCGGTCTTGCGCTGGAGGGGTGGGAGGTCAAGAGCATGCGTGAGGGTAGCGCGCAGTTGACTGAAGCTTATGTTCACTTGAGGAACGGTGAGGCCTGGCTTGTCGGCGCGCATTTTTCCCCGCTTAAGACCACGACTACTCACATGAAGGCGGACCCAACCCGCTCACGTAAATTGCTGCTGCACCGGCATGAACTCGACCGCCTTACCGGGGCCGTCGAGCGCAAGGGTTACGCCTTGGTGCCGCTGGATCTGCACTGGCACAAGGGCCGCGCCAAAATTGAAATCGGCCTCGCGAAAGGCAAAAAGCAGCACGACAAGAGAACCGCTGACAAAGACCGCGACTGGCAGCGTCAGAAAGAAAGAATTCTTAAAAACTGATTAATATTCAATAGGTAATTCGCTTTTATTAAAGTCATTTCTTCAATAAAAAACGCCCTGGCTGTGGCGAAACAGGGACCACCGCATTGTATTTCTTAAATCAGCCCCTACACTAGTCGGTACACGGGGGTGACATGGCTTCGACGTGGGTCGCGAAACTCCGGGTGCATG
>CAYTTZ010000238.1:0-4151 GCA_964440945.1 uncultured Woeseiaceae bacterium
TATATATAATAATTTATCGCGCTGGGAACCTGTTTGCTTGTTAGCACTCTAAGATTACGAGTGCTAATATTCTTTGCCATCACGGAGGGACCCAATGACAGAAGCTATTGCGAAATTTAACCACGACCTGGTCTTGGCGGGCCCGGTTGGCAGTCTGGATGCCTATATTCAGGCTGTCGGCTCGATCCCCGTTTTGTCCAAGGAGGACGAACAGGAGCTGGCCAACCGTTTCCGCGAGCATGAAGATCTCGAGGCGGCGCGCGACCTGGTTATGGCGCATCTGCGATTTGTTGTTCACATTGCCAAAGGCTACACAGGCTATGGCCTGCCTTTGAATGACCTCATCCAGGAAGGCAACGTCGGTTTGATGAAAGCCGTCAAACGCTTCGATCCGGCCTTCGATGTTCGTCTCGTTTCATTCGCCGTGCACTGGATTCGCGCGGAGATCCACGAGTTTGTCCTGAAGAACTGGCGCATTGTTAAGGTAGCGACAACGAAGGCGCAGCGGAAGTTGTTCTTCAACCTCCGCAAGGCAAAAAAGACCCTCGCGTGGTTGTCGGCTGACGAGACCGAAGCCGTTGCAAAAGACCTTGGCGTCAGCGCCAAGGAAGTCACTGAGATGGAAAAGCGTCTGCACTCACGCGACGCGATCTTCGATCCGGCGCCGGATGCCGACGACGAGCGTAATTTCACGCCGGCCGCCTATTTGCCGAGCCCGGACTCCGATCCGGCCATTCTCGTCGAGACGGCCGACTGGCACCATGACGCAACGACGCGCATGGCGTCGGCGCTGAACATACTTGATGAGCGCAGCCGACGCATTCTCGAGAAACGCTGGCTCACCGATAAGAAGATGACGCTGCATGAGCTCGCGGCTGAATACGGCATCTCCGCGGAGCGTATCCGTCAGATCGAATCGAATGCCATCAGGAAACTCAGCAACGCAATGGCGGTCTAGATCACGGCCATCACGTTTCAATCCTGCGTTTGACAGAAAGGCCGCTCGATGAGCGGCCTTTTTTCATTTGTCACACGAGGTTTTTGCACCGAGTGTCTTATCGGTTCATTGGTTCATTGGCTCATTGGCTCATCGATACTCGCGCCTGCGGTAGCGGACATAGCCACCGTCCTCGACGCCCTGGGGATCATCATGGGTCCAGTGCACGAGCCCGCCGAGGTCGTTCCACTCGTACATTCCACGAACCTGAACCCTGTCACCGATTCCGACCGGCACGCTTTCGGCGAGGTCAATATTGTGGGCAATTAGCAGGGTTTCTCGATTGCCAATATCGAGAATAAAGCGCTGGTGCCGTGAACCCTCGTTGTCGTTCGACAGCAGTCGCACCACGACACCCCGGAATTCGATCCAGGATCCTGTATCAGTTTCTTTGAAACGATTGCTCACACGACGCCCATCTGTGTTCTTATTTTTTCCCTGGGGCAAGGTGGCACAAGACTGCCACAAAAAATGCGGCAAGCCATCCCTGGCCGCCGCGTTTTTCTGGACTACCCGCGCAGATTTATCCGGTAGTCACCGGCACCATCGTAATCTCCACGCGCCGGTTTGCCTGGCGGCCACTCGCGCCCGTGTTGTCAGCGACAGGATACCTTTCGCCCATACCAAGCGAGATGACGCGCTGCGGAATAACACCTTGCGCCGTCAGGTAGCTTGAGACCGACTGCGCGCGACGCTCGGACAAGCTCAGGTTGTAGGAATCGGAGCCCGTGCTGTCCGTGTGGCCTGCTACCTCGACAACCGTTTGTTCGAATTCACCGAGCACCTTGCCAACAGAATTCAGCACATCAAAAAAGGCCGGACTCAGATCCGAGCTGTCCGTCGCGAACGTCACGCTGCCCGGCATGTTGAGCGTAATGTTGTCGCCGTTGCGCGTGACGCTTACGCCAGTGCCCTCAAGTTCGGCACGAAGCTCTGCTTCCTGGCGGTCCTGGTAGTTGCCTATTGCGCCGCCAGCGAGCGCACCTACGCCGGCGAGGATCAGCGCATGCTGCCTGCGTTCAACGGCGTCATCACCGGACATCAGGCCGACAGCCGCTCCAGCGGCTGCGCCAATCAGGGCGCCCTTGGTAGCGCTGCTGGTCTGCTCCTCGCGCGTGTAGGGGTCCAGCGTTTCACAACCGCTCACGAAGACAGCAAACAGGGTCAATGCGAGAATGAATTTGGGGGATCGCTTATTCATGATCTTTTCCTTTAGCTTGCGGTAGAAATGAGTGCATTGTAGACGTGCACCACCTGAACAGAGACTTAACTTATAGCTTTATGTTCAGCAGAACCTGAAAAAAAACCAGGACTGCGGACTGCGTCACAGGCAAAAAAATGTGCGTGTAGAATATGGGGCCCTCTGCCGGGAACTCAAATGAGCGAAAACCTGAGCTGGCTGCTGCGCTACGAGCAACGCCACACAGAACTGGGCAACCCGTTTGTCTACTGGGCGGCCGTGCCGATGGTGGTCGTCGGCACCGTGGGCCTGCTCTGGAGCCTTCCGATTCCGGTGCAATTTTACGAGATTTCTCCGTTCCTGAACTGGGGCAGCGCCTTTCTGATCGCGGCGACAGTTTACTACTTCATTATATCGCTCTCGATAGCCATTGGCATGCTGCCGTTCATGCTCGGTCTCGCGAGCCTGCAACTCTGGCTAGCAGCCTCCGCATACCCGGCGCTGGGCGTGTCCGCTGGCCTGCTGGTCGCAGGCACGATCGGCCTATGGCTCGGTCGGCGCGGCGCCGGCGGGATTCGCGCCGTGCTACAGGATTTGCAGCTCATGATGATCGGGCCGGCCTGGCTGCTCTCCGTCATGTACCGGCGCTTTGGTATCCCCTATTAGTTCGTCGCTGGCACTCCCGCGAAATAATTGATCAGCAGTTCCTTAGATGCCACGCTAAGCCAGTTCGTCTAGAATCAACGGTCCATTGACCCATTGACCCATTAACCCATTGACCCCTCGACCCATTAACCCAAGGATGACCCCCGTGAGCGCCCAACATCTTGACCCTCTCGATCTCTATGACATTCGTTCCGAGCTGAGCGAAGACGAAGTCATGGTAAAGGACACCGTCGGACGATACGTCGACGACAAGGTGATTCCACTAATGCGGGAGGCGTTCGAACAGCACGTGTTTCCCAGCCACCTGGTAGGCGAGGTCGCAGAGCTTGGTCTGCTGGGCACATCCATCGACGGCTATGACTGCGCCGGCCTCAACGGCGTCAGCTACGGCCTGATCTGCCAGGAGCTGGAGCGCGGCGACAGTGCGCTGAGAAGTTTCGTCTCTGTGCAGAGCAGCCTCGTGATGTTTCCCATCCATGCGTATGGCTCCGATGAGCAAAAGGAGCGCTGGCTGCCGGCGATGGCGCGTGGTGAAGCTATCGGCTGCTTCGGCCTGACGGAGCCGCACGGCGGCTCTGACCCGGCTAACATGAAGACGCACGCAAAGCGTGATGGTGACGACTGGATACTGAACGGTGCCAAGATGTGGATTACGAATGCCACCATCGCCGATGCGGCCGTCGTCTGGGCAATGACCGACGAGGGCATCAAGGGTTTCGTTGTCGAGAAGGACATGCCGGGTTTCGAAACCCAGGAAATCGAGAACAAGTTTTCGCTGCGAGCGTCGGTTACAGGCGCGCTGTTCTTCAATGATGTGCGGGTCCCGGCAGCCAGTGTGCTGCCCGGCGTATCGAGCATGAAGGGCCCGCTTAGCTGCCTGACCCAGGCGCGCTACGGCATTACCTGGGGTGTGATCGGCGCGGCGCAAGCCTGTCTTGACGAGGCGCTGAAGTACTCGCAGGAGCGCGTTCTTTTCAATCAGCCTGTTGCGCACACGCAGGCGATGCAGATCCGCCTCGCCGACATGAGTCGTCGCATAACAACAGCGCAGTTACTTTCGCTGCGGCTCGGTCGCATCAAGGACAAGGGCGAACTGAAACCCGCACAGGTTTCCCTTGCGAAGTGGAATAACTGTCGTGCGGCTCTCGATATCGCTCGCGATGCCCGTGACATACTCGGCGGCGCCGGCATCAGCGCGGAGTACGTACCCATTCGCCACATGCTGAATCTCGAGAGCGTTATTACGTACGAAGGAACCGAGACGGTTCACCAGCTGATCGTCGGCAAGGAACTGACAGGCGTCAACGC
>CAYTTZ010000239.1:0-4150 GCA_964440945.1 uncultured Woeseiaceae bacterium
GTCGTTTGAAGTAGCCCGCTAATCCTGCTCTCCTGCGCCTCGCAACACGGGCTGCCAATAGCGCTGAGAGGTAGCGAACTCAGCAAACAGGACACTAGTTCGCCTCGCTGATTCCTTTTGCTGCCGCCATCAGGTCGTCGGCCGACATGCGAATTCTAAAATCGGGGTTGGCGTAGACGTATTCGATGATGCCCTTCCGATTGATCGCAAAAACAGCCGGCACCGGCAGTACGCCGTGACGCGCCATCGACGATCGCTCGATGTCATCGCCACGCTCGATACGACCCTGGATCGTGCGATCCGACGCCTTGAAAGCAATACCGAGCGCGATTGCCGCCTGGGCGTTCGCGTCCGAGAGCAGCGTATAACCGAGACCTTCGATGTCCTTCTGCGTCTCGCGGCTCAGACTGGCAAGCAGCAGCTCAGAGCGGTCACCGCTCAGGAACAGGATTTCGACACCCATTTCGTTGATGGCCGGTATCGCGTGGCGGAGTTCCGAGAGATGCATGTTGCAGAACGGGCACCAGCCGCCGCGAAATGACACCAGGATCACTGGTCGTTCTAGTTTCCTGGGGTCAAAGTCAAAGCGCTCGTTGTCGATCGTTTCGACCGAGAATCGGGGCGCAGGGTTACCCGCCTTTAGCGGCTTGATATCCGCCGCTGTCTGGGCAACGGGCACATCAGCATGGCCGTAACGAATGGATGTGCTGATGATCAGGCTAATTACCAGGGTCAGTGCCAGCGCAGTAAGCACCAGCGTACGCAAAGTCAGTCGATTCATGGGTGGAGCTCCAATTAGTTACACAAGAGGACCGCATGAGCGGCTGGATTATTACCGTTTGGATTCACGTGACAAGCACGTAGGCTACGGCGACCGGCAGCACGTGTCGGCGCTTGAGTTCTGCAACGAATTTCTTCATAAGCGCTATGGTACAGATATGCGGCAGGGCAACGAAGGCAATTTTAGTGGCTACACCACAGTGCGTCACATGCAAGGCCGCGCGGTGGTTACGCCGCAAATCGCTCGCCGGGCAATTCGATGTTCCCGCCAACGAAATAGGACAGCACGGCCGAGCGCGAGACTGATATTCTGAATCGGCCCGCAGCGCGCCGACCAGGGCTTATCACGACAACTAGCAGGAGCTGTTCAATGCTTGAGAAATTTGCACGCTATCCGCTGACATTCGGCCCGACGCCTATTGAGCATTTGAATCGCCTTTCCAAGCACCTTGGTGGCGAAGTTCAGCTGTTCGCCAAGCGCGAGGACTGCAACTCAGGGCTCGCCTTCGGTGGCAACAAGCTGCGCAAACTGGAGTACATCGTACCCGACGCGATCGCGGCCGGGGCCGACACCCTGGTCAGCATCGGCGGCGTGCAATCGAATCACACCCGCCAGGTCGCAGCCGTTGCCGCGAAAATCGGCATGAAGTGCCGCCTCGTTCAGGAAAGCTGGGTGCCATTCCAGGATGCCGTCTACGACCGGGTTGGCAATATCCTGATGAGTCGGGTCATGGGCGCAGAGATCGACCTTGTTGACGAAGGTTTCGATATTGGTATCCGCGAGAGCTGGGAGCGGGCCATCCAGGACGTCAAGGACCGCGGCGGTATCCCGTATGCGATTCCGGCCGGTGCATCGTTGCATAAATTTGGCGGGCTCGGCTTTGTCGGCTTTGCCGAAGAAGTACGTGCACAAGAAGCCGACATGGGCATGAAATTCGATTACATCGTAGTCTGTACTGTTACCGGCTCAACGCATGCAGGCATGGTCGTCGGCTTTGCAAAAGATGGTCGCTCCGACAAGGTGATCGGCATCGATGCCTCGTGCACGCCCGAGCAAACGAGGGCACAGGTACTGGATATTGCTCAGAAGACCGCTGAGCTCGTTGAGCTGGGGCGGGACATCACGGCCGAGGACGTTGTTCTCAATGAAGACTACGCGTACCCGGTTTATGGCGTGCCGTCTGAGGAGACCAACGAAGCGATTCGCCTGTGCGCGCGCATGGAAGGGATGATGACCGACCCGGTCTACGAAGGTAAATCGATGCAGGGCATGATCGACCTGGTACGCAAAGGCTTTTTCCCGGCCGGCTCAAGAGTGCTCTATGCACACCTTGGCGGTGTACCGGCGATCAATGGATACAGCTACATTTACAGAAACGGATAAAGAACGACTATTCGAATTGCGATCAGGCTCGCCTGCCGACCTTACAGGCGGCCGGAGGACAACAGGTGGCGTTCGCATGTCCTTCCCGAAAGGCTGCTCTAAATCACAAACCTGTCATTCCGAGGCCAGGATTGGGATGACAGTGACCGAGTGCTACTGACCCAAAGCAGACCACCGGGTTGTCAATTTTGCTTTGGATCGAATTGCAGTATCGACTGCTCACTCGTGCCCTCGCCGTCGATAAGCGTAACTGTTGTTGCCGCAAAATCGCACGGCCCCATTGTCCGGCGCAATAGCTTTTCTGCTGCTTCGATATTCGGAATATCATTCTCTTTCTTGTTAAGGCAAAACTCACTCACAAGCGAGGCGCGACGAGAATGCAATTTGACACGGTAGTTGCCCTCTCCGCATGTTTCGTTGCTCTGCCTGATACTTAGTTTAAGGGACACGATAACTCCTCCGTGAGTTTGTCTCACTTTCCTTTCCAACAAACACGAATCTACGGCGGTTTTGGTTCCGTCACCGACGAAGTTTCGGCCAAATTATGTCCAATCAACTATCCGCTTCTGGCCGTAGGCGGAGGTTCGAGTGTTAGACTTCTGACTGACTGCTACTGACCCAAAACGGATGTCTTTTCAATGCTAGTGTTTTGTACGGCAGTCTGATGCGAGCCGAAATTCGAGAAGAAATTGCCCTGATTGACCCTCTGGATGATGTGGAGCAGGCAGACAAGGCCGACGTGCTCGCATGGATAGATTCAGGCGTCGAAATTTGCCGACTCGAAAAGCCGGCGACACCGCCGAAACACCTCGTATCCTATTTTGCTGTCGTAGACGGCGATCACATTCTTCTCGTTGATCACATTAATGCGGAGTTATGGCTGCCCACGGGAGGGCATGTTGAACCTGGAGAACACCCGAAGACCACTGCCCTACGAGAGGCGAAGGAAGAGTTGGGTATTGATGGAGAGCTTCTTTACGACAAGCCACTGTTTTTGACGGTAACGGAAACGGTTGCGAAAACGGCGGGACACACTGACGTATCGATTTGGTATGCCCTGCGAGGGGACCGAAATTCGGAGTTAGTTTTTGACGCGGCTGAATTCCAGACTATTAGGTGGTTTGGAAAAGACGAAGTGCCGTTAGAGCGCTCTGATAAACACATGGATAGATTCCTCAAGAAACTCTATCGGCAATGACCGCTGTTGGCGAATGCGGTCGCTTGATAGGCAACAACGATTGGAATAGTGTCGCGATTGGCACCAAATTAGCCAAAACACAACGACGAGATAAGTATGGTCATAGAGCCCGGTAGCGTTCTGAAATCAAAAAAGGTCACTGGTATTCTCTGGTTAGTTGCGGGCCTGCTGATGCTCGTCCCTCCCGTATTCCTGGACGGAAACAGGACACTCGTTGGCGTCGGAGCGATGTTTCTGATCTTTGGCCTGGTTTCTCTCGGGCGTGACCGGAAAATATAGCGGCTCCACCCGGTCGTCGAGTAACAACTCCTTGCGCTCAACGATCGCTTCTGGCCGAAAACAGACGGCGAGGCGGTAAAGCAACGTACGGCTGCTACTGACACAGAGCCGACATTGCCTGATCCTAGTGGAGCGTCTATGCTGGATTCCTTTGGGGGAGAATTCTAGTGACTATTCAGGTTATAGGCGCAGGCGTGGGGCGCACCGGCACGTACTCTCTTAAGCTCGCCATCAATCAGCTCGGGCTTGGTCCATGTCATCACATGGACGAAGTGCTTCACAACATGCCCGCACAGGTGCCACTTTGGTCCGCAGCCGTAGATGGGAACGCGGATTGGCAAGCGATCTACGAAGGATTCAAAAGTGCAGTTGACTGGCCAACTGCCTGTTTTTTTCGCGAGTTGATTCAAGAATATCCGTCAGCGAAGTTCATATTGAATTCCGGCGCCAGCGACCACCTTGGCATCAATTCAAATTCGTATCCCGATCCGACCCGGAAGAGAAGATTG
>CAYTTZ010000240.1:0-4122 GCA_964440945.1 uncultured Woeseiaceae bacterium
ATCACAACCGGTTTACCCGGGTAATGATCGACGACCGAGTGATAGTTTTGCTTCGTGTACTCGAGGGCATCTTCCATCGTGCGGTATTCCCAGGCGGGGTAGGTGTGGACAGAGATGAAGTCCAGCACCTCGACAAGCGGCTCAAGCTTGTACGTCCATGGCACGTAGTTTTCACAGAACGTGATGGGCTGCTTGATCGCGCTTTTCAGGTGGCGCACGTACTCAATGAGGTTTTCGACGGGCACCATGTGGTCGCTCCACTCGACGCTCGCTTCATTGCCCACCGACACCGAGAACACGATTTCCGCGTAGCGGTTAGACAATGTGATGGCCTTTTCAACCTGGGCATGATTGTCCTCGCGATTCTGTTCGAGCGTCTCATCGCTGAAATCGGCACCCCAGGGGCAATGCGGATTGCTCATTTCTGCGCCCATATCCACGCCAAGCATGACCATGAAGTCCAGCCCTTCATCGGCAATTACCTGGAGCACCGTTTCGGCATGCGGGCTGGAGTCATACAGTCGCAGGTACTTCCAGTTCTTGGCGAGAATCAGGAGGTCTTCCTTGATCTCGGCGTACGACGGATAAGCGCTGCCGGGTACCTGACCTTCGCGATAGCCCGAGTAGCAGATGGCATTGGCATGTTCCAGCCCCGTGCCACTGCCGTTGCTGAGATGGGCATTCAGCTTGTCAATCATATTTACAGCTACCGTCTTTGTCCCAAATGCCCCAGTAAGCACCGACGTCGCCTTCCGCGTCGACTTTCCAGGTTTCATCGAATGACGAAAAGTAGACGATCTCTATGTTTTCTTCTTCAGCCCACTGACAGGTATTGATGAAGTACTTGATGGCGTTGGCGAAAGAGGGCACGGCGCCGCCTTCCGGCGTGCCAACATTCGGCCAGCCAGTCTCACTGATGATCACTTTCTTGCCATTGGCAGCATGCACTGCACGCCGATACATTTCCTTCATGTAGAGAAGTGCGTGGTCGGCCGGGCAGCCCTCCCAGAACGGGTAGCAGTTGGCAAGAATGACGTCGCAAGCCTCGGCTACACGCGGATGCACGGCAAATTTGAAATAGGCATCGACGTAGCCGACCTCAATATCCGGCACAGCCTGTTTGGCGTGATCGATGTAATCAATGAGTTCATCTTCTGTCAGGTCACCGCGCAGCAGTACTTCGTTGCCGACGGCAAGAATATTGGCGTGCCCTGCCTTCGCAACATCGATAGCGTTCGCAAGCTCTTTCTCATTGTGTTCCTTGTCGTCGTCGAGCCAGACGCCCACCATCGTCTTGAGTCCGTTTTCAGCCGCAATCTGAGGGATCAGTTCATTACCCTCTGTGCAGGAAAAGGAACGTATCCAGCGGACATAGGGCTGGATGACACTCAGGCGCTCGCGAATCTGTGCCTCGCCAAGCTGCGTGCCCGGCCCCTGGCCCTCGATGTACGGACTAAAGGAGGTGCCATGAATCTTCGCCTCGAGGATCTGACGAACAAGCGCTCGCAGATCGTCGACGGAGTGCTTCGAAAAATCGATTCCGGCCAGTGCCAGATTTCTCTTGTAATAGTTGGACATGAGTGCGCCTTGGTTAAATGTCTTCTCGTCCTGCCGTGTTTGCAGGCGAAACCGTTATTCTGCAGACAGTAGATTGGCATTAAATGTAGCGATGATCCGGCTGATACGTCCGCTGCGCCGAAACAGCTCCGTGCTGATATCGGCAGGCAGCGCCAGCTCACTGATGACCTGTTCTTCGCCGTCATTCCATGTGATCGCAAGCGATGGCTCTGCAGAGTCGCTCAGCTGGTAGATGATCGGTACCTGGCACCAGGTGAAAGCCAGGCCGTCCGTCGGAATGTCTGCTTCCTGCCAGGCGCCGGCGACGTCCAGGAACCGAAATTTCCGCGGCTGGGATACAAACTCCCGGGCCCTGAGCAGGCTTGGCTGAAAACTCACGGCGCCATCGGCAACGCGTACGCCAAGTTCGCCAAAACGGGTCAGTATCTCTTCCTTCACTTGTCCGGTCATGCCCGGTTGTTTCGCACCCGAGTGTTTTGGTGTGTGCGAGTAAGGGTCGGTTGGAAATGCGCCGTATTCCGCTGGCGTCTTGTTGAAGCCGATGCCTTGTCGGACGCGATAGTACAGCTCGCCCAATTGGTGACAGACATCGTCCGCGGTTCCCTGCTCCAGCGCAGAGAAGTAATTCTCCTGCACGGCAAGCAGCAACTTGGACACCATGTGCCAATAGATGCTGCCCAGTCCTTCGAAGCCGAACATGCCGCCAGACCGCCCGGTAAACGCCTGATGCTGAAATACAGTCTCGTATAGCTCAACGAGAGACTCGCGAGCAGGTTCGACGGAGTCGCCGTACTCATCCGAAAGTGAGTCGAGCATGGTTCTCAGGTCGCCGCCGTTGGTGAAGTCGGCATTGAAGCGAAGGTGCCCATCGGCATCGCGCTCGATAATTCGACGGTCGCCGTTGCCAAGCATCTTCCCGAGCAGCGGGATTGCAGCCGCGTGCTCTTCAGGAACCCGGTTTTTCTCGAGGAACAGAGGCAAGGCCCTGTCCGGATAAAGCATGAAGGAATGTTGATCAGGGCGATATACGTCGCTTTCAAAAAGCGCCTCGACGACGGCGACAGCTTCTGCCGGCGCGATCGCTCCCGCACTAAGTGCTGCAACCTGTCCTTCGAGCATCGGGTAAAGCGTGTCGATGGTCAGCGAATCGCTTTCAAGGTCGAGTAAGTTGTAGGCGTGGTAGAGCCCGTCGTCCCGCCGGTTGCTTTCGATACTGTGGTCGACTAACGCCAGCGCATCGTCCAGCACGTCGAGGATGGCGCCCGGCTCTTGAGACACTTTGCCGGAGAAAGATCCCTGTTCATAAATGCGCTCGCGGTACCGGCTGGCCGCCGCACCGAGTTCAACCAACGCCGTGTAGCGATCTGCCGCGCTGATGGCGCCTTTGTCGCGCAAGAGGCGCACGTGCGAGAGTGCAGTCGCTGTCTCAGAGAGCCACTCACTGACTTCGACGGACACATCGCTCGGCTTCGAGTCAGCCGGTAGCAGTTGTTGCATGAAGCATATGTAGCGACGCAGGTAGTACAGCGTGACCATCGACAGGCCCTGTCCGACCAGCGCGTTGTTGGCGTCGTTCCATTCCGGGCGCTGGGTATTCATCCAGATACCGCCGTCAACCACGAGGTTACTCAGCTTGCATAGCAACGGTACCAAAAGTTTTTCGAGCAGGTTGACCTGGTAGACGTTGCCGGCTTCATCGAGGATCAGCTTGCCATCGGCGCCCATGTCGGCAACACGTTTTTCAATGCGCTCCGCCAGCGGTTCATCGTAGTCGACCGTACTCTTCGGGTCTTCGAGCAGGGCGGCCAACGGTCGGATCCGGTACGGCACATTGGCGTAGCAGAAGATGGGTTCATGCAACAGCTCGTCCAGACGCCTTGGATGAAATGAACGCGAAAGCTCGAGCAATTTCTGCAGGTAGATGATTTGGTGATCGCCCCAATAGCCTATATAGCTCCACGGGTCATCAGGCTCTTCGACTTCCCAGTCGATGCCTTCCTTCGTTATTCGGTATGGGTTGTAGCCGTCTATCGTCGACGCGTTCACGAACTTCGCGATGATGCTTTCGATGAATTCGGGATAGCTGAAGGCGGTTGCTTCCCAGTTCTGGAAAATGTCACGCCAGTTACCCTCATAGGACAGGAGTCGATTGCCGTCATCGTCTTTCAGCCTGATCGCGAACTGGTTCCACGGGCGGCTGGGATCGCCGTGACGCCGGCCAAAGGTAATAGGAAGGTACTCGTGCGCGAGGCGTGCGAGCTGGGAGTTACCCTGTTCCTGAATGGTCTCCAGCAATTGTTCGAGGGGCAGGCTGGCCGGTAATCCGTCCAGCAGTGCACAGTTTTCCTGGTACACCGTATTGTTGAAGCCCTTGATCGTTCTGACGAAATCCCACGATGTAATCGTGTACTGATCGTCAAATATGCCGCCTCGAAGTACGTTGAAGAGGACATTGGCGTAGTGGTGAACGGCAACGTTAACTTCGGCCGCCGCCTGGTAGCCCAGATAGAGCGGGTCCTCCAGCAGGTTGGGATTGTTGGTGCC
>CAYTTZ010000241.1:0-4118 GCA_964440945.1 uncultured Woeseiaceae bacterium
ACCAGTTGCTGCTGATCGAAGAATCGCTAAGGGAACTGGCCAAGACCAGCGACCGGCTCGTAAGAGTATTTGAATGCAAATTTTTTGCCGGCCTCGACGATGACGAGACCGCCGCCACGCTGGAACTCTCGAAACGAACTGCACAGCGTGACTGGATGAAAGCGCGTGCGTTGTTGGCTGAATATCTGTCGCACCGGGAATAATCGCTGGCGGCCGCGGCTTTGTTACCGCGTATAACAATAAGACGCCATACAAGAAGTGAAGGCGATGCACGTTGACGATATAGATTGGGAGAGACTCGAAGCTGCGCTCGACGAGTTGCTCGATGCGGATCCGCAACATCGGATCCAATTGCTCGACAAGCTGCGCGTGCGTGATCACAAGCTCGCAACGCGCGCTGAGGCATTGCTCGAGCTGGCCCTCGACGAGAACGCTCTGCCAGGCAGCCTCGATGATGCGGCGCCCGACTTGTTTTCAGCATTGACCGAAGAGGATGTGCGCGCGCATCTGGGCGAACGTCTGGGCCCCTACCGTATCGTTGAAATCATCAGCCGTGGAGGCATGGGCATTGTTTTTCGTGGTGAGCGTGCCGACGGCGCCTTCGAACAGTCGGTCGCCATCAAGGTAATACCGGCGTCTATTGCGAGCGAACGCGCCAGTGCGCTTTTTGATCGCGAACGGCAATTTCTCGCTCGGCTTGAACACCCGAACATTGCTCGCATCATCGACGCAGGCGTAACCAAGGCCGATACGCCCTACTACATCATGGAATACATCGATGGTGTGACCATCGATGCTTACATCCACGGTCAAAGGACGCGCCGCAAGAAGATCCTGACGTACTTCATGCAGCTCTGCGATGCAGTTGCCTACTGCCACCGCTCAATGATCGTGCATGGGGATATCAAGCCCGGCAACATCCTGGTGGCGGACGACCGGGTGAGGCTGGTGGACTTTGGCATCGGCCGCCTGCTCGAAGACAGTGAACCGGGTGATGGTGGCGCGCGACTGCATGCGTATTCGCCGGGGTTTGCGGCGCCCGAGCAACAGCGAGGTGAACCGGCGACGATTCAGTGCGACATCTATTCCCTCGGAGCGGTACTCAGGCGCTTGCTCTCTGCGCCGGCGGAGGACCCGGCAGCTCGAATCACCGAGCCACTACCGTCGGATATCGAAGCGATAGTCAAACGCTGCGTTGCAGAAGATCCGGCGCAGCGCTACGAAAGCGTTGGTGCGCTGCGTGATGACGTACGCAACTACCTGACCGGCTACCCCGTGTCGGCACAAGAAAAAACGCGCCGTTACCGGGCCGGAAAATTCGTACGCCGTAACAAGCTCCTGGTCGGCGCAACGATTGTCATACTTATATCGTTAGGTGCTGGTCTGGCTGCAGCACTGTGGCAATACGACATCGCGCGTACACAGGCTGAGCGCGCCGAACAGGTGAAAAACTTCCTGACGAGCCTGTTTGCGCAAGCGGACCCAATTGTCGCTGGAGAACGTGAAGTTACGCTCCGCGAGATCGTCGAAGACGCTGCGGCGCGTCTCGATACCGAATTATATGAGTTGCCGGAAGTCCGGGCCGAGCTCACGCAGCTTATTGGCAATGCCTATTTCGGTATCGGCGACTATGACAAGGCTCTACATTTACATGAGCAAGCTCTGTCACAGTGGCGGGCGGGCGAGTCGGGCCAGAGCATTGACATTGTAAAAGCAATGAACGCCGTCGGCGCCGATTACACGAAACGCGGCGAGTATGGGAAAGCGGAGGCGCTACACAGGGAAGCAATTAGACAGCTGGACTTACTCGGAGTGCTGAATTCGGTGTACGCGGCCGACAGCTGGACGCATCTCGGTGCCGCGCTGCTGCAGGCCGCACCTACCCAGGCAAGGGAAGCGATGTTGCATGCGCATCAGATCAACCTGCTTATTCGGCCTGACGACAAGGGGGCGATAGCTCGCAGTCTAGGCAATGTCGCAGCGGGCTATCGCGCCGAACGCAACATTGAGGAGTCCGCAAATTATCATGAACAGGCACTCACGATCGCAGAAGATAATGGTGAATGGCTGGCGCCGGAAGTCCTGACGATTCGCTGTAACCTGGCGCTCGATTACGGCACGCTCGGCCGTTACGCGGAAGCGCGCTCCGCGCAGCAGACCTGTATCCGGCTGACCATGGAGCGCTTCGGATCCGATCATCCGGCGAACATATCCAACCTCAATAATTTCGGCGCGCTCGACATTGCTACCGGCCGTCTCGTCGAGGCCGAGCAAACGTATTTGGAGGCACTACGACTGGCTGAAGAAAAGCTGCCGCCAATGTCACTCGAACGCATGGCCACCGAGATCAACTATGCCGTCGTGCTATGGCATTCCGGTCGCGCGAATGCGGCTGAGGCGCGATTGACAGATTTGTTGCAGCGCATGGAAGGCTCAGTGGGGGCCGCTCACCCGGCATCGGGGAGAGTTCGTTCACTCCTTGGCCGAGTCATTCTGGATAGCGGCGATGCGGCAAAGGCGAAGCGCTTTATAGAGAATTCGCTGCAGGGATTGACTCCATATTGGCGCTCGGACGCGTTGTTATGGCTGGCAGAAACCAAATTTGAGTTGGGAGAAGCGGTCGAGGCGGCCAAGCTCGCAAGGGAGAGTCTCGACCTTCGAAAATCAATTCCTCACTTTACTGAATGGCAAATTGCCGAAGCGGAGTTTGTGCTCGGACAAGCGGCGGGAGACAGCAACCTGCTAAATCAGGCGAATGCCCAATTCACGCAGGATCTCCCAGTGAATCACTTCAGGCGACAGCATCTGTGATTCTTCCACGACAGAAGCAAATGTAATGAATACCAGCATCTGTTGGGGGTGGCCCATCTGTCGAATGCAGCATGCCGAGTTGTGGATCTTTCGTCCGCGACTCGATAAATACGCTGGGGCTTTTTGAGAGAAGCTTGGAAACGGCCTAAGCCGTTGAAAAGAATGGTGGCCAGGGGCGAAATCGAACCACCGACACGCGGATTTTAAGTGAACGGTTTTCACAATCCAGTGTAACCTGAGATAACCCAAGAGCACGTAACGCGTCGGATTCCTAACACGGTAGGTTACCTCGGGTTACGGTAGATGATCCTGGTTTGGGCACCAAAGTGGGCACATGCCGACATATGTGTCGAGGATGCCCCTGGGAACCTTTACTTCGATTCGCTCGGCCATCAGCGGTCGTTCTGCGTTTAAGGCTTCGACGGCCCACCGTATTCTGGCGGCATGGCTCGCCATTCTTCCAGCAATCCAATTTTTTCAAGGAAAATCGGGTAGCGGGAATCATTTTCGAGACCCCTACTCCACTCATTGCCGAGGGCATTGGCAAAGGACACTCCTTGTTGGAAATCCATTTCCAACCATTCAAATGCAGCGTCATTCTCACCACGCCAAGCATAAACAGAGGCCATCCTGCCCGGATTTTGATGGGCCGTGGCAAGTAATTCTTTGATTAACGCCTGTGATTGCGCCTCATTGCCCAAAGTAAAATGTAGTCTGGCTTTGAAGGCAGCACTAAAGAGGCTTGGATTCTTCTCTAATTCGGTCAAAGCGCGTTCTGGGTCACCTTTCAGCAGGTATGCTCTGGCAAGAGTCATAGGTCCACTGGGGTATTTCGGGTTCAGTAACATAATGCGTTCAGCGAGTTTTATCGCCTCGTCGTAGCGACCCGCCCTGGTGTACGCCCGCGAGAGCATTCTCAGGCCACCAAGGCTAAGTGGATCAAGGGCAGCGCCCTGCTCGAGTAGGGCTAAGGCCCTGGGAAATTGTCCTAGTGTGCTGGCTAAAGATGCGGCCACACCGCGGACACTTCCATAGTTGGGATCCAGCTCGATAGCGCGTTCAATAGCGGCTTGGGCACCAGCCCAGTCTCCGTCAAACGTCTTCAACAAATATGCCCGCGCGGCCCAGGCCGAGGCCATGTTGCTATCAATGGCCAGCGCCCTATCTACGGCTGTATGTGCTAATCGGACCCCTTCCGCTTTTGTAAGTGTGTCATTGAAGGTCAAATAGCCATAAGTAATGTTGAGTTCGACCCAGGCCGGGTAGCTGGTGACGAAGTCGGGCGTTCCGGGCTCGTTGGGCCTGGT
>CAYTTZ010000242.1:0-4106 GCA_964440945.1 uncultured Woeseiaceae bacterium
CCTGCCAGGAGGGTGTCTCGAACATCGTCCTGGTCTCGCTACCCATTATGTGGGGTGCCTGATAAATCACAAGTTCGTCGACGAGTTGCTGCTCCAGCAAATGTCCCGTCAGCGAGGGACCCGCCTCGACCAGGACATCGTTGACGCCGCGTCGCGCGAGCTCCCCAAGGACCTCTGTCACATCGACTTTTGCGCCGCCTTCGCCGAACGAGCGCACCTCGGCACCCGCGCGCTCGAGCACTGTCGAATCCGGTTTTCCCGAGCAACAGACCAGCGTCTTGCCAGGCAGACCAAGCATACCGGCTCCTGCGGGCATGCGTAGCTCGCTATCCAGGACCACGCGAAGCGGCTGCAAGTCCGGCGCCGGCAGCGACTCCAGGCGGACGTTCAGCGACGGATCGTCGGCCAGCACCGTTCCTATGCCGGTCATAACGGCGCCGCATCTTGCGCGCAGTCGCTGCACATCCTCGCGCGCTTCAGTTCCGGTGATCCACTGGCTTTCTCCGCTCTTCATCGCGATGGCTCCATCGATGCTTGCGGCAACCTTTATACGTACCAGTGGCCGACCACGCGTCATGCGGGCGATGAAACCGGCATTCAGCGACTCAGCCGCCGCCTGCATCAAGCCCAGCTCAGTCGATACGCCAGCCGACTCGAGATGCTGCAGTCCGCGACCCGCTACCTCCGGATAGGGATCCTGCATCGACGCGACCACCCTGGCGATGCCTGCATCGATCAACGCCATCGCACAGGGCGGCGTCTTGCCGTGATGTGCGCAAGGCTCCAGCGTGACGTAGGCCGTGGCGCCCTCCGCTTTGCCACCGGCGGTCGTGAGCGCATTGATTTCCGCGTGCGGTTCGCCTGCACGTTCGTGCCAGCCTTCGCCGACAACTTCGCCTCCGTTAACGATGACGCAGCCAACCATCGGGTTCGGGTGTGCGGAATACTGGCCCCTGGCCGCGAGCTTGAGCGCGCGCGCCATGTGCGCGCAGTCGGCATCCGAAAACGCTGGCATGCCTAGCCCTTCTTCTTGCCGAGGAGTTCGGGCAACAGCGACATTTGCTCACGACTCGCCGCCGTCTCCGAGATTTTCTGCAGGCGCTTGATCTCGTCCTCGAATTCAGTGATGTCCTGGAAGCGACGGTACACCGAGGCAAAGCGTACGTAAGCGACCTCGTCGAGCGCGCGCAGTTCCTCCATGACGAGATCGCCAACCAGTCGGGACGGCACCTCGCGCTCGCCCATGGTACGCAGGCGGTGAATCAGGTGGCCGATGGCCTGTTCGAGTTCGTCGCTTGGTACCGGGCGCTTCTCCAGCGCCCGAACCATGCTGTTGCGCAGCTTGGTTTCGTCGAACGGCTGTCGCGAATTGTCATTCTTGATCAGGCGCGGCATGACCAGCTCGGCCGTCTCGAACGTGGTAAAGCGTTCGTTGCAGGCAAGACACTGCCTGCGCCGGCGAATCTGCCGGCCATCACCCGCGAGACGCGAGTCTATAACCTTGGTTTCTTCATTGGCGCAGAACGGACAGTGCATGCGGGCCCAGAACCTATCTGGAAGCAGCGATCAGGCGTATACCGGGAAGCGTTTGCAGAGTTCCAGAACCTGGCCCTTAACGCGCTCGATGGTTGCTTCGTTGTCGATGTCATCGAGTATATCGGCTATCCAGCCACTTAGCTGCCGGGTTTCTTCCGGTCCGAAGCCACGTGTCGTGATAGCCGGCGTTCCCAGTCGCAGGCCGCTGGTCACAAACGGTGACTGCGGATCGTTAGGCACGGAATTCTTGTTCACGGTGATATTAGCGCTGCCAAGCGCCGCGTCTGCGGCCTTGCCGGTAATGCCGCGATCGATGAGGCTCACCAGCATGAGGTGGTTCTCGGTGCCGCCCGAGACAATCGGGTAGCCGCGCTCGCTGAGCACAGCGGCCATAACCTTGGCGTTTTCGCAGACTTTGCCCTGGTAGTCCTTGAAACTCGGTTCCATGGCCTCTTTGAAGGCAATGGCCTTGGCGGCAATGACATGCATCAGCGGGCCGCCCTGCGTGCCTGGGAATACCAGCGAATTGAACTTCTTGGTCAGCTCGTCGTTCTTGCGCGCGAGGATGAGGCCGCCGCGCGGACCTCGTAGTGTCTTATGCGTGGTCGTCGTGCAAACGTCCGCGTACGGAAGCGGGCTTGGGTAATGACCCGTGGCAACGAGCCCGGCAACGTGCGCCATGTCCACGACCAGGTAAGCGCCGACGCTGTCCGCGATCTGGCGGAAGCGTGCCCAGTCCGCAATTTGCGAATACGCCGAGAATCCGGCCACGATCATTTTCGGTTTGTGTTCGTAAGCGAGTTCCTGAACGCGGTCGTAATCGATAAGGCCGGTATCCGCCTCGAGACCGTATTGGACCGCGTTGAACAACTTGCCCGAAAAGTTGACCTTCGAGCCATGCGTGAGGTGCCCGCCGTCACTCAGGCTCATGCCAAGGATCGTGTCACCGGCGTTCAGGAGCGCGAGATAGACCGCCGCATTCGCCTGCGATCCGGAGTGCGGTTGCACGTTTGCAAAGTCAGCGCCGAATAGCTGCATGGCACGCTCGATGGCGAGCCGTTCGGCGTCATCCACGTACTCGCAGCCGCCGTAGTAGCGTTTGCCAGGGTAACCTTCCGCGTACTTGTTGGTCATGGTGCTGCCCTGCGCGCGCATGACACGCGGGCTGGCGTAGTTTTCCGAGGCGATCAGCTCGACGTGCTCTTCCTGGCGTCGGTTTTCCTGGGCAATCGCTTTTGCGATCTCTGGATCGAAAGACTCTAGCGTCGTCGATATGTCGAACATCCGGGGCTACTCCGTGTGGGGCGGGGGGCGAGAAAGAACGCGATATTACCTGTTTGGGCGATGATATGGCACCGCAGAAAGAAGCTGTTACGTTTCGACGAAGGACTGCACCACGCGCGTCCAGGCGCGGGCGAGATTGTGCCGGTTGTAGCCGCCGCCGCCCGTGCCGATGATCCTGCCGTCGCAATATTTGTCGGCCAGCGAGCACAACGCGGCCGCCGCCTCTGCATGCGCTTCCTCGGTCCAGCAGAGGTTCGTTATCGGATCGCCTTCGAGACTGTCGGCGCCGCACTGCATGATGATGAATTCGGGCTGCATGGCATCGAGGTAAGCCTCCACCTGCTGCCAGGCTTCCCGAAAATCGGCGTCCGTGGCCCCGGAGGCCAGCGGAATATTGAGCTTGGTCCCCACCGCTGCTCCGGTGCCGGTCTCTTCACGGCTACCCGTGCCCGGGTACAGGAAGCGGCCGTCTTCGTGGATATCGGCAAAAATCAGGTCGGGATCCGACTGGAAACTGTAGAAGACACCATCACCATGGTGCGCATCGATATCGACATAGGCCACACGCTTGAGGCCGAACTCTGCCCGCAGGTATTCAATAGCCACGCCGCAGTCATTGAATACGCAGAAACCGGCGGCTTTGCCGCGCGCGGCATGATGCAAACCGGCAATCGGGATGAAGGCGCGTCGGTGATTGCCATGCATGATCTCATCGACGGCGCACAAGACCGCCCCGACGACGGCTGATGCCGCGTCATAGATTCCCGGCACGACCGGTGTGTCACCCTCATCGAGCCAGCCTTTACCGACGCCCGAGAGGCGCGAGACGTTGTCGATGTATTCAGGGGTATGAAACAAGGCCAGCTCGTCAACCAGCGCTGGCCGTGGATGGCCGTACTCGATGGCGTCGCCGAGCGCCGCCTTATCGAGCTCGGCATGGAACACGTCGTGACGATCGGTTCCGAATGGGTGCGGATCGCCAAAGCCGTAGGCCGCGATCGACTCTCCCCGGTAAACCAGCACGGCGTCGCTCATAAGTGTTTCAGGCCACTAGGGCCTGGTCACGCTATTGCAGCAGGCGCTGACGGCAACCATTTTTTCGTCCGGCACGGCAGAAGTGGCGCCGTGTAACAGCGTTACACAAGCAGCTGATAATGCGGCCGGCGGGAAAATGGAGCCGGCCGTATGGGTTGTCCCTGAGGGGGTTGTCCCTGAGGGGGTTGTCCCTGAGGGGGTTGTCCCTGAGGGGGTTGCCCCTGAGGGGGTTGCCCCTGAGGGGGTTGCCC
>CAYTTZ010000243.1:0-4098 GCA_964440945.1 uncultured Woeseiaceae bacterium
CCCTGATAATGGGACCCGGTGACTATAACGTTTCCGACTTCCTGCGGGCGGGCAGCGTTATGACGATATTGTTCCTCGTCGTTTCGTTGACGATGCTGAATCTTGTGTTCTGATTCCTGGAATATCGCCGATGGAAGATTACGGCACGCCCGTTGCTGTAAGTGCCTGACTTTGCATGTCGGTGCACAACTGATCCCCGTTGCTCCTTGCGTTCCCAATTGGGCTCGACTACGGTCTTGGACATCCGGACCGTCGCCGCTCAGGCAGTGGGGGGACCTAACGGCCAATTGAAGCTTGCCGGATCCGGATGTGGCTCTGGGAAAAGTGCCAGAATTTACGTGACGCTATTAGTACAACAAACAACAATATCTCTAGGAGTCAGATATGACAAAACCAGTCATCGGTTTCATCGGCCTCGGCCTCATGGGCGGCAACATGGTTGAGAACCTGCAAAAAAACGGCTTTGAGCCGGTAGTGATGGATCTCAATAAGGAGGCTGTTGCGGCCGCTGTCGCCCGCGGCGCTACAGAGGCCAGCTCGGCCAAGGAACTGGCCGCGGCCAGTGACATAGTAATGCTCTGCCTCACAACCTCAGCCGTTGTCGAAAAATTGGTCTATTCCGACGACGGCATCCTTGCCGGCATCAAGGAGGGCGCGGTGCTGATCGATTTTGGAACCTCGATCCCGTCTACCACCGCTAAGATTGGCGCCGACCTGGCCAAGAAGGGCGCCGGCATGATCGACGCCCCACTCGGCCGCACGCCGGCCCATGCCAAGGACGGGCAGCTCAACATCATGGCCTCGGGCGAGAAGGAAACCTTCGACAAAGTGAAGCCTGTTCTCGACATTCAAGGCGAGAACATCTTCTATCTCGGCGCGCTCGGCGCGGGCCACACGACTAAGCTGATCAACAACTTTGTGGGCATGACGATTGTCTGCGCCATGTCTCAGGCATTTGCTGTGGCCGACCGCGCCGGCGTCGACCGCCAGCAACTCTTTGACATCATGTCGACCGGCCCGTCCAGCTCGCCCTTCATGCAGTTCTGCAAGAACTACGCTGTGGACGGTGTAAGCGACCTGGGTTTCTCCATCGCCAACGCCAACAAGGACCTGGGCTACTTCGTCAAAATGGTCGAAGACCTTGGTACCCGCGCCGAGATAGCTGAGGGGACCTCATCGAACCTCCAAGCCGCCTTCGATGCCGGCATGGGCAACGGAAACGTTCCGGAAATCTTGGACTATTTCCTCAAGCTCGATAAATAATCCGAACCGCAGGCAGAAGGCGTTTACGTTGCGCAGTCGTTGTTCCCAGTATCATTGCGAGGAGCGCAGCGACGAAGCAACCTCCGGCCGATGGGCGAGCACAGCGAGTCAATCGAACCTGTGAGTTAGCTCTGTCCACAAACACGAAAGGCCCCTGTTGGGGCCTTTGAGTGTTTGGTGGCCAGGGCGGACCGATTCGCAACAAATCGGCTTTGCCGATTTGGACGCCAAAGGCGCCCCGCAGGGGTGACGAGCGAAGCGAGGAATCCACCGAATCAATCGAACCACCGGCACTCGGATTTTCAGTCCGGCAGTGGGCGCTCCCTAACTATTTGTTTCAATAAGTTACCGGGGCGTTCGTTGCCTAATTTGCATGACAATGCAGGACGATGCACAGCTGATCCACGCAGAATTCACGCGTGATTTTCATCGCGAATGCCGCCTGAGACTTGAATCTGTTCTCGCTGATCATAGACCTATAGATTGCAGTCGACAGTAATCGCACCGTCAATGCTTGATTCGTCGAGGACCAGGAGCGTGCCGGTGACTGTAAAGGAACTACCGTTTCTTTCGACAGCGGGTTCCGGCGTTCTGGCGGTCCCTATAAGAACGCCAAAACCTTCGCGCGCAGAACTGAAGTTGCCCACCGGCTTCGAATTACTCAGCGTATTTATACCGATAGTCAGCATCGGGTCGCCGGGGGCGATGAACGTCAGGTCGTCGCCGGACGTCTCACAGTTGCCGGTAATGCTCCAAGTCTGATTGAGCATCGTCACCGTTGCTTCGCCCCCGCCGAACGACGACAAGCTCTCGCCACTGCCGCAGCCATGCACGCAACCGAGTGACACGAGCAGCAAAATGGCTGTCACAAGAACGACAAAACTTCGCATTGTGTGGCTCCTAGTCGTAGATGATGGTGGGCGAGAACGCCGCGAATTCGCGATCGAGGCCGTCGCCCAGGCACCGCGATGTGTGCGCGCTGTTAAACAGGTCAACAACCTCGGCCTGCGGCCAACCGTCGAAGTTCAGCGGACCGACCGGACCAAAGTGCACGTGTGCGAGGTAACGTCCTGACTCCTGCATGTTCATCAGTCAATCCGTTACACGGTTTATGACGCAGCCTCACAACTAAGGCTCAACGCGAGCTCTTTACGTCCACTACTGCCATCAGCCTCGCCCTTCCATTCCAACCTCTGGTTCTCTAATCGCGGCAGGTCCGAATGGATGTACGTCTCCCAATCTCCAGCACCCTTGAAACTAAAAGAGACCACCACTCTTTTGTAGTGGCGATCGTGGACGACGGACAACATGCCAGCACGCTTATCTGGCCCTTGCTGCGCTTGAATATCGAATACGTAATTGCCAGCTTGGTTCGTATCGCACTGGGTTATCTGCAATTCGTACTCATTGCCTTCAACCGTTACGACAGCCTTGCCAAAGCCTGCGTTCTTGGCTTTGAATTCGAGCATTGCCTGCTTACGCTCATTGGCCTCATGATCCCCCGCCTGTTGCATAATCCCCGTGACAAAATCACCAGGCCCAAGCACTTCATCGGGATCCAGACCAGCAGCCTTCAATTGCTCCCGCATCTGCAGCTCTGCTAACTCCTCTGCACTTTGTGCGTGGGAGGACTGAATAAGCCCAGCTGCCAGAATTGACAAGAACGCAGCACTCAACAATGCAAATCTGCTTGTTTTCGACAAGTCGAAGAATCTGTTATTCATGGTGTGACCTCAATGTAGTCGGTGTGTTACTCAATACTATTAGCATTCGATTTGAGCTTCGAATGGAGGAATGTCATTTATGGGCCGGACATCATCCTGCACAGCCCCTTTGGCAAGCGATTCTTCCATGTCGATCTTCCAGCGCCTGCCCTCGCGACGCATTAGCACGTTGATCGCGGCGGGCTGTCCGAATTTGGTGTGGCCAACGATCAGCAGTATTGATTCATCCTCGACATTCAGAAGCGGCTCTTCATGCAGCCTCTTGATGATCGGCCGTGAACCCTGAAACTGAGCCAGCCAAGCATCGCTTCTTTCGGCCTTTGAGCGGAGAAGGTCGTGCTGGTCTTCGGTATAGCAAGACAATAGATCCTTGACTGACGCTTCTTCGGCTACCTGGGTGTCACAGGCAACGTACGTCTCGTAGGATGTGCGAGTGTCGGAACATGCCGAACCCGCGAGTGCCAGCAACGCCGGCACCAGTGCCCTGTATGGTGCTCTTGGTTTTCTGTAGGTCTTAAGCATGTTCGCTCTCGGTTTTTCCCCTTCGGCCATGTAATACGTCGTTTGCTCAGAGAAACCGCCACTTGTCTGGTCAAAAACGCGCCAACGTTAGGTAACCGACTGATAGTATTGGCGAGAAGAGGTCGAAGGAGATGACTGGGTGGACGCGAGCGCTAACATAACCAGACTGATTGAAGCCCACCGGGATGGAGACAGCGGTGCCTATGATCGGGCGGTGGAGCTGATGTATAGCGAATTGCACAGCCTTGCCCACCACCAGTTGGCGAAGTTCCACGGTCAGGCGACCTTGCATACGACTGCCGTCGTCAACGAAGCGTATATACGGCTTAAGGAATCTTCAGCGGGTGCGGTCGACCGCAAGCACTTTCTTGGGATCGCTGCCAAAGCGATGCGACATGTTGTCATTGACTATGCGCGCAAGCGCTCCGCCACAAAACGCGGCGGTGACCTCATCCGTGTGGAGCTCAGAGATGCCGATGCTACCGTTGCGGCTCAGGCGGACCAGTTGCTGCTGATCGAAGAATCGCTAAGGGAACTGGCCAAGACCAGCGACCAAACTAATGACCTAAAAAGTTTAACGTTTACTTGT
>CAYTTZ010000244.1:0-4059 GCA_964440945.1 uncultured Woeseiaceae bacterium
CCTCCATAATCACGGGCGGGTACATAAGAGCAAAGGCCCCGCATCCGGGCAGACCGAGCGCCCCAATAAGGACTGAGCTCAACACATGACCCATGCCGCAGATCACCGTTACCCTGAGCGTCTTCGCCAGGCTCCAGTTTCGCGCCTTGCCCATCGCCGTAAAGACGACATAGTGATCCGGTCCCAGAATCGTATGCAAAAATGCGATCGAGGCTGCGGCAACCAGCAGGATCTGAGCTTCGTTCATTGCCAAAGATTAGCGCCGGCGTTGACTGTGATGCGATACGTATTTACCGGTCGAAACAGCAGAAAAAAGAAACCTTGAGGCGTGCGCAGGGTTCCCGGCTAGGGCAGAATTGAGCGATGAGCCGATCCAACAGGAATATGGCGTGCCTGCTGGCCGCAAGTGCCGGCCTGCTCGCTGCCTGCGCGACCGTACCTCGGTCCGAGGTCGTCTCCGTCGAGGAAAGCAAGGACTGCGTCGTCCTCCTGCATGGTCTCAACCGCAGCTGGCGCGCCATGCGCCCAATGGCCGAGTCCCTGCAACTGGCCGGTTTTACGACGGCAAACGTCGACTACCCGTCTCAGCTGGGCCCGGTTGAAGAGATCGCCCCGCTCGCCGTAGGCATGGGACTCATGGAGTGCCGGGCGATGGGTGCAGAGCGCATCCATTTCGTCACACATTCGCTTGGCGGCATCCTGTTGCGCTATGAAAACGAGCGCGAGCCGATAACCGATCTGGGGCGCGTTGTGATGCTGGGCCCGCCGAACCAGGGCAGCGAAGTTGTCGATATTGCGCGAGACTGGCCGGGCATGACGTTGTTTGGCGGCTCAGCCGGGCTGCAGCTTGGCACCGACGAGAACAGCATTCCATCACAGCTGGGTCCAGTCGACTTCGAACTCGGCGTCATCGCCGGAACCGGCTCCCTCAACCCATGGATGTCGGCTATGTTGCCGGAAGCCGATGACGGCAAGGTGACGGTGGCAGCAACCCGGGTCGATGGAATGGACGACTTTCTTGTTGTCGGCAGATCGCACCGCTATATCACGCGCAGTGACATCGTGTTTCGCAACACCGAGTCATTCCTCAGGACTGGCCACTTTCTGGACATCGATAAAAATCTAAGCCTGACTTGCACTAGCTTATCTGACGACCCTGCTCAGCCTGCGCCCACTTGTTTCTGAGCATTACCTCCGTCTGCATACCAGTTGATTCGACGCGTCAGGTACATAACGACCGCGAGCGCGACCCACAGACCGGCTGAACCTGCGAGCAGTGCGAAACTCTGTGCTTTAAGCGTCATGTAAAGAAGCGCGTACAAAGCCGCGAGAACTCCGACCATCAGCAGCGCACGTGTCCGCCGAAACAGGATGGCCGCGCTGTATCCCGCGATCAGCGATGTCGATGCACATGCGCTTAAGACATAGGCGGCATCAAAACCCACATGCTCGGCGAGCGACAGCAACAGCAGGTAGAACAATGTATTTGCCAGGCCGACCAACATGTATTGCAGTGGGTGCAATTTGAGGTCGGCGACAACTTCCATCAGGAAGTAGGCAACGAACGTGAGACCGATAATCAGCACAGCGTACTTCATGGACCGCTCGATAACCTGATACACGCTAACGGCTTGAATGAAGCGCGCGCCAAAAGCACCTTGCAACGCCACATACTGCGCGTCGTCTCCTCGCAGCCACGCCCGCGGCAGCTTCCGACCAATCCGGGACGATTGCCACGTCGCTTCGAAGCCGTCCTCACGAACCTCACGCAGCAATGGCAGCTGTCGGCCAGTGAAGCTCGGCGAACCCCAGTTTGCCGACATTGTGACCTCCGCATTCTCGGCCAGCGGGAGAAACTGAAGTGATCCCGAGCCATTCACCACCAGTGAGATATCCAGCTGCAAAGGCTCCCCGACCTTTAAACCGTCAAGCGCCTTGCCAAGCGGCGCGCTGAGCTGGGAAGGAATCCCGTCAATGCCCGTCCCGCCTGCCGTAAAACTGCTCTCTTCTGCATTCACGGCGACGACCGGAATCTTGCTCAAGACCATTGGATCGGTAACGCCAAGAAAAAGCTCGGCCCCGGACCAGCGAATCTTCTCCAGTGGGATACCCAGCACCTCCAACGCTTTGAAATCTACGCGGCCGGTGATCTTGATGATCGAGCTGAATACCGGCACTTCGTGTATGCCACGGTAGCGGACTTCGGTCGCGACGCCAGCATTGATAAACAGTTCGTCGGCAAGCAGGTAGACGAATTTCTCGTCGACATAATTCAGCCCGTATAACGTCTGGTTTTCGAGCTCGTACGGCAGTTTCAGGATTGGGCCGGTAACGGTCTGCTCACCGCCCCAGAGGTTCTGGATATCGAGCGCGGCTGCAGACGCATTGTTCTGGCGATCGACGACAATGTTCTTGATCATCCCGAGGGGAATCAAGAGCGCCAGCGTCAGAACCGCGATTACGATGACCTTGAGCGATGCCGAGCGACTGCCGGCGATGACTGGAATTCTCACGATAGCTCTCCCTAAGACTATAGAGAGATCTAAACACCAAATCCTGTCACTACCGTGATCAGATTATGGCCAATAATGGCACACACATACACAGGCGAAATACTGCGAGACTCTTACGTCGTCTGGACGCCTGACGACTCGCGCCAGCTAGCGCTGTCCGTGCTTATTGCCCCGCAACGTCCAACCGCGCCTCAAGCTGCTCGATTTTTTGCTGCTGCGCCTGCACGACTTTCGTCAAAACCGCGACGATGTCCATCGTGCTAAGCGTCTTGCGATCCTGATTGGCGACAAGCTCAGGAACGTCCTCAGCGATGAAGCCGACATATTCTTCATGTCGCTCATCGCGGTAGTTGAACCGCACTGGTTCGAGCCCTGCCAGCACGGCCATCGCCTGCTCCGCCGAAATCGCGGAAATGTTTTCCTTCTTGTCGCGCGAGGAGCTGTTCGTCCAGACACCGCCGGACGTAACGTGCGCACCGCTGGCCATCTGCAGTGGATGAGCCGGTCGCGAGACACCAATGCCGACGTTGCCATCGCGATCGATCGTGATGCGATCCTGGGAGCCTGCGCCTATCGTTAGTGTGCTGGCACGATTGTGCATGATGTAACCCGTCTCACCGGATGACTGTGTAATCATCAACCCCGCGACACTGCTGTTTTGTTCGTGAATCTGGATACTGCCGTTTACTTCCAGGCGCTGCTTGGGTTCGGTCGTGCCAATACCGACCTGGTTGCCGTCATCGAAAAGCTGCGAATTGCCTCCCTCAGTCTCCTTCCTGAACTTGACGAGAAAGTTTTGGCTGCCCTTGATGCTGGCGGCGCCGGGCGGTCCCGGTGGACCGGCAGGACCCACAGGCCCGGCAATCACCTGAGTCTCGACAACGGCGGGCGCCTCTTTGACGATCTCCACCTCGACGACCTCTTCAGGCTCGCTGGCTTCTTCGACCTCGGCGACTTCTTCGACGGCTTCCTCGACCTCGGCGATTTCCTCAGCGACTTCTTCGACGGCTTCCTCGACCTCGGCGACCGCATCGGCAACAGCCACGTCATCCTGCGCCACGCCTTCATCCATGGCCTGATCGACGACTTGCCCAACGATCTGCCCGGCTGGCGAAGCAGCCGCAACTTCAACGTCCGCCTCAGGCAATCCGTCCTCGGACGTCGCAGCAACGATCTGCGCCCAGTCGGCGCTGACAAAACCGGTCGCATCACCCTCCAACTGCACTTCGTACCAACCGTCGATCTTGGTCACCAGTGGCAGGGAGGCACCCTGCTTCAGTCGCCCGACGACTTCGGAACTCGTGTCGGGCTGCTGTCGGACGTTAATCGCGTCCTTCACCTTGTCGACGGGCACGACGTCGGCGGCGACGCTGGCGAGTGACAATAATGCCATGCTCACTATCAAGAGGATTTTCATGAACTGCTCCTGGGCCGGCTTTTGGCAGGCGGTGACGTCAGGATGCCGATATCGTTTTCGGCATCGTCAGGGGGCGCGTCAGCAAGAACAACAGGGGATCAGTCCAGATAATAAATTCCGGTTGCAGTC
>CAYTTZ010000245.1:0-4051 GCA_964440945.1 uncultured Woeseiaceae bacterium
CCGTCCTGCCGCGTTGCAGTCGTTTGAAGTAGCCCGCTAATCCTGCACTCCTGCGCCTCACAACACGGGCTGCCAATAGCGCTGAAAGTTAGCGAACTCAGCAATCAGGATACTGGGCCGAAGAACTGTTCTTTGAAGTGCTTACGGCACATCGAGATATAACGGTCGTTGCCGCCGATCTCCACCTGCGAGCCCTCGGTCACCGCATTGCCATCTCCGTCGAGCCGCAGAACCATGGTGGCCTTGGTGCCACAGTGGCAGATTGCCTTTAGCTCCTTAAGCGTATCGGCCCAGGCAAGCAGATACTTGCTGCCGTCGAAAGGCTCTCCCTGAAAGTCGGTACGCAGTCCGTAGGCGAGCACGGGTATGTTCAGGTTGTCGGTAACCTCGGTCAATGCGAAGACCTGGTCGCGTGTAAGAAACTGCGCTTCATCGATGAGCACACAATGCAGTGCGTCTGCCTGACTCGAGGTTTCGATGAGTTCGAATAAATTGGTTTCGTTCGTGAAGGTCGTCGCTTCCGCCTCGATGCCGATGCGTGACGTGACCTTGCCGATGCCAAATCGATTATCCAGCTGCGGCGCCAGAACCAGCGTGTTCATGCCCCGTTCTTTGTAGTTGTAGCTGGATTGCAGGAGCGAGGTGGATTTCCCCGCGTTCATCGATGAATAGTAGAAGTACAGTTTGGCCATGGCCCGGTATTGTCGCACCGCAACGCGGGCGATGCACCAGGAATTGGCCGACTCAGTCGCGCAGCGTCAGGAGCTTCGCGATCTTGCGGCGATGATCCTTGCGAACAGCGTTCTTATCCCGGCAATCGGCACACTCGTTCGTCAAGCTGTGGCGACCCGAAATGAGCTGCGGTACGGGCGTCACGCTGCCGTTCTGGAGGCAGCTGCTGCAGATCACGAGGTTACTCAGCCTGTTTAACAAGCGGTAGCTAACGTTGTCTTTTGCAAATGAGGCCATGGCCGTTCTCCGTTCACGAGCCCCCACTTTTGACATTCGGCGAACGTTTTCGCCAGCAAACGCAACGAAAATAGGCAGAACTGTTAACCAGTCGGGGTTTCCGATGTGAACTGGGTTGCAATTACCCCGTCTGCACTACAGCACGAAGTCGGCGACCATCTCGGCCAGGTGATCGGACCAGCGCTCCGGAAACGGCTCCGTCAGCTCTATGGATTTCTCGAAGTCCGGGTCGAACACGCTTTCAAACAGGCTCTCCACGTACTCGGGATGCGACGTCGCAATGTTCAGTTCCTTGTTCGTACGAAAACTCAGCTTGTCCCAGTTGGCTGATCCAAGACACACCCAACCATCAAACACCGCCGCCTTGACGTGCGACATGCCGGGATACAGGAAGACACGGATTCCGTGCTCCAGCATGGCGTTGGCCGCCAACGCGTTGCTCTTGTTAACCGGTCCGTGGTTTCCTACCAGCGGTAAAATAACTCGCACATCGACGCCACGCCGACGAGCTTTGGCGAGTTCGTAGAGCATTGCGTCATCGGTCAGGTAGGCGTTCTCAATGTAGATGTACCTCTTGGCGTTACGAATCGCCTCGCGTTGCGCGAGGAATATTTCGGCGATGCCGGGACGCGTATGCAACAGCCGTATTGAATAGCCCATATCCTCGGCAACATCGGGGTTTGGTTTCAGGCGTTGCAACACATAACCGGCATCGCCTAGCAGGCCGGCGTGTGCCCAGGCCTTGTTGAACTCATTGCTGAGTTCGTCGACCACCGGACCTCGCAGCTCCATCATCAAGTCGTGCCAGACGAAGCGGTACTCTCGGCCGATGTTCATACCGCCGGCGAAAGCGACTGTGCCATCGACGATGGTCGTCTTGACGTGATCGCCCGCGACGAGCCATGGATTTCTTGACTGGCGAACGTCGACAACTGAATCCTCCTCGAGGAACAGGCGCACCGATTCCGGCGCGACGTATTGTGCGGGCAAGCTGGCGTCGTCGGCACCGGTTGCAACGATCGTGCCCAGGCCGTCCAGTAAAACTCGCGTGTCGATGCCTTCTCCAGCGCGACGTTTCAACAAGTTGCCGATTTTCTCAGCGTAGTCGTCGTTGTCGAAAACGTAGGTGCGTATATCGACCGACTTCGTCGCGGTTGAAATGGCATCGATAAATCGTACGAAGAATTCTTCGCCATCGACGAGATACTCAATGGTTCCGCGTGTCGCACGGTGGCCGGTAAGCTGATCGAGGGTGTCTTCCCACACATCGAGGTCCATCCCGGGCCCATCACTAAGATCTGGTATCGGTTCAGATTCAAGTGTGACCAGCCAGGTCGGCCTGACGGTTTCGACGGCTGCGTCCTTGGCGACGAATAACAAGCGAAAGATCGACGACACCGGCCGCGTAACCAGGCCGCCGAGGTGACTTTGCGCAACGTGACCCGCCGACTGGGCCGCCTGCGCACCCTTGCTCGCCGCGCGACCTTCTCGTGGCGCCGGCGAATAGCGAAGGAAAACGCCAAGTTCACGTTCCAGATCCACGTACACGAACGGCAGTGAATAGGCACCGGCATCACCCGTGCTGAAGAGCACCCGACTCTCTTCGATGCCCTCCTTCTCGAGGAAGCTCGCCATGACAGGCTGCGCGCGCTGGTTGAACTCCGCGAAGTCAATTGTCTCGGCGACGACATAGTTTTCCGGCTTTTTGGTAAACAGCCTCGATTCGAAGTTGTTGATGTCGTTGTAGTAGAGGAAGTAGTCTTCCTCACCAAACTTCATGACGATCCCGGTCATCGCGGCTTCCGGAAGCACTTGCTCAAATACCTTGTCGATAAATCGATTCCAATACTTGCTGCCCAGCACGCGCGGCTTAACAGGAGCGTTGGGAAGTGCTGGCCAGGGAGTGCGCTGGTGGTATTGAAGTGAGAGAATATATGGCCCGGTATAGGGCGTGTCCGATTGATCCACAGGCGACGCTATCTCAAGTTCGTCTGACCAGTCACCACCTGAATAAACCAGACCATCTTCACCTTCGTAGCTCAAGTAGAACTGATCGTCCGTGATGACTGCCTCAACCGCTTTCAGAGGTTCGGACACAGGCTGCTCCGCAAAGCGTCCCGGAAGAGTCTTGAGATCAATCCCTTGTTCAATCGCGGGGCCCGAGGCGCAGCTGGTGGCCAGAAAGGCCAACATGGCTATTGCCAGCCGACAGGCAATGACTCGATTAGGTCGCTTCATGATGCCGTCTCCCGAGTTTGAGTTTAAACTCTACGACACCTCAGGCGCACACTCCTGAGCAAGTTATGAGGTTCGGCTGATGAAGGCCTGAGGTTGAAGCCACGGCGGCCACTGGCCGCAAATTGTGGTGCCCAGAGCCGGACTCGAACCCAGTCAATCGATCTCTGAACACGATCAGGCTGAGTCACGGCTACAGCGAACGTGGGGTAACCACTGGGGTCAGTATTGTGAATTGATTTCGGGGCTGCTGCTGGGCCGATATCTATGCCATAACGGCGCTTCGGCTTGGGTACCGAAATTTGCGGCCACTGGCCGCAAATTGTGGTGCCCAGAGCCGGACTCGAACCCAGTCAATCGATCTCTGAACACGATCAGGCTGAGTCACGGCTACAGCGAACGTGGGGTAACCACTGGGGTCAGTATTGTGAATTGATTTCGGGGCTGCTGCTGGGCCGATATCTATGCCATAACGGCGCTTCGGCTTGGGTACCGAAATTTGCGGCCACTGGCCGCAAATTGTGGTGCCCAGAGCCGGACTCGAACCGGCACGATCTTTCGATCAGCGGATTTTAAGTCCGCAGCGTCTACCAATTCCGCCACCCGGGCATGGCCGTAGAGAAAATGGAGGCTAGGGTCGGAACCCAATCTGCGCAATAAGTGACTGCATTTGCGCAGGTTTTTAAGGTTCCTATTTCGGGTTACCCCGGATAGTTACCCCTACTCCACTACTAAACCGTTAGGTGTTTTGGTCGGCGGCATTATGGGGTATCTCGTTCATTGCTACAATCGCAGCATGCAACTGCAACTTGCTGCCGGAAATGCATTCAAAAGTGGCATGGAATCG
>CAYTTZ010000246.1:0-4030 GCA_964440945.1 uncultured Woeseiaceae bacterium
CACCACCCGGTATGGAAGAAATGACCAGCCAGCTGCAGGGCATGTTCCAGAACCTCGGTGGTAATCGCCAAAAGACGCGAAAGCTCAAGGTCAAGGAGGCTTTTCGTCTCCTGACCGACGAAGAAGCCGCGAAGATGCTCGACGAGGAAGAGCTGAAGACGCAGGCACTCGAGGCTGTTGAACAGCAGGGCATCGTATTTCTCGATGAGATCGACAAGGTCGCGCGCGGCTCAGGGGTGCAGGGCGCGGATGTATCGCGAGAAGGCGTGCAGCGCGACCTGCTGCCCCTGGTCGAAGGTTCAACGGTCAACACCAAGTACGGTATGGTCAAGACAGACCACATTCTGTTTATCGCTTCGGGCGCTTTCAATGTATCCAAGCCCTCGGACCTGATTCCCGAGTTGCAGGGACGCTTCCCCATACGGGTTGAACTGAAATCGCTGACGACGGACGACTTCGTTCGTATCCTGACCGAGCCTAACGCTTCGCTCACGGCGCAGTACTCGGCACTGCTGAATACCGAGGAAGTCACGCTCGAATTCGACGACGACGGCGTTCGACGACTCGCAGAAGTCGCTTTCCATGTGAATGAGAACACCGAGAACATCGGCGCGCGGCGGCTGCATACCGTGATGGAACGCCTGCTCGAGACCGTCTCGTTCGAGGCCTCCGACAAGAGCGGCACGTCGCTCACGGTCGACGCCGCCTACGTCGACGATCACCTGGCCGAGCTCTCCAAGGACGAAGACCTGAGCCGTTACATTTTGTAGTAGGAGCGCCCCCTTGGGCGCTACGTGCCCTCGGGGTGCGAAGCGCAGCGGCGGCCGCCAGGCCGCTAAAAGGGTCCACCGCTGGTCCGCCCGCTTATTGAGGGGTATCCTCGCGGATCGGCCCGCCCACAACCAACTACAAGCCATGGCAAAGTCGCAGCAGCCCGACGACACGACACACTTCGGATACCGCTCTGTCTCCTCCGACGAGAAGGCCGGGCTGGTGCGCGACGTGTTCGACTCCGTTGCCAGCCGCTACGACCTGATGAACGACCTGATGTCCGGTGGCCTGCACCGCCTCTGGAAGCGGTTCACGATCAACCAGGCGGCCTTGAAATCCGGCGATGTGGTGCTCGATCTCGCCGGCGGCACCGGCGATCTTGCCCGTGAATTCTCGAAGAAGGTCGGCAAGGACGGGCACGTCATTCTCGCCGATATCAACGCGGCCATGCTGCGGCAGGGTCGCAGCCGGCTGATCGACGCCGGCGTGTCCGGGAATCTCTCGATCGCCCAGGTGGACGCACAGGATCTGCCATTTGCCGACGGCACGTTCGACTGCATCAGCATCGCCTTTGGTCTGCGCAACGTCACCAACAAGGATGCCGCGCTGCGCTCGATGTGTCGTACGCTGAAGCCCGGCGGCAAGGTCATGATTCTCGAGTTTTCTCAGCCGAATACGGCCATCAAACCGGCCTACGACCTGTATTCGTTCAAAGTGCTGCCGATGCTCGGCAAGCTTATTGCGAAGGACTCCGACAGCTATCAGTACCTCGCGGAGTCCATACGCATGCACCCTGACCAGGAAACGCTGAAATCCATGATGGAGGCGGCCGGCCTCGAGCGCTGTCGCTATCATAATCTCGCAGCAGGCATTGTCGCACTGCACGTCGGCTACCGGATCTAGGTCGCCGTGAACCCGCTCGAAGCAGCGCTGCGCCCTGTCGCCGCGGTATTGAATCGCAATATCCAGGCAACGACGCCCGCGCGCGAACTCTGTCAAAAGCTTAAGGGAACGGTCGTCGCGATACGCGTTCGTAACACGGCGTTAACGGCCTGGTTCATCGTGCACGAGGACTCCCTGGAATTAACAACTGAAGCGGAGCTTGAGCCCGACGTGTTGATAAGCGGGTCAATTCTGACGCTGGCCAGCATGGCGGGCGAGTCCGGCGTACGCTCGATCCGCGCGGGCTCGCTTGAGCTCACCGGGGACCCGGTGCTGGCCGACGACTTTCAGCGACTCCTCACCTACGCAAAACCGGATATTGAAGAAGAACTATCCGGGATCGTCGGCGACGTCGCGGCGCATCGTATCGGCGAAATCGCGAGGGGCGTGAGCAACTGGAGCCGCAAGGCGCGATCCACTATGGGCGATAACATTCGCGAGTACCTGCAGGAAGAGAGCCGCGATTTGCCAAGCCGCTACGAAGTCGATCGCTTTGCGGCAGGCGTCAGCGAACTGCGTGATGATGTCGATCGTCTCGAGGCTCGCATCAAGCGGCTTGGGGCCGACTGATGTCTCGCTGGCGCACAATGCTCCGACTGCTCACGATTCAGCGCGTGCTGGTGAAATACGGTCTTGATGACATCATCAAGGAAACCCACCTGCTGCGACCCTTGAGGTTCCTGTTCTACCTGGCGCCACGCCGGCGCGACAGTTCAGCCCCTGTCGGCGAACGTATTCGGCTTGCCCTGGAAGAACTCGGACCGATCTTCGTCAAGTTCGGCCAGGCGATTTCGACCCGACGTGACCTGTTACCGCCCGACATCGCCGATGAACTCGCGAAGCTGCAGGACGCCGTCCCTCCGTTCCCGGTATCGCAGGCGCTCGAGATCCTAAACGCGGCTTACGAGCGTGATGTCAACGAAGTATTCAAACGCTTCGATGACGAGCCGCTGGCTGCCGCGTCGATCGCACAGGTGCATACGGCGCAACTGCATGATGACACCGAGGTCATCGTCAAGATCCTGCGGCCTGGCGTCCAGGACCAGATCGAAAGCGATCTTGCCGTGCTGCGATTGATGGCCGGCCTTGCCGACCGCTACTGGGAACACGGCAAGCGACTCCGGCCTCTCGAGATTGTTGACGAATACGAGCATACGATTCTCGATGAACTCGACCTCATGCGCGAAGCGGCGAACTCCGCCCAGCTCAAGCGCAATTTCGAGGACTCGGAGATGCTGTATGTTCCCGAGATTTATTGGGACTACTGTCGACCCGAAGCCATGGTGCAGGAGAGAATTTACGGCACACCGATCAGCGACATGGAATCGCTGCGTGCCGCCGGGACGAACATCCAGGTACTCGCCGAGAACGGCGTCGAAATCTTCTTCACGCAGGTGTTCCGTCACAACTTCTTTCATGCCGACATGCACCCCGGCAATATTTTCGTCATCACGACGGATCCGGAGCATCCGAAGTACGCCGCCGTAGACTTTGGCATCGTCGGCACACTGAGCCCGGAGGACCAACGCTACCTCGCCGAGAACTTCCTGGCGTTCTTTGACCGCAACTACTACCGAATAGCCAAGCTGCACCTCGACTCCGGCTGGGTACCGCCCGATACTCGCGTCGACCAGCTCGAAGCCGCCGTCAGAACTGTTTGCGAGCCCATTTTCAACAAGCCGCTGGCAGAAATTTCCTTTGCGCAGGTACTCTTGCGGCTGTTCAGGGTGGCGCAACGCTTCGATGTCGAGGTTCAGCCGCAGCTGATCCTGTTGCACAAAACCCTGTTCAATATTGAAGGTCTCGGGCGACAGCTGTACCCGCAGCTGGATCTCTGGAAGACGGCACACCCGGTGCTGAAACGCTGGATGGACGAGCAGGTAGGCGGTCGCGCCTTGCTCCAGGACGTGCGGGAGAACCTGCCGCAACTAAGAGACGCAATGAGAGAGCTGCCAGCCATTCTGCGCCAGCTCGGTGAACAGGCCAGCGACGGCAGGATTCGTTTCGACATGCAGTCGCCCGAGCTTGCCGAAATTCAGAAACAGCTGGGCGAACAGCGCCGCCAGCGTTACTGGCTGACCGCTGCGGCCACGGGTGTCATCGCTGGCGCCCTCGTCCTGACACTCGGTGCCATTCCGCTCCTCGGCTGGTCCTTGCTGGCCGCGGGTGGCATCGCCGGTATCGTCGCCCGCCCCTGAGCCCGGCGGTGTCGCGCGCTGGGCGCGCTCCTACAGGCGCGCATCAGATCAACGCTCTTCTGCGGAAGCCCCCACTGACTATGTAGGAGCGCCCCAGAGGGCGCGAAGCGTAGCGGCGG
>CAYTTZ010000247.1:0-4009 GCA_964440945.1 uncultured Woeseiaceae bacterium
AAGGTATTCTATCAGTAATATAGTAAACAATCAAATATGCCCGAGATCTATCCGTCATCCGCTCTCTTTGCTTCCGCATCAAAGCGCTAAAAAGAAAAGGTTTAAAGAAGAGTATTTTGCCCCTGGGTAGTCGCCGACAACGTGGTAGTACCACTCCCAGGCCTCGGGATTGATCGGCTCGCCGACCGAGCCGAGCAGTCGCAGGCTCTTTCTCGAAGTGCTCTTTACCGGCTCATCACCTTCGCGCATCAGCGCCCGAATAGCGGTTGGCGCCGTGTAGCAGATATTGACCTGGTGCTTATCGCAAACCTCCCAGAAACGGGCCGACGTCGGGAAGTTGGGCACGCCCTCGAACATCAGCGTGATAGCGCCGTTCGCCAGGGGGCCATAGACGATATAAGTATGTCCCGTTACCCAGCCCACATCCGCCGTACACCAGTAAACGTCACCCGGGTGATAATCAAAAACATACTCGTGCGTCATTGCCGCATAGACGAGATAGCCACCGCTGGTGTGCAGGACGCCTTTTGGCTGGCCGGTCGAGCCCGACGTGTACAGAATGAAAAGCGGATCTTCGGCACCCATTTCCTCACAGGGACAATCCGCATCGACGTCCTTTTCGATCTCGTGAAGCCAGACGTCGCGACCATCGACCATGCCGACGTCAGCACCGGTATTGCGGACGACGAGTACTTTCTCAAGCGTCGTTACGTTGGGATTGGCGGCCGCTGCATCGACGTTGGCCTTGAGCGGCACGCGTTTGCCGCCGCGGCGACCTTCGTCGGCGGTGACCACTATGTTGGAAGAGCAGTCCTGGATTCTGCCGGCAAGTGCGTCCGGCGAGAAGCCACCGAAAACTACAGAGTGCACTGCGCCGATCCGCGCGCAGGCCAGCATTGCAACCGCCGCGTCTGGGATCATCGGCATGTAAATAGTGACGCGATCGCCCTTCTTCGTACCCAGTGCCTTGAGCGAGTTCGCGAAACGGCAGACGCGCTCGTGCAGTTCGCCATAGGTGATCGTCAGGTCCGTGCCCGGGTCGTCCCCTTCCCAGATAATCGCGACGTCATCGCCCTTGGTTTCGAGGTGACGATCGACGCAGTTGTAACAGACATTCAGAGAGCCGTCGTCGTACCAGCGGATATGCAGGTCGTCTTTTGCGAAAGAAACATCTTTAACGCGCGTAAAAGGTTTAATCCAGTCGAGCCGCTTCGCCTGCTCTGCCCAGAAGCCCTCGTTGTCTTCAACGGAGCGGGTATACATTGCCTCGTATTCCGCCTCATCGATCAATGCACGTTCTTTTACCGCGTCCGGAACGGGATAGATTTCATTCGCCATGTTTCTCTGCCTTGGTGTGTTCTTGCTAATTCTGAGTTCGCTGCGACATCTTCAGAATCCGCTGCGCCTGCACAAGATGTGGCCGGTCGACCATCTTGCCGTCCAGCCCAACGGTGCCAGCGCCCGGGTTTTCCTCAAATAACGCGACGATACGATGTGCCTGCTCGATCTCCGCAGCGCTCGGTGAGAACGCCGAATTGATGACTTCAACTTGCGCCGGATGGATAGCCAGCATTCCGCCAAAACCGTCCCGCCGTGCATTCGCCGCATAGCGTAGCAGTCCTTCCTGGTCGCGGAAGTCCGTATAGACCGTATCCAGTGCCGTAACTTCCGCCGCTGTGGCCGCGAGCAGGCAGAACGAGCGCGCCATCTCGTAGAGGGGCAGCCAGTTACCCTCCGGGTCTCGATTGGTGCTGGCGCCGATGGCGGCACTGAGATCCTCCGCGCCCCAGGAGAGGCCAAACAAGCGCGATGTAGCGCCCGCATAGCCGTTCAATGAAAACAGCGCCTCTGCACGCTCGGTGCACAGGGCGATAATGCGCGTGCGCCCGTTCTCGATGCCCAGCTCTTGTTCCAGCACATCGAGCCGACGCGACAGCGCGATCACGTCCGCAGCACTCCTTGGCTTCGGCAGAACGATGCCGCAGGGTGCCGACGGCATGACGGCCTCCAGGTCCGCCACCGCGTCCTCGGTATCGAACGGATTGATACGCACCCATACGTTTTTCTTATCTTTCAGGTAGTCCGCTGCATTCGCACGCGCCGTCGGACGTGCTTCAGGTACGACCGAGTCCTCGAGATCCAGGATCAATGCATCGGCCCCGGCGGCGCCCGCCTTGGCCAGTTTGCGGTCGCTGTCAGCCGGTACAAACAGGAAGCTGCGGTTCATGCAGGCTTTCTCAGCATCAGCGCAGAGCGCTTGCACTCTGCGACAAGCTCATCGTGCTGGTTAAAGGCCCGGTGCGCAAAAATCACGATGCCATTGTCAGGGCGAGACTTGCTGTCGCGCAGCTCGAGCACTTCGGTCTGAATGCGTATCGTATCTCCGCAGAACAGCGGTTTGGGGAAACGCACCTCGTCCCAGCCGAGATTCGCCACGGTGGTGCCGTAGGTGGTGTCGTTGACCGATATCCCGACCATGAAGCTCAAGGTCAGGCAGCTGTTGACGAGCGGCTTGCCGAACTCCGTCGTCTTCATGTATTCCGCGTCGAGATGCAGAGCTGACGGGTTGTGGGTCATGGTCGTCAGTAACACATTATCGGTTTCGGTTATGGTCCGATGTATCGGGTGGTCGATGGTCTGACCGACCTCAAATTCTTCGAAGTAAAATCCTGGCATTGGCAGCTCTCAACCGGTTTCAGGTAATCTACAATTGTGCCAGTGTCGTGCAGGGCAATACAGGGCAAAAGCTTGGAACAGGAGCGCACATGAAGATTTCCCGACGTGATTTCACCAAAGCAGGTCTGGGCATGGCCTCACTTGCCGCTATCGGCGGGCCTGCCGCCGCGGCCGAGCCGCATAGCGTGCTGACAAAGGCAGTCCCGTCATCGGGCGAAATGCTGCCAATCATCGGGCTCGGGACAAATCGCTACGGTGTGGGCCAGGCCGAGGGTGCGCGAGCGCCGTTACGTGCAGCAATCGAGCGATTCCATCATCTCGGCGGTACCGTCATCGACACGGCACCACAGTACCGCACATCGGAGTCGGTGCTCGGGGACCTGATCGCCGAGCTCGGCATTCGTGAGGATCTTTTCATCGCGACGAAAGCGGATCGCACGGATGGCAGCGCCGGCACCATTGAACAGATGAAAGAGTCGCTGGCTCGCCTGAAGACGGATCGCATCGAACTGATGCAGGTGCATAACCTGCTTGGCTGGCGAGATGCTTTACCGGCAATGCGCGAATGGCAACAGGAAGGCCTCATTCGCTATATCGGCATCACGACATCGCGCTCCTCGCAGTACGAAGAGTTTGAACAGGTCATGCGCCAGGAAGATCTCGACTTCATTCAAATCAACTATTCACTGGAACAGCGCGAGGCGGCCGAGCGATTGTTGCCGCTTGCCGCCGACCGCGGTATGGGCGTGATCATCAATCGCGCCTTCGGCGGCGGACGGATCTTCAAACAGATCGGCGTCCAGCCGGTTCCCTACTGGGCAGAGGCATTCGGTTGCCAGAGCTGGGCACAGTTTCTGCTGAAGTACGCAATCGGGCATCCGGCGGCAACACTGAGTATTCCCGGCATGACCAAGCTGCGTCACGTCGATGACAACTTCGGCGCGGCAAGTGGAAGGCTACCCGACGCAGAAGAACGCAAGCGCCAGGAAGAATTCTTCGACGCGCTTTGAGGGCCTGTCTCGTTGGTGCCTGGCGTCCAGACTGCCGACCAGGTTTAAAGACAGGCAGACCAGAAACCAGTTAGGTGCAACACAGCCCAATGCGTTACGCAGCCTATGGTTCCAACCTTCATCCGCTCAGGTTGACCGAACGGGTATCGGCAGCGCAGCTGATCGGTATCGGCTTTCTACCTCATTGGTCCCTTTGCTTTCACAAGAGAAGTAAGGACCATTCCGGGAAGTGCAGCATCCTTATCGGTGGTGTTGGAGTTCACTTTGCAGTATTCGAACTAAACGCTGAGGACAAGCAGACTCTCGATAAGATCGAGGGTCTC
>CAYTTZ010000248.1:0-3990 GCA_964440945.1 uncultured Woeseiaceae bacterium
TCGCACGCTGTTTTGCCGTGAGTTGGCCAACAATCCCGCGCTCCATCGAGATGGCTCGTCGCTTTCGAAAGGTGGACTTGGCCCCCTCGGTGACCTGCTCAACATGGGTGGCAAATCGGGTGGCGGGCTGGACGACATACTCGGTATGGCACGAAAGTTCTTCTAGGTTCGCTACGTCGCTACCTCACGGTAGCCGCAGTACGAAGAGGCCGGCATCATGCCGGCCTTTTTGTTGCGAGAATTCGTTTAGCTTTAGTTACGCGAGTCGCAATGAGCGAAGAACTTGACCTCTGGAGACTGGCCGCGGGACTCGGCCGTTTCCTGCTTGGCATGCGCCACCGCATCTATGACGAGGTATCACGTGGCGAGCTAAGCGAAGTCGAAATATCGACATTATTGAACGTAAACAGGGAGTTGCTGGTTGCGAATCAGAGCCTGGTATCCGCGCTTGCGGATGCCCTGCTAAACATGGATTCCGCCAGAGATTTTGCGAGTATTCCTGCTGCAGGACAGGAGCCCGTAGGTGATAATCCGAATAGTTCGCCGTGATACCTTTGGCCAGTATGGGTTTGTGAGAAATACCGGGAGTAGAGATGCCGTCTGAAGCCAGAACGATGATGAAGGAACTGCGAGAGGATCATCGCAATATGTCGATTGTCCTCAGTCTGCTGGAGGACGCGATAGAAGAGGCGTCTAAGGGAGACGACCCGGACTTCGAGCTGGTCGAAGAGATCATGCGCTACATGACCGTGTACCCGGACGCTGTTCACCACCCGAAAGAAGACATCGTCTACGGACAGCTGCGCAGCAAGCGGCCGGATCTCGCCAGCGGTCTCGACGATGTCCCTGGCGACCATTCCGATATCGCGACACTCGGATCCAACTTGCGCGACGAGGTCGAAGCGATCGTTGCCGGCGCCGCGGTGCGGCGGGAGAAGTTCATCGAGGATGCCGGAGGCTACGTACAACGCCTGCGCAATCACATGTCCTGGGAAGAGCGCGATCTTTTCGCACGCATAGACAAGATGATCGATGCCGACCCACAGGACTTCGACGTCGAAGCATTCGACCACATCAAAGACCCCGTGTTCGAACTCGAAGTTGAAGCTGGATTCAGACGCCTGTTGGCGACCCTGAAGCCTGCCGGCTAAAAATACCAGGCAAGCTGTGCGAACAGGCCTTCGCCACCGGACAGGTAACGATCCGGCTGACCGGCGCTAATACCGCCGAATTCCGTTCCTTTCGGCCCCAACGGCACGTTGATGCTTGCGAGAAAGGTCATGTTGTCGGACACGCTGTAGTTGGATACCAGCTGAAACAGACCGCTGGGATCCGCCACATTCGCGAGAACGGTCGGCGTTAGTCCCCACAAAGGCGTCATTTCTATCATCACGCTGGCCGCAAGATAGTGGCTCCCGATGGAAAACAGCTCGCCGCGCGTGATCCGAGCGATGAGATCGGGATTGTTACCCAGGCTGATCGGGTCATATTCGCCGGACCGCTGCCCGAAGCCGTTGTAGAAATACTCGATCGCTCCACTCATGTTCCGGTCGAACCAGTTCCACGAGTACGTAAAGTTCGTCACCAGCTGCGCCGTAGTATCAACGTCGGTTCGCGTGGTGACGAGATCGCCCCGCCAGATGGCACCGCCTACGCTCTTGCCGACACCAATTCCCACAACCGTGTCGCCGTAGTGGTCGGCAACCAGCAAATCGTATTCAGCCTCGCCGACAAAGCCGTGATATTTGATCGCCATCGTGGCTTGACTGGATTCGACATCGCCACTTGCCGGGTCGCGGCGCACAACATGTACACCCTGAACATCATGACCGTTGTCGCGCAAATACTGAAGATAGAGCATGTCGTCGCCCGCTTTGTACTCGGTGTCTATAGTTGCGGGATCAAACGGATTGACAAGATCCATAGGCGCGTAGAACAGGCCGTTGCCCCAGGACAAAGCCTGTCGCCCGAATCGTACAACCGCCTTCTCGCTGGTATAGCTGACGGTGAGCCGGTCAAGACGGTGAAGAACGACGGTCTTGCCATCGTCTTCGATAACGTCAGTCAGGTTGAACAAACGGCGATCGTCATTCGGCAGTCCGGGAAAGAAAATGTCCGTACCGCCGGGCACCAGGCGCCCCAGTTCGACGCTATCACCGTTTAGCGCGAGCAGTTGATAAGCGGCATCAAATGTCCAACGATTGGCTTTGGTTTTGAAATCGAGCCGCAGGTCACCGCTTGCGTCCTGAGTGTTGCTGCCGACCAGGTCCCTGAACAGGCTCCGCTCCGGATACGCCTGGTTGGTCAGTGCGAACTTCGTGTAGCCACCAATTTCCGTCTCCCCCGCGTGCGCATGAGACGTCGCGGCGAACACCAAGACAAGAAGGAGGTTCCTATGCCGCATTCTGCTTAATGTCATCGACAACGCGACCGTCCAGCATGCGCACGAGACGCTTCGCGTATTCCATGACGCGCTGGTCATGAGTCGCGATGACGAAGGTCGTGTTGTGATGTTCGTTTAGCTCGGTAAACAGCTCCATGAGCTCGTCCGCAGTTTTCGAATCGAGATTCGCGGTCGGCTCGTCGGCCAGCACCAGCGCCGGTCGTGAGACGATCGCTCGCGCTACAGCGACGCGCTGCTGCTGCCCGCCCGACATATCCGCCGGTCGCCGATCCTCGAGCCCCTTGAGGCCTACTTCATCGAGTATCGCCATCGATTTGTTGGCTCTTTCTTTCGCCGGCACGCCCTGCACCTGCATGACGAACTCGATGTTCTCCCGTGCTGTGAGTACGGGGATCAGGTTGTATGCCTGGAACACGAAACCAATGCTCGAAAGCCTGAGTTCCGCAAGTTCGCCCTTGCTCAATTGATCGATGCGCTGGTCGGCGACCCAAACCTCGCCGCTGTCCGGCATATCGAGTCCGCCGATTGCGTTCAGCAAGGTTGTTTTGCCGCCGCCGGATGGCGCGGAGAGACAAACGAAGCCGCCTTGCTCGATCTCGATACTAACGTGATCGAGCGCCTTGATGTCCTCGTCACCCTGTCGATAGGTCTTGCACAGATCCACACACCGTACCGCCGTCATCATCCCACCTTCGTTATTGCTTCAACCGGCTCATACCGCGACGCGCGCCACGCCGGGGACAAGCTCGCGAGAAAACCAAGAGACAACACGATCACATTCGCGAGGATCATGTCGCTCAAATACAGCCTCGGGTACAGGACACTGGCCGCCCCCATCATCTCCATGCCGTCAGCTACCGCCGAGATATCGATACCACCGCGCAAAGGCTGAATCGTCAACCAGGCAAGCAGATTGCCGATGACCAGGCCAACCGATAGCAGCAGCATCGATTCGATGATGATCTGGCCCAGAATATTTGACGGCTTCATGCCGAGCGCGAGCATCAAGCCGATTTCGCGAACCCGCTCGAACACCGCCATGACCAGCGTATTCACCAGGCCAAATGACAGCGCAAGGAAAATCACGATCATCCAGATCATCACGAAGCCATCCATCACCGCGAGCATTGATCCGAGATAGGTAGCCACTTCGCTCCAGCGACTGACGTCAAGTTCACCATCGACGGCGGCCATGACTTTTTCATACGTTGGCTCGACATCGCGATAATTGTCGCCAAAGAACACGAGCTCGGTGGTTGTATCACCAATGCGCAGCATCTTTTGCGCCGCTTTTTTGCCGATAAATACGTTGCCCTCTTCGAAGGCGGGCACGTCGGCATCAAACAGGCCGACCACCCGGAAACCACGATCAGCTATCTCGTTGTCGGGATCCTGGCTCATTACTACAACGCGTTTACCGACCCGGGTTTCGAGCTTGTCAGCGAGTTTTCGTCCAATGACGATACCATTGTCTTCGGCACTTTCCAGGAAGCGACCCTCGACATCGTCATAAGAAATATAGCCGAAGCCCCGCTCGGCCTCGGGATCAATACCTAGCAGGGTCACGCCACGGGATTCGTATTCGC
>CAYTTZ010000249.1:0-3926 GCA_964440945.1 uncultured Woeseiaceae bacterium
CCGCCGGCAGCTCTGGCGCCGGCTCATCAAGAATCACCGCCTGTTCGCCCTGACCGCGCAGCCCACTCAGCCACGGATCTAGAAATCCGAGCTGGTACAGGGCTCCACCTGCCACAGCCAGCAGCACGACAACCGCGACAGGCCACTTACTGGCCCCGCCGCTCTCTTCAACAACAAAGCGTTCCTCTGGTTCCAGCGTGATCGCGTCATCGTCCTTTTCTTCCAGGGCCTCGAGGAAATCTCCCACACTCGCAAAACGTGTGACGCGCGCGTAAGACAGCGCCTTCTTCAAGGCACTCCACTGGGCATCACTTAGCCCCTGCGGCCGTTGTGGTTTCATCCCTTCCTGTGACGCCTCCGCGGCGTTGCGGGGTCCGAAAACGCGGTGACCTGCCACGAGTCGATACAGCAGACAGCCCAGCGAGAAGACGTCATCGGAGGCGACCGGTTCCTCACCAGTCAGCACCTGCATGCTCGAGTACGCAGGCGTCAGAGCTCCCAGCACACCGGGGTCGAAGTCGGCTCCCGCCTGCTTTTGAATGACGCGCGCGACGCCGAAGTCAAACAGTTTGGCGTCGCCATTGGGCATGATCATGATGTTGCCGGGCTTCACATCGGCATGCACGATGCCGCAGCGGTGCGCGTATCCCAGCGCATCGCCAATCTGCCCAACGATACGCAACGCCGCATCGTCGTCGATAGCGCTGGCGTCGGCGGAGTCCAGAATATTGGCAAGCGTACGGCCTTGCAGCCATTCCATCACGAGAAAATTGAGATCATCATCGCGGTCGAAGTCGATGAATCGAACGATGTTCGGATGCAGCAGGCAGCGGCCTTTCGTCGCCTCTTGCTGTAGGGCCCTCAGCGCCTGTGCGTTCTTTGCGAGTTGCGGCGACAGCACCTTGATTGCCACCCATGGCTCGTCCGCCTCGGCCTCGGAAAGGCGACGATCGAGTGCCTTGTAGACCACCCCCATGCTGCCCCCGGAGACCTTCTCCTGAAGCAAGAAGCGATCCCGGAGCAACGACCCTACCTGCACACGGGCCTCCGCAGATGCGGCGGGCGCCATGTCGTTCGGCAATACCGCTGTGGAACTGAAAGTGTCATCCGCGTCTATTGCGCCGGCGTCCTCCTGAATGGATGGGCTCATTGGCACCACTTCCGGAGCCTGATCCAACGGAGCCGGGGGCGTCGAATCTGCCTCTTCAATGACAAATCGATCCAGCATCGACTTCACAAGCTGGAAGGTTTCCTGGCGCAAAGCCCCCGCTTCGTAACGCTCCTGCAGGACCTTTCGAATATCCGCCTCGCTGCCATCATTGGATGCCAGCAACTGGCCGATCCCGCTCTGCACGTTTGCAAGCAATTCAACGTCGTCGGTTGAGGCCGCCAACTGATCTTCAAGGCTGGCGAGCCTGTCACCGAGTGCGTCCAGGTTCTTGTCGGATTCTGCTGTCATAATTAGCTGATCAGTTTACGCGCTGGGCCATACCTGGAACCGGAACTGGTCGTCAAATTACCTTACCCGGATTGAGAATATTCATGGGATCCAGGGTCTTTTTCAGGGCTTGCATGAGGCGTATCTCGGCGCCACCACGATACTCTGCCAGGTAGCCCTTCTTGGCCTGTCCGACACCGTGTTCGGCACTAAAACTGCCGCCGAGCTTGTCGACGAGATCGTATATCGCAGCTGTGATGCGCTGACCAGCTTCTTGCCATTCTTCCGCCGTTAGTTCCCGTGGCAAACTGACGTTGTAGTGCAGGTTGCCGTCGCCAACATGGCCGAAGGCCAGCAGTCCTGCCTCAGGCATCAGGCTGGCGATCAGGGTTTCGCCACGAGCAAGGAACTCCTGCATCTTCCCGATCGGCACTGAAATATCGTGCTTGAGCGCCTTGCCTTCCTGGCGCTCCGCCTCCGCAATTGAATGGCGCAGCCGCCACAAGCGCTGCGCTTCTGCGGTGTTCTTCGCGATCACCGCGTCAAGCCATAAAGACCCGTCGGTAAATTCTGCCAGGGCATCCTCGAGTTCGGCCGGGTTGCCCTGTGTTGCTGCTTCAATCAGCACGTACCATTCGTAGGCATCATCGAATGGCAGCTTTGAATCGGGTATGTGTTTCTCGACCAGCTCGAAAACTCGCCCGGACACCAGCTCGAAGGCCTCGATTCTGTCCGCCAGTGTACGGCGAAGTTCGGCCAGCAAGCGCACACCATCGCCGCTGTCGCGAATCGCAACCAGTGCCGTAGACATCTCCCCGGGATCCGGAAACAACTGCAATGACGCGGCCGTAATGATGCCGAGAGTCCCCTCGCTGCCGATGAACAGCTGCTTCAGGTCGTAGCCAGCTGTGTCCTTGCGCAGGGACCGCATGCTGTTCAGAACCGAGCCATCTGCCAGCACGACCTCGAGCCCGAGAACCAGCGCCCTGGCCGTTCCATAGCGAATGACATTCACACCACCGGCGTTGGTCGCAAGGTTGCCCCCGATCTGGCAACTACCCTCCGCGCCCAGGCTCAACGGAAAAATGCGCTCGACGGCCGCGGCAGCTTCCTGGACATTTGACAGCACGCAGCCAGCCTCGACGTCCATCGAAAAGTTTTCAGGATCCACGGCTCGAATACGATTCATGCGAGCAAGCGACAACAACACCTGCTCGCCGGACTCATCCGGTACGGCGCCTCCGCACAGACCCGTGTTGCCGCCCTGAGGCACAATCGCAACGCCGGCGGCCGCACACGCCTTTACGATCTGCGATACGTCCTCAGTACTCGCCGGCGCGACCAGGATAGCCGTCTTGCCCGTGAAATCGCCGCGCCAGTCGGTCAGGTGCGGTTCAAGATCCCTGGCCGCACTTTTCCACCCGGACGGACCAACAATGTCCTTGAGCTGCTTAAGGAGCGTCATCGAAAATTGCCTGTTCTTCGAACGTTGCCCAGTCAATATTGCTGCCGCACATCACCAGCACAATTCGCTTGCCAACCAATTCCTCGCGCAGCGGACCCAGCAAGGCTGCCGTACTTGCCGCACAGGCTGGCTCGACGGCAATTTTCATTTCGCGAAACAGGAACCCCATTGCTTTGCGCAGCTGAATGTCGTCGACCATCGCGAGACGATCGACGTGCATTTGGCAAAGCCCGAAAGAGTACGGCAACGCGAACGGTGCGCCGAGACTGTCCGCAATGGTACGCACCGCGTCGATCTGCACGGGTGCTCCGTTCGCGAGGCTGCGATGCATCGTATCGGCGCCCTCAGGCTCAACGCCAATAACCTCGCACGCCGGCCGCAAGCGTTTTACTGCATTGGCAATACCAGCGATCAAGCCTCCACCGCCGACGGGAACAATAATTGCATCGAAGTCCTCACACTGCTCGCAAATCTCGAGACCGACGGTTCCGGTGCCCGTTGCTACAGCCGGCCCCTCAAACGGATGCACGAAATAGCGCCCCTCATCGCTCTGGATACGCTCCGCCATATCAAATGCCTGGTGCACGTCGTCGGCGAGAACCACCTCAGCCCCATAAGAACGACAAGCCGCCACACGAGACGGGTTGGCCGCCCGCAGCATGACTACCTTTGCCGTTGTGCCGAGCGCCTGCGCAGCAAATGCCGTGGCAATGGCATGATTGCCGGCGCTAACCGCAGTGACGCCGGCCGCCAGTTGCTCGGGGCTCAGGCTATACAAGGTGGCGAGCGCGCCCCGCGCTTTGAACGTTCCGGTGCGCTGCAGGAACTCAAGCTTCGCGAACACCTGCGTTCCCGCGCCGAGTGCCTCTTCGATCGCTGCACAGCGAACGACGGGGGTCGATGCAATTTGTCCCTGGAGTCGGTCACGTAAGGCGCCAACGTCCGCAATATCTGGTCCGGCTGCGGTCATTCTTATGTCAAATCATTGGAAACGCGTTGAAGAGTAATGTCTGTAATATAAAA
>CAYTTZ010000250.1:0-3914 GCA_964440945.1 uncultured Woeseiaceae bacterium
GCACCGTCCCATCGGGCCAGCTGATCGGCAACCAGGCATCGCGGGACAATTACCCGGATCTCAACGCTGTCATAGTGCAGTTCGGTTATCGCTTCTAGCCGTCCGAACCAGCCGCAAGCCGTTCAGCTCGAGCTGGCCGAGGATGCCTGGCACGGCCGGTTCCAGGCTATGGGCAGCCCTTGTGAGCTGGTCTGCGAGGCGCCGCAGCGGCGCCTGGCCCTGGAGCTCACCGAGCTGGTGGCCGGCGAGGCGCGTCGCATAGAAGATAAATTCAGCCGCTATCTCGACAGCAACATCGTCAGCCAGATCAACTCCGCCGACGGGGCGGCTGTTGAAGTGGACGAAGAGATGGCCGATTTGCTGGATTTCGCAGCAACCCTTTATGCCCTCAGCGAGCATCGATTCGATGTCACCTCAGGCGTACTCAGGCGGGCGTGGCGTTTCGACGGCAGTGACCGGATTCCCAGCGCCGTGGACGTGCGGGAAATCCTGGGGCTCGTGGGGTGGCACAAGGTCGACTGGCAGCGCCCGATATTGCGGATGCCTGCCGGCATGGAAATCGACCTTGGTGGCATCGGCAAGGAATACGCCGTCGACCGGTGCGCGAAGCTGATACGGGGGCAGGGCAGCAGTCCCTGCCTTGTGAACTTCGGGGGTGACCTGGTTGCAACCGATGCGCCCGCGCGCAGGCGTTTCTGGAAGGTCGCGATTGAGGGAGTGGTTGCGGATGAACCCGGACAAATCATCGAGCTTCGGCACGGTGCGCTGGCCACCAGCGGCGATGCACGGCGCTTCCTTCTCAAGGAAGGCATCCGCTACAGTCACATCCTGGATCCAACTACCGGCTGGCCTGTACCTGATGCGCCTCGATCGATTACGATTGTGGCCGATACCTGCGTGGAGGCCGGTATGTTGAGCACGCTGGCCATGCTGAAAGGGAGCGGCGCCGAAGGTTTTCTGAAGACGCAGTCGGCGAAATACTGGTGCCGCCGATAGATTCCTTGCGGCTTGCCAGATAGTAAAAGAGTACTGAGGAAGTGTGTTTAACACTTTGTTAAAAATAGACTTTTAGTGCTTTTATTGACCGAATTATGCCCGGTTGTCGCGACCATCCGACACTGCGCTCGTTTCAGTATTGAGAACCCGGTCCTGTTATAAAGACGGATTCCGCATAATCATACCGCTATGTTTGTCGATCTCCCCGAGAACCTGGTCCTGATCGCAGCCGCCTTCTTGCTGGGCTTGCTGCTGGCGACGTTCGTCTCATCCCTGACCTCGCGCAGCAGTGCCAAGAATCGCGATCCTCGTGACGACCGTATCCGGTCGCTGGAGGCGGAACTGCGGGTTGCGCAGTCGGCCGCCTCAAAGGCCCAGGACGATCTCGAAAAGCTTCAGGAAGAGCTGACAGAAACGGCGGACGGTATCGAACGTCGGGACAACGTCATTAGCGAGCAGCAGGTCAAGATCGAACGTGTTTCAATGGATCTGAAGGGCTCCGTCGTCAAGACCCGCGAATTGCGTGCCGAACTGACTGAACGGGCTACCGAAAACGTCCATGCAGAAGCCAAAATTCGTGAGGTAGAAACGGAGCTGTCGGTTGCGCAGGCGTCGCAGGACCTCATTGCCACTGGCGTTCTTGACTACAAGTTTGCGTCCGACGAAGATGACCCTGATGGCGAAAAAGCCGAAGTGAGTGGGGCCACTACCTGATTTATTCCACCTCTGAAAAGAGCGGCGCAAACCTGTTTCTGGTTGCGCTCACGCTGCTGCTATGTGCCGGTTGTTCAGAGCCCTACCTGGGCATCAAGATACCGTTCACAGCAACTTGGGGGGACACCGGGATCGCCTGCGAGGACACAGAAGCCCGTCTCAGCGACCTGCGGTTCTACCTGTCCTCTGTCCAGTTACTGGATCAGGCCGGCAACACGCAGGCTGTCGAGCTGCATGCGGACATACCGTGGCAACAACCTGACCTTGCGCTGATCGACCTCGAGAATGGCGAGGGACACTGCACAGGCGGCACGGCTGACACCTATGCTTACCTAGTGGGCGGGGTGCCACCGGGTGACTACACCGGGCTGCGCTTCACGGTTGGCGTACCGTTTGATCGTAACCATGCGAACCCGCTAACCGCCGGCGCACCGCTGGATGACCCGGACATGCACTGGCACTGGCGGTCCGGCTACAAGTTCGTTCGAGCGGGCGTCGCAACCGCGAATGACGGTTTCTGGATACATGTCGGTAGTGCGGGCTGCGAGGGCACGGTGCGCAACATTAGCGGCTGTCGGTTCCCGAATCGGGTTATTGTGGAACTGGATGGATTCGTGCCGAACGATGATGCGGTTGCGATCGATTTGAAGGCGCTTTTTGATGGCATCAACTTCGACGACGGTGTGCCCGGTGACTGTTCCTCAGGTCCCTCCGAGTCTGCGTGCACCGCGCCGTTCGCGGCACTGGGAATAGACTTCGCGACCGGTGACCTGACCGGGCAGCAGCGAGTATTCTCTATCCACCGATGAAAAGCATTGCCCTGATCTGCATCGTTGCCGCGTCACTGGCGATCGCGATATTCCTGCACTTTCGCGAAGCAGCCTACGAATGGTCGCTGCCACCGGATCTTCCGCCGCCGGCGGTGCCGGACGACAATCCAATGACGGCGGCAAAAATCGAACTCGGTCGCTGGCTGTTCTATGACACGCGCTTGTCCGGCAACAAAACAATGTCCTGTGCAGGCTGTCACATTCAGGCGCTCGCGTTTACCGACGGCAAGACACGCTCCATTGGCTCAACTGGCGAGGTCCACCCGCGCAGCTCGATGAGCCTTGTGAATGTGGCCTATGCCAGCCGCCTGACGTGGGCCAACCCGTTACTGGATCGTCTTGAGGACCAGGCACTGACACCACTACTGGGCGACAACCCGGTCGAGATGGGTCTCGGCGGACAGGCCGACGAGTTTGCGGCGCTGCTGAAAACCGAAGCGAACTACCGCGCGCTGACCGCGGCTGCGTTTCCCGCCGATGAAAATCCTTACTCCCTGCTAAATGGCATCCGAGCCATTGCCGCCTTTGTTCGCAGCATCGTCAGCTTCGACTCTCCTTATGATCGCTACATGGCCGGGGATGATTCTGCGTTGAACGGTGCAGAGACTCGCGGCATGGCGCTGTTTTTCTCTGAGAAACTCGAGTGTTTCCACTGCCATGGCGGGTTTAACTTTTCGGACAACACGACGCATGCCAATGCCCGCGTCGAAACTGTTGGTTACCACAACACGGGACTCTATAGCCTGGGCGGCGAGGGTGCCTACCCCGAAGACAACACCGGGCTTTTTGATATGACCGGTGAGCGTCGCGACATGGGACGATTCAAAGCACCGTCACTTCGCAATGTCGCGGTCACTGCGCCTTACATGCACGACGGGAGTATTGTCAGCCTTGTTGACGTGATCGCACACTACGAGAGAGGAGGTCGCCTCATCGAATATGGCGAGTACGCAGGCGATGGTCGCCTGAGTCCCTACAAGTCCGAGTTCGTGCGTGGCTTCGAGCTTTCAGACGAGGATCGAAACGATCTCATCGGTTTTCTCAAAGCTCTGACCGACAAGACGGTTTTAACGGATGCGCGTTTCTCCAACCCGCACCTGGACTAACGGGTTTTGACGGAAATCGTGAAACCTGTTTCGCGCCAGGCGAAGTAGACCAATACAAAGTAGGCCTGCATAAACAACGCGGAAATCCACTCTATGCGATTTTCCGCAAGATCCGCATCATCAAGTACGGCCTTTAGCGTCAGGTTCAGGATTCCAAGCGCGAACGGCAAGCCGCAGAGCCAGAGCATTCCCATTGCAGTTCGCTTCAGCCGGCTGACGCCGCTTTGCCTGGCATAACCGAGAAACGCGACGGCCAAGGTCAGCTGAG
>CAYTTZ010000251.1:0-3913 GCA_964440945.1 uncultured Woeseiaceae bacterium
CTAACGACATTAACACTGCCCATCCAACCATTCGAAAAATTACCCAAAATCTGTGAACCCCATGCTTCCACGGACACATAAGGGTTGAGCGAGTAGCCACCGTACAGCGAAATGATGTTCGCACCACCGAAGTCCCCGGCCAGGATGCCGGTCTCCCATTTGGCCGCTGTGAAGTCGTCAATCTTGGCTTTTTCGAAGCTGACCTGATCGCCGTCGGGCTGCAGGGTTAGTTCCATTTGCGCGCGATCGACCCAGCCTTCCTTGCCATTCTCGGCGCGAACCTGGAACCAGTCCGTGCGCTGCATAATGATGTCCACGCTTTCGCCGCGGTCGACAACATGAAATATCGGGTAGCCACGGCCGGGACCCGTACGCATCTCGAGATACGGGTCGGCAACGGCAACAGATCGATATTCGTCGGCGGCCTGGACTGGCGCCGTCAGAAAAATCTGAAGTACAACGACCGCGACCAGGCATCCGAACCAGACGGAACTGCCTCTAGTTAGCTGGGGCGTCGAAGGGGTTGTTGTAATACTGGGCTCCGACATCCAACCATTCCGCAACAAGGCGTCGCTCCGCTTGGGATAAGATATTGAAATGAAGATCCGCAGGATCATCGAATCGATCAAAGAAATCGCTCGACGCCCTTGCGCCATTTGTTCGCGCCGGCGATCCGATAGGAATTACGTCCAGGATGTCGTTTCCGTCGACATCCTGACCGATAACCTGGGTCGCATCCACCAACGCGGCATTGTCCAGAATCTGAAGATTATCAGTAACTAACAGCTCGCGATAGGCATGGAAGTGATCTGGCTCATCCGGGGACAGGCCATCCTGCAATTCCAGCTGGCCCGCTGGTACGCGCACGGCGGCATCAACAGGATTAATCGGCGTGTGGCAATTCAGACAATTATTGTTGATCTGCAGACCCGATACCGGATCAATCAACGGAATTTCAGGCGTCATCGGATCATTGTCATCATCAAAGGTCACGCCGCGCGGCTGACTCCAGAGCGGGTGAATGATGGTTTCGTAATTGATGACGCTGCGACAGTTCGACTGCCAGTTCTGCTGACAGGACAGCGAAGTCGGCGCCGCCGTCGTCAGACCCGAGTAGCGGAAGTCGATATCCGGATTGATCGGATCGCCATTGATGTCTAACGGGTTCGCACTCCACACATCGCGGTAGACGACATCCATCGACGGTTCGATCGATGAACAACCGTCGCTGGCACACGTAACGCGCGCGCGAACTTCCGCCATCGTTTCGCCAATGTCACCCACGAACCACTGTGCATCTGCAGTCGGGTAAAACGGCACGCCGGCCGTCTGCGCGCCGGCATAAGCGCTGTTGAATGCTTCGCTGCGGCCGTGCGACAGGCTGCTGTTGGCATCGTGGCAACCGGTGCATGTGAGTTCCTGGCCGGGCACCAGCGATATCCAGTTCTGGTGGCGCTGCGTAATGCGGTGGCCGTTCTCATCGAGCACGCTGACCATCAATGCCGTGTTCGCGGGCACCTTGACCATAACTGATCCATCAGGCTCGACCATCGCGTAACCAATGACTTCCTTCATGCCCTGTTGCGTGCTGACACCAAAGGCCGTGTTATCGATGTCGAGGAGGTCCTCATCGGGAAGTGAAACCGCTTTCTCGATGCGCAGGAATCGTGCGATGCGATCGGCGGCGAGCGTCTGCCCCGGATCCGCTACCGTCGGTATATCAACGATCGCGGTACCGTCGAAATCATAGACACTGCGTATATTCAGGACGGCCTCACCGGCGTCGGCAAGCGTTCCATCCATTGGAAAATTGTTGCTGCCATCAAGAACGACGGCGGGTATCGGCCGTGGGTCGGCAGAGACAACCTCGGTAAACATGAAGCCCTCTTCACCCGGCACGATAGGCAGCTGCGTATCGTCACGCGGATCGTATATCCAGATACCATAAAGTGGCGGCGCGACTACAAAGTCGCCCTCGACCGGCGTGACCGGGTCGTCCGGATCAATCACGATGACATTTGCGAGCCGATCGTCTGTGCACGGCACGATCTGAGTATCTTCGGTGTCGGGATCGAGGTCATCCGCGAGAAACTCGACCAGCCGGCACTGGCTCCAGCTGACCATCAGCCGATCGGTACCGTCCTGGATCGGGTACACGGAGAAGTATCGACCACCCGTTGACGGCGTACCGGGAATGGTTGATACCTGATTGACCGTGGCGTCTTCCTGCGCAGGTCCGTTTAGCACGCCGACATTGTCCGCCGTCGGCTGCGTATTCTCGAGATACTGCACGGTATCAATGAGCATCAGCTCGCCACCGCCCTCGGTATCGGTAAACGGGCGCGCGAGCACCATGATGCGATCGTCTTCGAGTTGGCGCGGCTGCATGAAATGGATTTCCTGGCCGTTCGTGCCAGTGTTATGGCTCTTGTCGCCATACAACAGTTCCAGCGCCGAGCCGTCCGGATTCATGCGGTACAGGTTGACCACATCATTGCCCGGTGCGTGATCCCAACGGCTGAATACGATACGACCATCAACCATGACTGCCGGGTCCAGGTCATGACTCTGGTTAAAGGAGATCTGCTTTACCCCTGTGCCGTCATCACTCATGACATGAAGATTGAAAGCCGGCTCATTTTGATCCTCATCTTCGGCTGGGAAACCGCCCTTGCCTTCATCAAGCAGCACTGCCTGAGACTGCGTCTGCCTGGAGGACGAGAAGATAATGCGTCCGTCGGGCAGGTACTTCGGCATGATGTCATGGCCAATCTCGGCCGTCAGATCAGACGTGATTACGCGTTCCAGCAGGTCAGTTTCGAAGATGTACTGCCAGATGTTCCACGTAGGCAGGTCCTCTTCGTCAACGTCCGGGTCGAACGGCACGCGCATGGAAAAGAGCAGGCGACTGCCATCGTAATCGATCTCAACGTCGCGAATTGCCGCGAGTCCCTGCGAGACTTCGCCGGTGATATTGACTGCTTCTGCACTAACCGACGCGCGAGCCCGATAATAAAGATCGGCGCCGAATTCGAAGCTGATCTGCTCGCGCAAATCCTGCTGCACGAACTGGCCGTCATCATCAGTTGGAACGGGCGCCTTTATATAGGCGATCGGAAAATCGATAACCACAGGATCAGGATCCTGACCTGTTCCCAACTGCACGCCCTCGCCGTTACTGCATGCCGCAATCAGTATGCACGCCATCGACAACGCGACCATCCTGGTCACTTTACCGGTCTTTCCCTTCATGGACTGTCGTGGTAGCTTGATCATCTGCCTTCACCTCGGGTCATTGTGGCAGGGTACGCCGCGATGGCGTCGCCGTACCGTTAACGCAGTCACAAACTGCGATTAACTCAAAATTAAATACTGTGCCTTCTCTGCACAGTTGCCACTCGATTATAAGAGACCCATCAGGCCCGATGTAATGTCTCAAAAGCACGACACCGCGCAAAGTCAAACTCTATTTTCCACGCGTTGTAATTCCGGTACACGGTATTACGCCGGATTCGGTTCCGTCGCGTCCATTTCCGTGCGCAACAAAAAATGTGATTTTTGTGCGACGTTGAGAAACCGCATGAACTTTATGTCATTGCCTTTTGTTGTTTGGTGGTGTCACTAGACGACTACCCTGTCTCCCTTCAGCGACAGTTGCACACTCCTTCACAATCAGTAGCTTAGCCGTCCAGCAGATTATGGATGTGCTAAAGCGCCGACAGTGACTTGACATATGACTTACCTGGAAGCCTATCGGGGTGTAGTCGTAAGTAGCTATTTTTATTAGGTTTTTTCACGATTATTCGCGACTACGGCATTACTGGCACAGCACTTGCTTTAGAGATTACAGATCGATTGAAAACGCAAACTAAACGAATCCAGAAGCGTGATTGTATTCACGGCAAATGTTTTC
>CAYTTZ010000252.1:0-3910 GCA_964440945.1 uncultured Woeseiaceae bacterium
CCGATTTGTTATTCAACGCGTACGATCCTTGAGTTCGAGGAGGCGCTGATACAGGGCATTCTTCTTAAGGCCAGTAACACTGGCAGACACCCTCGCCGCTTCCTTTGCGGGAAGCACATCACCAAGCTCGATCAAGAGACGATCCGCGTCCAGAGATGACGCCGGCGACGCTTCATCCGAGCCCTTTACGATCAGGACGAACTCGCCTTTGGAGACGATGGTGCCGTCATCGACACTTTCTCGTAACTGTGCGAGCGTGCCCTGCACACACTGCTCATGCAGCTTCGTCAGCTCGCGACCGATAAAGGCCGGGCGATCGTCACCCAGTATCTCGCACATGTCTTTGAGCGACTCGGCGACCCGATGCACCGATTCGTAGAAGACCGTTGTATGGGTTCTGTCATGCAATGATGCCAGTACCTTGCGCCTGGCCGTGCGCTTTGCCGGCAGGAAGCCCTCAAAGCCGAAGCGATCGGTCGGCAGTCCGGCCGCAGAGAGGGCCGCCGTCAACGCGCTGGGCCCGGGTATGGGCGAGATCGGGATACCTCGCTCATGCGCAGTCTTGACCAGCCGGTAACCGGGATCGCTCACCAGTGGTGTTCCGGCGTCGCTGACCAGCGCCACCGACTGACCGGACTCGAGCGCTGCCACGGCGGTAGAAAGAACCTCCGCTTCGTTGTGATCATGCAGCGCCATAAGTCGTGCTTTGACACCGATTGACATTAGCAATCGGCCGGTGTGGCGGGTATCCTCCGCAGCAATAAGGTCCACTTCGCCAAGCGTTTTTCGCGCGCGCGGTGTCAGATCTTCCAAGTTGCCTATCGGCGTTGCAACGATATAAAGCGTGCCGCTCATTGGCGCAGAACCTTGTTCCGGTTACATGATTATGATGAGTAGTCTTCGATATCCTGCCCGTGAAGTACGCTTGCTAGCAAGCATCGCACTCTTGCTCATTGCTCTCGGCACTCTGACCGGCTGTGAAACGACCGGTCTTGGCGGCATGGCGCTGAGCGGCGAAGGCCGCGCAGAGAGGCTCGCGCTTGACGGCGAGCACGCCGAGGCGGCCAGCGCCTATATCTCGCTGGCAAGCGAGGCAATCAGTGCGGAACGAGACCGCCTGACCTTGCTCGCGGTCGAACAATGGCTGGACGCAGGAGATGTCGCTCGTGCCAGGAACGCCTTTGGCAGTGTTCCGCAACCCGCGGCCGGTAGCCCGCGCGCCATCTGGTCAACGAACTCGGCGGCACTGTTGTTATTTGAAGGTGCTCCCGATGAAGCGCTCGGCCTGCTCGAGTCGCTTAGTCGCGACCCGCTCACGACACGGGACAGGCTAAGAGTCGAGGCGCTGCGTGCCGACGCCTGGATTCAGAAACAGGATCCGGAACGCGCGGTACAACTGATGATGCAACGTGAGGTCTGGGTCAACGATCGTCGCGGTATCGAACAGAATCGCCTGCGCCTGTGGCAGGGGCTGCTGGTCAGCAGCCCCCAGGTTTTGCGGCGTGCCGCCCAAACCACGACCGACCCGGTGGTACGCGGCTGGTTGTCGATTGGCTCGCTGGCTGCATCCACTGGCCAGCAGGGTGTCGGCTGGAGCAACGGCGTTGTGCGATGGCGCGAGAGCAACGCCGACCACCCAGCGATAACCGTACTTGACGACCTGCAACTCCCCGATGACATATTGCTCGAATATCCGCGCCAGATTGCGCTGCTACTGCCGTTGTCCGGCAGAGCGGCCAGCGCCGGCAAGGCAGTGCAAAACGGATTCCTTGGCGCGTATTTCGCAACCGCGGCCGGACTCGACGATCGGCAAAGGGTACGTATTTATGACGTGAATGCGGAGGGTGGCGGCAGCGCTGCCTATGCCGCCGCGGTGGCCGACGGCGCCGAGTTCGTTGTCGGTCCGCTACTGAAAAACAGCGTCATACAGCTGGCCAACGACATCCTCGTCCCCGTGCCGGTTCTCACGCTCAATAATCTGCCCGATGAGTCGCTCTCGCCGCCCGGTCTCTACCAGTTTGCGCTGGCCCCGGAGGATGAAGCGGCGTCCGCGGCGGTACGGGCACTCGGAGACGGGCACGCGCGCGCGGTCGCACTGGTGCCGAACAACGCATGGGGTCGTCGTCTGCTGACGAGTTTTGCGACTGAGTTCGAGGGGCTGGGTGGCACACTGCTGGACTATCGCAGCTACCGGCCGGGTGTCCAGGATTTCTCCAACGAGATCGAGAACCTGATGGGTCTGACGGGCAGTGTCAGTCGCTACCAGCGTATGCGTGCCAACATCGGCGGCAACCTCCAGTTTGATCCGCGTCGACGACAGGACGCGGAGTTTATTTTCCTCGCATCGGACGCCCCGGCGGGTCGACTACTTAAAGCTCAGCTGAAGTTTCACTATTCCGGAGACCTGCCTGTCTACTCAACGTCATCCATCAACTCGCTGGACGGTCGCTCCAATAGCGATCTGAATGGCGTGATGTTCGCCGACACGCCCTGGGTCATCGATCCGCAACCATGGATCGCGGAATTGCCGCAGGAGTTCGCTGAATACTGGCCGGAGGAACGCCGCCAGGCCCGGCTGCACGCGATGGGCTATGACGCCTACAACCTGATTGCCGCCCTGTTCGCCTCTCGCGGCGGCGAGATGATTGAGATCGATGGCGCGACGGGCAGGCTGTTCCTGGATGCCTCCGGTCGCGTACATCGACGGCTTGCCTGGGCGCAGTTCCAGGGAGGAGAAGCCGTTGCGATGCCGCGACTTGATACGATCGGCGGCCCCATCCAGGACATCAGTGATGACGGCGAGTTCATCGAGCCCGACGCTGCCGACGAGTCGCCGTGGGACCCGGACGCACTGGACCTCTAGGCGAACGGGCCGAACGAGCCGCGCTGGAATTCCTCGTAGGAAAGGGCCTCAGGCCGGTAGGCAGCAACTATCAAAGTCGCGGCGGCGAAATTGACCTGATCATGCTACATGACGACTGCCTCGTATTTGTTGAGGTTCGATTTCGCACATCCGCTCGATTCTCGAGTCCGGAAATGACGATCGACTCGCGCAAACAGCGCAAGATCATTCGCACGGCGGCTGTCTTTCTTGCCAGTACGCAGCAATTCACCACGCATCCCGTACGCTTTGACGTCGTTGCAATTACCGGCGACGGAGATGCCGGTATCCGCTGGATCCAGGACGCGTTTCGACCACAGGACTCAACGCTCTGACCGGCAGGGGCAACTGCTGATAGAATCCGACGGTAATCAACAGGATGGAGAGATGATGGATCCGAGAGAGCGAGTTCGCGAGCATTTTGCTGAGAGTATTGCGACGAAGCAGGCGTCCGCCGAGCAACTCGCAGAGTCTATTGTCGCTGCCGGGCACCTGATGAGCGAAGCCCTGCTGAATGATGGCAAGATCCTCAGCTGCGGCAATGGCGGCTCAGCCGCGGACGCGCAGCACTTCTCTTCGGAGCTGCTGAACCGATTCGAGATGGAACGCCCCGGACTCCCGGCGATGGCGCTGACCACGGACAGCTCAACGCTTACATCCATAAGCAATGACTACGCTTACGAAGAGATTTTCAGCAAGCAGGTCCGTGCTCTGGGCAAGTCGCGGGATATTCTGCTCGGCATCTCCACGTCCGGCAATTCAGAAAACGTAATTCGTGCAGTCTCGGCTGCTCATGACCGCGGCATGAACGTCGTCGCGTTGACGGGTCGCGACGGCGGCCGTATGGCTGACGTCTTCAGCAAGGGCGATGTCGAAATCCGTGTGCCGGCGACACGCACGGCGCGTATCCAGGAGGTTCACCTGGTCGTTATCCACTGCTTGTGCGATTTGATCGACACGGCACTGCTGGGCGACGCGTAAAACGAGGCCGCGCGAGGGTCACTGCAATTCTGTGTTTCGACCGTTGTC
>CAYTTZ010000253.1:0-3910 GCA_964440945.1 uncultured Woeseiaceae bacterium
GAGAGTGGTCAGGATGCGACTGGATTTACAGGATATATTGGCTGGTCGTGGATGACAACGCTACGAACAGGGAAATACTGATTACGCAGCTGACCGGATGGGGTATCGAAGCATCGGAGGCCGCCTCTGGACGCGAGGCTATTGACGCTCTCGAACACGACCTGAATCCGGACATTATCCTGCTGGACCTGAAGATGCCGGGAATGAACGGGCTTGAGACAGCGGCTGAGATTCGAAGGCGCGAAATTGGTTCTGCTGCCAAAATAGTCTTGCTGAGCTCGTTGTCAGGTCAGCTCAATCGCGCTGAGCGTGAAGACCTCGGCATCCAGTTTACGCTGACCAAACCCGTCCGCCAGAGACTCTTGCAGAGTTGCCTGACAGGTCTGATGGGCATGGATAACGACGCCGAGCCACATTCATTACGCTCAGCGCAGCCAGTGGCATCCGATGAGACACCGCTGAATGCCACCGTTTTGCTGGTTGAAGACAACATCGTCAACCAGGAGGTTGCGAAAGCAATGTTGAAGATGCTCGGTTGCAAGACAACCACCGCCATGAACGGAAACGAGGCTGTTGAGCTCCTCATCAATCAGGAAAAGTGCTTCGATATCGTACTCATGGATTGCCAGATGCCGGAGATGGACGGATTCACGGCAACAAAACACATCCGTGAATACGAGCAATCCGCAGACAAAGCGGCCCACCCGATCGTTGCGTTGACCGCCAATGCCCTCACCGGTGATCGCGAGCGCTGCCTCAAAGCCGGCATGGACGATTACCTGTCCAAGCCATTTACGATGCCCGCATTGCGGGAGATCGTTGCCAGTCATCTCAGCCGCAACGACGACAGTGCCGCTGATGAAGACGCCGCCAACGACGCAGCCTGAGGCCTGCCCTAATCTCCGGCTTGCTGGGCCACCCGCATTCCGGCAATCACCGGATATCAGCCGCTGCCTGCACGCGTCCGCCTATCAGCTCAATACAGTCCTGCCGCCACGTTAATCTTAATCCGCCTGCTGTTCTTCATTGAGTGGCAGATTAGAAACGTAGCCTTTGCCATAGAGGATTTCGATGGTCGAGCCATCGAACGCATCGTTAACATCTTCCGCGCGACCACCAAGGCACTGTGCCAGGAATCCCTCCATAACCGCATAGAATGCGAGCCGGTTTTCGGGGCGCTGGAATCCATGCCCCTCATCCGGGAAGTTCACATAGGTCACCGGAAGTTCCTTGGCAGACATGGCTTCGACCAGTTGGTCGGATTCGAGCTTTGTTACGCGTGGGTCATTCTCACCCTGACCAACGAGCAGCGGTACCGAGATATCATCAATACGGCTGATGGCAGAACGTTCAAGCATGTCGGCACGATCCTCCTCGTTCTCAGGATCCCCGACATACGTGTACCAGGTGCCCTGCAGGAAAGGTCTCCAGTATTCAGGAAAGCTCTCGATGAGTGTAGCGAGGCTCGATGGTCCGACAAGGTCGACGCCGCAAGCGAAGGTCTCCGGGGTAAAACTCACGCCGATCAGCGTTGCATACCCTCCGTAGGAACCACCGACGATCGCCACCTTGTCCGGGTCGGCGATGCCCGCTGAGACGGCCCAGGCCACGCCGTCAATCAGGTCGTCATGCATCTTGCCGGCAAACTCTTTGATCGCCGCGCGCATGAATGACTTGCCGAAGCCACTCGACCCGCGATAATTCACGGAAAGGACTGCATAACCGCGGTTAGCCAGCCACTGGTGCCAGGCGTTATAGCCATAGTTGTCTCGAGCCCATGGCCCGCCATGCACTGCGAGTACCAGGGGCAATTGGGCATCGGGCCGCCCATCACCATCCGAATCACTATCTGCCGGAAGGGTCAGGTAAGACACGAGGTCGAGGCCATCGCGTGATTTGATAACGACGGGCTGCATTGGTGCGAGCGTTGCGTCACTCAGCGCCGGCCGGGGCACGAGCATTTGCGACACCGAGCCATCCGCACGATCGTAGACGTAATAGGCGCCGGGTTTTTCGCTGGCGTCTTCGTACACAATCCACTTCGCCATATCCTCTGTCGTCGATACGATACTCAGGGAACCAGTCAATTCGGCGGAGAGAGCCTGGAAATCGGCTTTGGCTTCGTCTGTTAGTCCCTGCCACGACGATTTCAGGTAGTCGACGTTGTAGGCGACAGGCTCGAACGTCACCTGGTCGGTTAATACGCCCTGGATGTCCGCCTTGTCATCCGCGGCTAACATCACCTGCTCCCCCGTCTGCAGGTCTACGCGTGTCAGAGCGGCCGTATCGCGGCCTCGGCTATCGAGCATGAAAATGGCCGTGTTGTCCTTGTTGAACCCGATAGCCTGGGTCACCAGGAAGTCCTCCGGCGGAATAACCGCGAAAACGGTGCCTTCGAAATCCACGATATCTGCGCCGCCGTCCGGCGTTGGCTGCAGGCCGTATCGAGGTGAAAGTGAATTATCAATCAGCCACCCGCCATAGCCCGGGTTTTCCTTCAGCAGCTCTCTTTCGCCGGTCGTGACATCGACAATGAAGAGGTCGAAGAATTGTGGGTCGCGCTCGTTGAGGCCAACGACGATGTGATCAGGTCTCTCCGAAGAGACAAGCTCGATGGTCGCGCGCGCACCTTCAGCTACCGGCGTTAAATCTCGAACCTCGCCAGAGCCGATATCACTCGAATAGACATGGAAGTTTTCGTCGCCACCATCATCCTGAATGAAGTAGACATACCTGCTGTTCGGCGCCCAGTAGTAGATCGAAATCCCACGATAGGTGTCGTTCGTAATGACACGCGCATTATCAGGATCTTCGGTTGGAGCCACCCAGACGTTCATGACACCGTCCTTCGGTGCCAACCAGCTGACGTAGCTTCCGTCGGGACTGATTCTCGCAACCGTACGTTCCGGATTTCCAAAGATGGTCGCCCTCGGAATCACTGCAGGCGCCATTGGTGTTGCAAGCTCAGCGCCCGCATCGGCTCCGGCTGTGGTCGCGTCCGGGGTCTTGTCGCTGCAAGCCGTGAGCAGAATGGCCGTTATGAACAGGTAGATTAGTCGGTTCATGAGCGTAGTCCTTTTTAGGTGCATATTTATTCTTGCCCGCGTCACGTATCCCGCCGAGGATCGGACAAAGGCCCACGGCCTACGCGGTCTAAAGACAATGTCCGCCCCGGCCTTGTGGGGTTAAGCGGCGAGTTTACCATTTGGCCGGCTGCTCGGAGCCATCACGAGCCTGGCGATTATCGCGAACGCCCCGTCGATCTCCATTCTCTTGAGCTCCCGGGTTGTATCAGCGCATTTTACTTCTTGTCTTGCCGCCAGACTTCGAGCGGTTCGCCGCTCACCGCGTCTTCAATAATGATCTCGCCGATCTTGCAGGGTGCAACGTTGCCTGTTTCATCACAGGCCTTCAGTTGCTCCAGTCGACCCTGGTAACTTGCATCTACCGTCGCCAAAGGCTGCTGTGAAGTATCGGGGGCCCTCCAGGCAATTTCGTCGCCTGCCGATCCAGCGGCCTCGGCAACGCTGGCAAACGTCGCCTGTCGGCGGGCCGTCGCCTCGCAGCGCGTCTTTGACTTGTCAACGATGATGTTCTCTGCAGCATCCTTGAGCGTCACCAGTTGTTCCAGCGCGACCTGGCAATCCGCCTGGGTCAGGAATGTCAGCTCGAATTCCTGTTGCTGGCAAACCGTCTTGCCGGCAGGCGCTATGCATTCTACCAGCGTCAACACAAACACCTGTATCCAGCCAGTATCCATGACAGTACTCCCAATCGATATGCATGCCTGAAAATTAGACCCAGAGATTAGCAGAAAAGCCCCCCCGCCTGCCTCTCCCGGCTCCTGATCGTGCGCTGTGGCGTATGGAAGGCATGGGAGTCGCCGCACCGGCGTGTTAGTCTCTGCGAC
>CAYTTZ010000254.1:0-3896 GCA_964440945.1 uncultured Woeseiaceae bacterium
GGCTTGTTCGAAAAGCCCTATACCGACCAGACCGAACTGCCGCCGATCGCAAGCAGGGATGCGCTGGATACGGCGAGAGAAGCGGCGTTGCAAAGCGTTGTCATGCTTAAGAACGACCATCGCGTCTTGCCACTTTCAGCCGGAAAGCTGACCTCGGTGGCGGTTATCGGACCATTGGCCGATGCGCCTTATGAACAGCTTGGTACGTGGATATTCGACGGTGACCCTGATCTCAGCGTGACGCCCTTGCATGCGATTCATAGTCTTGTCGGCCACGATATCGATGTGCGTTACCTGCGGGCAATGGCCAATTCGCGTTCCAGTTCAACGGACGCCTTTGATGAGGCTGTGGAGATCGCGCGTGGCTCCGATGCGGTTCTCCTGTTCCTTGGGGAAGAGTCGATCCTGTCGGGCGAGGCGCATTCTCGTGCCGACATCAGTCTGCCCGGCGCGCAGGCAGAACTCGTGCGACGCATCCGCGATGCCGGTAAACCCGTCGTCGCGGTAATTCAGGCGGGCAGGCCGTTGACCTTGACGAACATCGTCGATGACGTCGATGCCATACTGTTCGCATGGCATCCGGGGACCATGGGCGGGCCCGCAATCGCCGACTTGTTATTCGGCGTCGAATCACCCTCCGGCAAGCTGCCGGCGACATTTCCGCGTATGGTTGGCCAGATTCCGATCTACTACAACCAGAAGAACACCGGCAAGCCACCCTCGCCGGACACGGTGGTACTCATCGATGACATCGATGCGCATGCGCCGCAGCTGTCAACCGGCATGACGGCGTATCATCTCGACGCCGGCTATACACCGCTGTTCGCTTTTGGCCATGGTCTCTCGTACGCGGATTTCAGCTACAGCGATGTCAGAGTCAGCGCGGACGAAATTGCGATGGGCGAAACGGTGACCGTCAGCGCCGAACTGACCAACGACGGTGATGTTGCCGCGGAGGAAGTCGTCCAGCTCTATGTACGCGACCTGGTCGGGAATGTGACCCGACCGGTCAGGGAACTCAAAGGCTTCAAGCGAGTTTTCCTGGGGCCGGGAATGACGGTGACTGTCGAATTCGACCTTCACACTGATGATCTCGCATTTTATGGTCGAAACATGCAGCTGATGACCGAAGCTGGTGACTTCCATGTCTGGGTTGGCGGCAGTTCCGAGACCGAACTGCGCCGCGAATTCCGGATCGTCGACAGCGACTGAACCGCGCAGGACACAGACAATGCAGCAAGGCACGCGATTTACAACGACCGTCGCGCTCATCGTAGCGCTTGGCGGGTTTCTCATGGGTTTTGACGCGTCGGTAATCTCGGGCGTTGTCGGCTTCATCGAGACCGAGTTCGAACTAACGAAGATCGAGCTGGGCTGGTCGGTTTCTTCGCTGGCGCTCACGGCAACCTTCGCGATGATGGTAGCCGGCCCCATCAGCGACCGTATCGGGAGACGTCCTGTGCTGAAAGTTGCGGCCGCGCTGTTCGCGGTTTCGGCAATTGCTTCGGCTTTCGCACCGAATTTCATAGCGCTGGTTATCGCACGAATGGTTGGCGGTCTCGGCGTCGGCGCGGCGCTGATTATCGCGCCGATGTACATTGCAGAGATGGCCCCGGCCGCTGTGCGTGGCCGCATGGTCTCGTTCAATCAGCTGAATATTGTCATCGGCATCTCGGCGGCGTTTTTTACGAACTACCTGATTCTTACCCTGGGCGAGTCTGATGCAGGTTGGGCAGCATCGCTGGGGCTGGGCGAGTGGAACTGGCGCTGGATGCTCGGCATCGAGACGCTGCCCGCGGTGCTGTATTTCTTTGCGCTGCTGCTCGTTCCAGAGAGTCCTCGCTGGCTGGCAATGCAGGGTCGAGACGACGAAGCACGCGAGGTCCTCGAAGAAGTCAGCGGTGTCGAGCAGGCGGCGATCGATCTCCAGTCGGTCAAGGACAGCATCGAGGCGGAAGCCGAGCAGGGCGGTGTGTCACTGAAGGCACTGTTTCACCCATCGATGAAGCTGGTGCTGACGATTGGCGTGTCGGTCGGTATCCTCCAACAGATAACGGGTATCAACTCCGTGTTCTTTTATTCGCCCATGATTTTCGAACAGTCCGGCATTGGTACGAATGCGGCGTTTATGCAGGCGGTACTCGTAGGTTTGGTCAATCTCGGCTTTACGATCGCGGCCATGGCTTTGATCGACAAACTCGGTCGGCGACCGTTGCTGGGATTCGGCATGACCGGCATTGCGGTCTGCATGCTGACCCTCTCGTACGGGTTCGGTGCTGCAACCTATACGCTGGATAAGGATGCGATCGAGAATTTGCCGGCCGAGATCGATCGCGCACAAATAATGCTCGTGGCGGATACGACCTACGACGACGACATTGAATTTCGTGAGGCCGTATCCGGGGTAATCGGTCTGGAGAGTTTCAAGCTTCATGAGTCAGCCTTGGTCAGTAGCGCCATTGCGATGAACCCGACGCTGATCCTGTTTGCGATACTGGGCTTCGTCGCGAGCTTCGCAATCTCGATCGGGCCGATCATGTGGGTGCTGTTTTCCGAGCTGTTCCCGAACAATGTTCGTGGCATGGCGATCTCTTTCGTCGGACTCATTAACTCTGCGGTCGCGTTTCTTGTGACGTTTATCTTTCCCTGGGAACTCGAGACGCTTGGCAATGCTACGACGTTCCTGATTTACGGCATATTTGCTGTGATTGGCCTGGTATTCGTCATGCGTGTCTTGCCAGAGACCAAGGGGAGATCCCTGGAAGAGCTGGAAGAAATGCTGGTGAGGCGTTGAAATGAGTTTTCCTGCTAGCCCATCAAGGAGAGCGTTATGAATGCGAGAAGCACGCACCTGGTGATTGTCGCCGCTATCGTCATTTTTTCCGGCGCGACGATTGCCGATGATCAACAACAGGAACCGCAGTACCTGTCCGTCAATTGTATGAAATCGGCATCGCCGGGATATCGGCTCCTTGAGACGGACGTCTGGCTGCCCATGCATCAGGAAATGGTCGACCAGCGCAAGCAGGAACGCTGGGCGCTTTACTGGGTGATGTACGGCGATCGCTCAAAGTGTGACTACTACACGGTGACGACGTACGTCGGCTCGGCGCAGTTGAATGCCTACCCGGCGCTGGATGAGGTCTTCCGGGCGGCACATCCTGACGGCAACCTCGAGGAGGCGATGGTGCGTACCTGGGCATCGCGTGACCACGTTGCCACCGAGCTGTGGCAGACGGTTGATGCCACACCGTCGAAAAAGCATCGCTTCGCAATTGTGAACAGGATGAACGCGGCCGATCCGGACGCGTATGAGCGCATGGAAACACGCGTATTTAAGCCCGGGCACCAGGCGCTGGTCGATGGGGGCTACCGCGCCGGCTGGGCGATGTACGCCCTGGTGTCGCCATTCGGAACATCGATACCGTACGACTACAGCACGGTGGATCTTGTCGACCACCTCGATCCGGTTCCCATGGCCGAGGCGATGATGTCGGCGAACCCGGAGTGGGACCTGGATGCGTTGCAGGATCTACTGGCACTGCGCGAGCAGGTCAGTTCGGAGACCTGGGCGCTGGTCGTTGCGACGAAACCAAGAGACGGCAAGGAATAAGTTATGACGAGAGGGTTCAAGGCTAATTTGAGATGGAAAGTACTGGGCCTTTGCGTGCTGCTGGTCGCAGCGTGTTCGTCCGGTGACCCTGAGGCATCCGTCTCCGGCGAAACAGGCAACTATGAGCAGCCGCCGTCCGCGCTATTGTCCGGCGAAGTAATGGCAGTCGCTTACTCGGGTTTTCGTGAAGGTCAGCACCCGGACCGCGGCGACGGAGCAATTAACCCGAGCGATGAGGAAATACTCGAGGACCTCGAGATACTAATAGCCCATGGATTCGGTT